>CAJXMT010000141.1 GCA_913056155.1 uncultured Cryomorphaceae bacterium
GTTGCTGCCGGCTCTACAAAAGCCACTTTTCCGCTGCTTGAGCTGCCCATAACCGGGCCGTCAATTTTGCGTTTAAACTCGGCTTTCACGGCGAGTGTGCGCCTGCCGTTGATGTAACTTTCGCGCGTTTCGTCCAGTTGATCGGCGGCGCGGTATTTGGCGAGAGCTATTTGGAATTGGCGCTCTATTTCACGGCGTACGCCGGCAATTTTTCCCTTGAGTTTCATCAAAAGCGGTGAGGCGTTTGATTTCATTTTTCCTTCGCGATTCAGCACGCGATTGATAGTATCGGCTATGATTTGAGTGATTTCCACGTGCGCCGTGCGGTCGTAGAGCAGGGGATACATTTCTCTGTTTTTCTTTAAAAACTTGAGTAGGTTGTTGATGTCTCCGGCCAGTGAGCGTAAAAGGTTCAATCGCTCTTCTTCCAAAACGGTGTTGTCGATGTAAAGTAATTTGAGGTCTTTACTGATTGACTCGGCAGTTAATGCGGGGATGCGAATTTGATGGAAAGAATTTTTGTATTCGCTTGCGCAAAGTAGTTCGTTTTGCAAAAACTCAAATTCAGTATTGGGCTGCAGACTGATTGCTTTTTCTTTGCCATTTTCAGTTTCGCAGTGATCGGCTAAAATAGATTTGAGTTTATCAAACTCTAAATCGGCAGCGGCTTTGGCACTTAAAACTTCTTTCATGAACTGTATGGCGGTGTATTGAGTGGGTTTAACGACATATTATTCCATTTCCTTTACCACCAAAACGGGTTTGATGAAATTTTTGAGCAGCTCCTCGGTTTTGCTGTTGTGCAAAAAGTAATTCAAACCGCTCTGCTTTTTATTGATTACGGCGCAAAGGGATGTTTGGGTTTGTTTTTCGCGAAACTTGGCAATGCCCTCATAGACGTGATAATCATTTATTTCGGCAGTTTGAACGTCGTTGAGTTCTGTTTTGTTTAAAAAGTCGGTTTTCAGTTTTTCAAGCTCCTCGCTGTTTTTAAAATCGATTGGGGTATTGACGTACAACAGCTCGGGATTCAACTTGAATTGTCCGGCAAAATCGCCCAGCATGTGCATGATGGATTTGATGCGTTTTGCGTCTTTATAGTCTGTGGCAATGTAAAAGTTATCAATATGATTAATAGGGACTTCTCTAACGAACACCACGGGCACTTTTGTGCGGCGTAAAACGGTTTTAGCCGATGATCCGAATTTTTTGTTTCCGGCGCCGGCCATTCCCAAGACCAGTAATTGGGCGTTCTCTCTTTCCGTGAGTTCTTCTATGTCTTCAAAACTACGGTCAAAAAGTATTTCGGTGTCGCACTTTACTCCGCTTGCGGCAGTGTGCTCAGCTAACTTATTAAAATGGTCACGAGCCTCTTGAATGGCAACTTTGAGCTCGGGAAAGGCTGCGCTCAGGGAATCGGGATTTTTCAAGAATGTGTTGTCCCCTCCAAAGTTCAAGTGATCCCAACCCGCCGGCGCATCGATAGTGTGCATAAATGTAAGTTGGCTATTCAGCGTTTGTGCCAAATAGATGCCTGTTTGCTCAGCGGCTTTTCCGCTTTCACTAAAATCGGTAAGCACGAGGATTCTACTTATTTTCATTGTCATTTATTTGAGGGTTACAAAGGTAGGATTTTCTTTTATGCCGCTCCGGGCAAGATGAAGACATTGTTACCTTTGCGTTATGAACGGGTTAATTGATTTGTGGAAACAAACGCTCCTGAAACTCTCATTGGCAATGGGTGTTTTTACGGTGTGCCGTGTACTTTTTTGGGTTTTTAACCGGGGGGTTTTTGATGAGGCCTCGCTCGATTTACTTTTTTACGGTTTGCGCTTTGATTTATCTGCTTTGGGGTGGTTGTTTTTTCCCTTTCTTATTTTGTCGGCTTTGCCGGTGCCTGTTTACTTTCACCGAACTTACCAAAATGTTCTGCGCTTTTTCTTTTATATACCGCTGTTAGTAACGGTGATTTTAAACGGTATAGATTGGGCTTACTTTCCTTTTAGTAAAAAGCGATCGGGTATTGAGCTGTTTAAGTTGATGGGCGGCGATGAGGATTTAGGTGCTCTATTTGCTGTTTTTGCGGTGGACTTTTGGTACATATTTGTCGCGGCGTTTGTGCTTATGGCCGGTGCGATTTGGATGTATGAGAACACAGCCGTAATGAAGCGCCGCGTGATTGTGCCCGGTAAGGTTTTTTACGGTTGGGGTTTTTTGTTTTTCAGCGCCGGTGTGGTTTTTATGGGGATTGCGGCGCGCGGCGGTTTGCAGTTGTCTCCGCTTTCGCCGGTTGACGCGGGTATTTATACCACTGCCCAAAATGCTTCGCTCGTGCTCAATACGCCGTTTGTGCTTATGCGCGGACTCAACAGGGAGGCACCTCCAAAATTTGAGTTTATGCCTCAACGGGAGGCTGAACGTCTTTTTTCTCGCCGGCGTTATTTCGGTTCTGACCAAAAGCCCGAAAAAAATGTGGTGGTATTGATTTTAGAAGGTTTTTCCAAAGAACATATTGGTTTTTTGAATGATTACAGCGGCTACACGCCTCATTTGGATTCCATTTTAAAACGCAGTTTGGTTTTTGACAATGCTTTTGCGAACGGACAAAAATCAATTGAGGCTTTGCCGGCTGTTTTAGCCGGCATTCCATCCTTGATGAATACTCCTTATATTCAAAGCTCTTACGCTACCAATTCTATATTCAGCTTGGCTCATGCGCTCAAGCCTTACGGCTATTCGTCTTCTTTTTTTCACGGCGGTAAAAACGGCACAATGGGGTTTGATTCGTTTACGAAAATTGCGGGTTTTGAAGAGTACGCGGGCAAAAGTGAATATCCGGGTTCTGTAGCAGATTTAGACGGTACGTGGGGTGTTTTTGATGAGCCGTTTTACGCTTATTTTAATGAGCGGTTGAACACCATGCCCGAGCCTTTTTTAAGTGCTTTTTTTTCTTTGTCAAGTCATCATCCGTACACTATTCCCAAAAAATATGAGAACCGTTGGAGTGAAATTGAATCGCCGTTTTTGAAATCATTGGCCTATGCTGATTATGCGATGCACACATTTTTTGAGAAGGCAAAAAAAAGCACTTGGTTTCAAAATACTGTTTTTGTCATTACCGCAGATCACACAGCCGGGACTACCCGTGACGCCTATCGCAATATGATGGGTATTTATCGCATTCCGCTTGCTTTTTACGCTCCCGGTGACTCCCTTTTTGCCGCAGGTATTTCGTCGCGTGTCACTCAGCAAATTGATATTTTACCTTCTGTTTTGGATTTTGTTCATTATCCCGATACTTTTGCCGCGTGGGGAAATTCTGTATTTCGGTCAGAACCCAACAAGCCGTTTGCCATTAATTATTACAACGAAGTTTACAGATGGATTGACAGTTCATACACCCTGGCTTACGATTTTAGTACCGTACCGCGATTGTACAAATATAGGGAGGACGAAACGTTGCAATACAATCGCTATGAAGATGAACCCGAGTCATTGGTATTTTACAAGCGTAAATTGAAAGCTTATTTGCAACAATACAGTCATGCACTGATTGATAATAAATTAAATACATACGAGAATGAGCAAGAAGAGCAAAAAACACCGTGAAGGTGTAGTTTACAGTACTTCAAGTGATTTTGAATACGATGATGAGCAAGAGGAAGCAGAAACTTTACCGCCTCAAGAACAGCGCCTCAAAGTGCGTATTGAAAAGAAGGGCCGCAAAGGTAAAACCGCTGTTGTGGTAGACGGGTTTGTCGGTTCTGACCAAGATTTAAAAGACTTGGCCAAGGAACTGAAATCGGCGTGCGGAACAGGTGGTTCAGCCAAAGAAGGGCAAATCATTATTCAAGGTGAAATGCGTTCCAAAATAGTGGAATTGTTGAAGGAAAAAGGTTATTCAAACACCAAACAAGCCGGCGGATAATGAGTGCATTACCACATGATTTTGGCGAGCGCTATTACGGTTTTTTCAAGAGTTTACCCGCCGATTTAAAAGTGCCTGAAGGCGTTGAAGTTTTGTTTCCCTACGGAAGTGAAGAGGTTTTGCAAACGGTGAGGACATTTGCTGAAAAATTTATGAAAGGCGAGCACAAGCGCACGTTTTTGTTGGGAATCAATCCGGGCAGATTCGGGGCGGGTGTAACCGGCATATCTTTTACAGATCCCGTTCACTTAGAAAAGAATTTGGGTATTCAAAATAATTTTGAAAAGCGTGCGGAGTTGTCTTCAACTTTTATTCATGAAATGATTGAAGTGTTGGGAGGCCCTGAAGTTTTTTATAAACACTTTTATATCGGATCGGTTTGCCCGTTGGGCTTTGTCAAAAACGGAAAAAACCTCAATTATTACGATGAAAAAGATCTTGAAAATACACTGTCTCCGCATATCGTGGATTGGATGAACAAACAAGTAAATATGGGTGCAAATCGCAATATAGCCTACAGCATCGGGAAAGGTAAAAACTTGAAGTTTTTGAAAAAACTCAATGCTAAACACGGCTGGTTTCGTGAAATCAAATCCATACCACACCCGCGTTGGGTACTTCAATACAAATTAAAGTACAAGGGTGAAATTTTGAACGATATAAATAGTGAATTGTCTCCACTGATGTTTTGAGTAGTACCAAAAAAAAACCGACCCGAGTAAAACTCGAGTCGGTTCACCATAAAAACCAACTATGAAACACTAAAATAACTATATATCTCTATAGCTATAAACCATCGATAGAACATCGTTACACTTAAAATGTTCCGAGGTTTTCAAAAAAGATCAATGAATTACACCGGGCACTTCCATAACAAGTAATTTGGATTTAGTTAAACTCTTGAAAGTCACATGTTCTGTATTCCAAACCCCCAGTCCGTCTCTTTTTAAAAGGCGTTGTCCGCCGGCTTCTACTTCACCTTCTATAACAAAAATATAAACACCGTTTTGATCGGGATTTTTGAGCATATATTCTACAGATTTGTTTTTGTCGAGCTCCGCGAGGTGAAACCAGGCGTTTTGGTGAATCCACGCGCCGGCGTCATGGGCATTTGGCGAAACTATTTGTTGCCATTCATTTTTGTGTTGAGCGGGGAGCGCCTCAATTTGATCATACCGGGGTGTTACGTTTTCGGCATTCGGGAAAACCCAAATTTGTAAAAACTCCACATCCTCACTTTTGCTGTGGTTGTATTCGCTGTGTTGAATGCCAGTGCCTGCACTCATTACCTGAATTTCACCTGCACGAATTACGCCTTTATTTCCCATGCTGTCTGCATGCTCTAAGGCACCCTTCAGTGGTATGGTAATAATTTCCATATTGTTGTGCGGGTGCGTTCCAAAACCTTTACCCGGCGCCACGCAGTCGTCATTTAAAACCCGCAGCGCTCCAAACTGAATTCTTTCGGGGTGGTAATAGCCGGCAAATGAAAAAGTGTGACTGCTGCGCAACCAACCGTGATCGGCTCCTCCTCGCGAATCGGCTTTGTGTAAAATGGTGTTCATTGTTATGCTGTTATTTACATCTGTAAATCAAATCAATTTGTGATTTTTGGTCAGAACCTTTTCACCGTATTCGGCTTCTCCAAAGGGTTTTTCCAAAAAAAACGATAGAGCGTTCAGAACCGTTATAGTAAAATCGGGAGTGTTTTCGGGGGAATAACCGAGAAAAGTCGGTTCTGATTAAACACCAAAACCGACTTGTGGAATTATTTGGTTTTTATGATTTCATCTTCTTCCCGTCTCACTTTGGGCGCTCCGTTCATTTTGTCATCTTCACTTTTCACTCCTGCCGCTAAAACAGCCAGGGGCGTCAAGTTTTGACCCTTCAAATTTAAATAAGAGCTGTATTTCTCGGGTTCAAAGCCTTCCATGGGGCAGGTATCAATATGGGCGGCTGCAGCCGCAGCCAAAGTAAAGCCCAATACCAAGTACGCTTGTTTTCGAGCCCACTCGGCGCGTTGTTCACGAGTTTGATCTTTAAAAACGCCCCACATAAAGTCGGTTCTGCCTTCAGCTTCGTCTTTTCCAAATCCGTAGATATCTGCTGCCTTGTTTACAAAATCGGCTACATAATCTTTGTCGAATTCGTTGTAGGCACAAAATATATACAGGTGAGAAGCATCAACAATTTGGTTTTGATTCCAACTCATAGGCTGCAATTCCTTTTTGATTTTGGAATCTGTAATCTCAATCACCTCAAAAGGCTGCAAACCGTAAGAGGTAGGCGACATTTTGATGGCGTTTTTTATGATTTGCACTTGTTCTTGAGTAAGTGACTTATCGGCATTGAATTTTTTTACGGCATAGCGCTCGTGAAAAATTTCATTTGAAGTTTGTAAATCCATGTTTGTATATTTTGATTTGAAGTTTTAAACGTGCCGAAATCAAAATTGTTTGTATATACATGTAATATTACGTAGACCCTTACAGTGTTGGTTTTATTAGTTGTTTAATGGTCGAAAATCACGTGATATACTATTTGAAGTCGCGGGGGAAAATCACGAATTTGGGATTGATGCCTTTTTGAAATGCAAAACCCGTGGGAAGTTGAAAATGAAATACGGCACAAGTGGGTGCCTCATGCTGCGGTAATATGCTCAGGGAGGCTGCAGCTTCATGAATACCGGGATTGTGAGCAACGATGGCTGCATGATTGAATTGAGTGAGAGATTTTTGTGCCGTTTCAAACAGTGTACTTACGGGTGATAAGTACAACTCTTTTTCCACTTGGTGTTTGACTTCAAAGCCATTACTTCGCCAAACGTCCAACAGTATTTCCGCGGTTTGTAAAGCTCTTACGGCACCTGAGCTTATTAGTATTTCAGGCACTGTATTTTTTGCGATGATTACTTCTGCCGTGAGTTGCGCATCTTTGAAGCCGCGCGGTAAAAGTGCGCGGTTGTAATCACTTTCACCAAGACCGGGCTGCTCTGTTTTGGCGTGGCGAATAAAGGATATGGTTTGCAGCATAGCGATTAACGGTAGGTTTTGCTGAGGTAAAAAAACACTCCTGCTTGTGCAGAGATGGCGGTGTAACCCACGTTTAGTCTTTCTTCAAACTCGGGTTGAAAAGGGGAGTCGGGGGATTGGTATTGTATGTCGCTAAATGAGAGTCTGCCCGCAATATAATCGGCGCTCATGGTTACGCCCCAGCGTTCATTAAAAATGTATTTGAATGAACTCCCCAGCATAAAAACAATATTGCTCGATTTTTTGGAATTGTGGGTTACGGTGTAACGCGTGTTGTGATAATCGACGTTGGATTTTAAAACAGCTTGCGGTAACCGTGCAAA
>CAJXMT010000142.1 GCA_913056155.1 uncultured Cryomorphaceae bacterium
CGAGGGAAAAGCCCCCGCCACACAAGCCACTTGAGTAGGGTGGTTTTTTAAAACTTTTGAGGCTGCTTCAGCAAAGCACGGCCATACGCAAACCGCAGGAAGAGCAGGTAACCCGTATTTATGATGATCAAACGCGACCACTTTCTCGCAAAAAGCAGTCACCGTAATTTCGGTATCTGTATTCTTTAGTGAGGTGTGGTCAATAAAACCGGTATATTGTGCCATTTCATCTTGGCCGGGCTCCTCGGTTTTTAAAGCCTCTTCAATATGCGGCTGTAAATCTTGTAGTGTCATAATTAAACGCGATTCATAAATGAACTACAAATTTAGACTACCATCCACAAATTCACGCGTGAAAAATCAATGCAATTTAAAAAGAATGGCAATTCTGTGGCGCACACTTACTTTTACACCGTTTTGAACTCCCGGTTTCCAGAGTGGCATAGCTTTTAATATGCGTTCAGCCTCTTCATCACAACCGCCGCCAATACCGCGAAGCAACTCAACATCTTCAATTTCGCCCTTTTTGGTCACCGTAAATTCCAAATAAACCTTTCCCTCAATTCCCCGATCTTTAGCATACTCGGGATATCTGATTTTACTTGATAAAAATTTTGTCATTTCTATATCTCCGCCGGGAAATTCAGGCATTTTTTCTATCCCTCGGGGCGAACCGGGAACATCCTCTTCAACCTCACCCTCATCGGCTCCGTCGGGGAAATCGTCAAAATTAAAATCCTCCCCGGGCTCATTCTTTGTGAGATCGCGTTCATCCACTTTCACTTCCGGCTCATCAGGAACCGGTTTAGGCGTTGCGGCCGGCGGGGGTGGCGGCGATGTAGGTTGTTTCACCGTAACGGGTATAGGATCCTGTTCCGCAAACTCATTCACCGGCTCGGTGCTCAATTTTTTCAATTCGGGATTATAAACCCGCCACTCAAAAGCCATAAGGGTTAAAGCCGTTGCCGTAACCAATCCCGCCATAAAAAACAAAAATCGCTTTTTATTACTCGCTGTCTTCTCTTTAAAATGTGTCATAAGCCTTTGTTTTCCTTAAAAACGTCACAATTGCCTATTTCGTATTTTTTTAACTTTATACAGCTTTATTTTTTTGGTCAGAACCGTACGCAACTTCAGCCAAATTGCCGGCAAAACACTTATTTGGCTGACGTCAGCGGCAATTCCACGGTGAAAACGGAGCCTTTTCCGCGTTGCGTGGTAAAAGATATATTTCCGTTGTTTGCAGCCAACATGGTTTTTACCATGGCCAGCCCCAATCCCATTCCACTTGACTTGGTCGTGAAATTAGGCCTGAAAATCTTCTTGGCAACCTCATCCGGCACACCGGTTCCATTATCCTCAACTGCCACAAAAACGCGTTTATTCTTCACTTCCAACTCAATCTTAACTACGGGCACTCTGTCCTCAGGTACGGCTTGTAACGCATTTGAAATAAGATTATTAAATATACGTATCAACTGGTTTTTATCTGCAGTAACCGTCAACCCGGAAAAACCTTCGGGCTGCACAACCTCTACTTTATCTTGAGTATTGTGCAACTCGGCCACCTCTTGTAAAAGCGGGATCAACTCCACCTCAGTTAATTCGGCACCCGGCATTTTGGCAAAATCACTAAAGGCCGAAGCAATTTTTGAAAGTGCATCAATTTGAAAAACCAAATTTCGGCTCAGTTGCTTCAACTTTTTATCCAAATCAGCCGGATTATCTGCCGCTACTCGTTGCAAATGCTGAATACTCAGCTTCATGGGCGTCAGCGGGTTTTTAATTTCATGTGCTACCTGCCTTGCCATTTCTTTCCATGCCGATTCACGCTCAGTTTGGGCCAACAGCCCTACACTCTCCTCTAAATCTTTTAACATGCGATTATAATCAGCTACCAACTCACCTATTTCATCATTGGCATGCCATTCTATAGGCAGGTTTTTCTCCGTAAATCGCACCTCTCGTAATTTATCGCTAATGCGTTTGAGTGAATTGGTGATATAAGCCGATAAAAAATAAGCAATTAATAAGGATCCCGCGAAAAGTAATATGTAAACCTCGGCAAGTGCTATTAAGAACTCATTAATTCTGTCACGCAAAATTTTCTCATCCTTGCGGTAAGGTAAGTTAATAATGGCCAGCGGATCACCTCGGTCATCCTCCAAAATAAAATACGTAGAAAGGAATGATTGCTCACCGATTCTTTCCTCTGTTACAAAATGTTCTTGTTCCAAGATTACGCGAACAAGCGAATCCGTAATTTGAGGTTCAAGCAATCCGCTGTCAAACAAGTCAAACCGGGTTGATCCCAGCAAATCCCCGGCAAGCGTATAAACATTAAGGTCGAGGTTGTTGATTTCAGCCACGCGATGAATTTTATTTTCCAAATTCGGACTCAATTCATTCACCTCATTTTCAACAGTAAAATAATTTAAACTCAAAATAATGGAGTTTTCCTGTCGCTGAAGGCGTTCCAAGTGGTATTTATCATTTTCAGCCTTAAAATAATAAATAGTTACCACACCTGTAATCACCAATGAAATCAGCACCATCAGTACCATCGACAGGTAAATGCGCGTACCTAAACCGTAATTATTCAAAAGTTTTTTCAGCATATCATTTGGCGTATAATCAAACCCGAAGATGCGGCTTTTCGGAAAATAAACTTCAATTGCAAAAATCGGGCTAATTTCGCAGTCTTCCCGGGCTTTACCTCAATTTTATAATCAGAACCTCAAACACCTTGAAAAAAACAACCTTTATATTTTCCATAAACCCCAAAGCCGGCAATCGAAACAAGCGAACGCAAGCCGCTGTAAAAAAGAACCTGGCCGGCGGGGATGAAATTCAATTCACCTCTAAAGCCGGGGACGCCTACAAAATTGCCACTGAATGTGCAAAACAGAATAAAGCGGTTGTTGCCGTGGGCGGCGACGGCACGGTTAATGAAGTGGCAAAAGCCGTAAGTAAATATAACGGAATAATGGGAATTGTTCCCGCCGGCTCGGGAAATGGCTTTGCCCGTCACTTTAAAATTCCGCAGAATCCCGATAAAGCCATTGCATTTTTAAAAAAAGCCACGGTAAAAACCGTTGATACGGCAATGGCAGGCAACTCATTTTTTATCATGTTGGCCGGTCTGGGATTTGATGCCGATGTAGCCGAAAAAATGGCCGCAAATCAAAAGCGGGGATTTAGTGCCTATTTAAAAATTGTACTGAGTTTGTGGTTCAAGAGGAAATCTTTTTATGTAAAAATAGAACACGATCACGGCATTGAGGAACTCACGCTCTTCAGCGCCGTGGCAGCCAACACCTCGCAATTTGGCAATAACGTTTACATAGCGCCGGATGCCGATGCCGCCGACGGACAGCTCGATCTCACGCTTATAAAACCATTCTCCGTCATTGCCTTACCACGAGTTATATTAGAAATTTACGGTAAAGCCAAAAAGCCGAAATTCGTAAAGCGCATTCAAACCCAAAAAGCGGTTTTTCACTGCAAAAACACCCTTCTAAATTTAGACGGCGAATCAGAAACACCAAACTATCCGCTCATTGTCAAATGCATACCCGCATCACTAAAATTGCTGTGCTAAAAAAACGGTGAAATTCCCAAACACCCTGTGGAGTTTCACGTTGATGAGGTTCTGACCAAAAAAATCAAATAACATGGCTGAGGAAATCGTGAATCGCGTAAAGAAAAGTCGCACTCAATTATTAGATTTGGAGGATATTTATCCTGACGGCGAACGCGTAATCTTTGATATTGCTCCCTATTTGTGGGAAGGTATTGCGCTTAAAGAAAAAGATTTTCGCGAAGCCGTGGATAAGATCGATCCCGAAAATTTTCGCGGTAAGTATGTTGCCGTTACGTGCAGGGTTGATGCCACCATTCCCACGTGGGCTTATATGTTGATTGCCTCCAAGTTGGGTAACAGCGCCAAGCTGATGGTTTTCGGCTCTGAAAAAGAATTAGAAAATGCTATTTTCGAGGCACTCATTCACAATATTGATTTTTCAAAGTACACCGGCGAACGCGTCATTATCAAAGGGTGCAGCAAACGCGAAGTACCTGTTAGCGCCTATGTTAAGTTAGCAGCAGAACTCTCCAAATACGCCAAACAAATTATGTACGGCGAGCCGTGTTCTACTGTACCTGTGTTTAAAAAACCGCGCCGGTAATTTTTCAACCTCAATAGTCCCTCACCTGATTTTACCCGTGAGTTTAAAATAATCTTTAAGCGTTTTTTTTACTGATAACCGATGTTCTCCGCGAGCCAAAACCGGCATCGTTTCACCCACTTCATTAACTACTTCAAAAGTATAATCGTCAATAATTTTCATGTAGAGTTGTGCGGCAAACAAATAATGATCATAAGACGATCGCCCCAATAAATGCAACGTATCTTTTTGGTCAGAGCCGTATTCACTGCAAAGCAAAATCATCTTTTCGGGGTCTTGCTCGAAAAGCGCCGGCATGGGCATCATGCGAATAAAAGCCTCATCGGCACGCCAATTATTCACGATAGTAAAGGTGAAGGTACTCACCGAAGAATCTTTTTCGGCAGAGCGAATCGTGTACAAATCAAACCCGGCCTGTTCATCTGTTTGTTTGACGTAATGCGATTGCCTAATATTTTTAAAATAAATCTCCTGTGATTCGGTCACGTGAAAATCGGGCTCTGAAATAACTATTCCTCTATCCTCAGGAAAATAGATAATCACCAAAACCAACATCACTGCGAACCAAGCAATGAAAAACTTTTTGAGAGTGACTTTTTTATTCTTCATGTTTTTCGTAAACAATTTTATTGCACCTATGTTTGAATCCAATTTCTTTAATATGGGAATAGATACAAAACAAAACGCTGTGAATTTTGTATTTACTAAGGTAATGCAAACCCAATATTGTAAGTAAAGTTGAAATGGAAACGAGTGAACATTTAATGATTAATCAAATAAAAACGAATCAAGGAGATACCATATACGAACTTTCCAATGACTCAAAAGTGCTTCTGGTATTTTTAAGGCATTTTGGTTGTACATTTTGCCGAGAAGGTTTGACCGATTTACTCAAAATTAAAGATCAACTATTTCAAGAGGGCATAACCCCGATTATTGTGCATCAATCTAATGAGCATTATGCGAGTCGATTACTTAAAGTTTATGAGTTAGCCGATTTGCATAGGATCAGTGACCCCCATCTTGAGTTATATGAACATTTCAACTTGCAAAAAGGCAAATTTCAACAAATATTCGGCCCAAAAATGATTTGGCGATTCTTTGCAGCGGGCATTATAAAAGGTCATCTTGTGGGCAAAGAAATGGGTGACGGCTGGCAAATGCCGGGTGTTTTCCTTATCGACAAAGGTAAAGTAATCAATAAATATATTCACAAATACGCGGGAGACAGACCCGATTATCTTACTTTAGCGCTCGAACCAAAACCCGTTGTTCAGCATTGAAAAAAGCCGTTGTTATAGGTTCGGGAATTGCCGGACTTGCCGCCTCAATCAGACTTGCCAATAAAGGATTTAACACCCGCGTATTTGAAGCCAACCGCTACCCCGGCGGTAAATTAACCGCTTTTCAACAAGACGATTACCGCTTTGATGCGGGTCCGTCACTCTTTACGCTCCCCAAATTGGTTGACGAACTCTTTGAATTGTGCAATGAGAACCCGCGCGATTATTTCAACTACCAAGCCATCAATACGGCGTGCGTTTACTTTTGGGATGACGGCACAGTATTTAATGCGCCCTCTCAACCCGATGATTTTGCGCGCCGAGCAGCCGAAACTTTTAACGAGCCCAAAAAAAACATGGATAACTATTTATCACGTGCTGAGCGATTATACCGTGTAAGCTCCCCCATTTTTTTAGAGAGCTCACTGCACAAACCCCAAAACTACCTTCGCAAAGAAGTACTTTTTGCCCTTTCACATATACGTGAGTTGGCCTTGACCCAAACCATGAATCAAGTAAATGAAAGCTTTTTTTCAGAACCCAAACTCATTCAGCTCTTCAACCGCTATGCCACTTACAACGGCAGTAACCCGTATAAAGCGCCGGGAGTGCTCACCATGATTCCGCATTTAGAACACGGTAAAGGGACCTGGCTGCCCAAAGGCGGTATGCACGAAATTACCCTTCAACTGAAAGCACTGGCAGAAAGACAAGGTGTGAAATTTCAATTTAATGCTCCCGTAAAAAGAATATTGACTCAAGAGCGCAAAGCTGTGGGCATTGAGCTGCAATCGGGTGCTGAAATATTGGCCGATAAAGTGTTTTGCAATATGGATATTGTTCCCGCGTACCGCAAATTATTGCGAGGTCACAAAGCTCCCGAAAAAACGCTCAATCAAGAACGCAGCGGCTCAGCACTTATTTTTTACTGGGGCATCAAAAAGCAATTTAAACAACTCGATTTACACAATATTTTTTTTGCAAACGATTACAAGGCAGAGTTTGACTCCATATTTGACCAAAAACAAATTCACCATGATCCCACTGTTTACGTCAACATCACCTCTAAATACGAAAAAAGAGATGCCCCGCCCGGTTGTGAAAACTGGTTTGTAATGGTCAACGCACCCGGAGATTACGGCGGCTATTTACCTGCTATGATTGATGAGGCAAGAAAAAACATCATCAAAAAGCTCAACTCCGTTTTACAAATTGATATTGAACCGCTGATTGAAAATGAAAGTATTTTAGACCCCACGGGCATTGAGAAAAAAACCTCCTCATACCGCGGCGCCTTGTACGGTGCGGCTTCAAACACTGCCACGGCAGCCTTTTTGCGTCATCCCAATTTTTCAAGTAAAATTAAAAACTTGCATTTTTGCGGGGGCAGTGTACATCCCGGCGGTGGAATTCCGCTTTGTTTGCACTCCGCCAAAATTGCCGTGGACACTTTGAAATAACTCCAACAAAAAAAGCCTCGGCTTTTTCCTTCCTCCCGGGAAAGAAAAGCGCGGGGCTTGAGTGAACAAAAAACGTTTGGCTATTTTTCTCTTACTGAACAATCGACATCAAAATCAACATCGCCAACTAATCCAACCATAGCAAACGAGTTTTTAAACTGCGTTTCATAATCGTTGCATTTTTCCTCAGCTTCATCTTCTTT
>CAJXMT010000143.1 GCA_913056155.1 uncultured Cryomorphaceae bacterium
TTTTGGGAGAAAATGGAGCCATTTTACTGTGAGCTTACCGCAAAGTTTGACGAATTAAAAGGCGGGTACAGAGGGTATGTTTACAAAAAGGCCGCTCAAAATACGGTTGAAAATATGAAAACCCGGTTTCCCGATATTTTAAACTTGGAATGGGTGGGTTTCAATAATTTTAATGCTTGTGAACACCAAATTTTCAGACAAATTCGAGAGGAATTCCCCGCTCGCATCCACATAAGCGTTGATGAGTATTACTATAAGAACAAAGATCACGAGGCGGGAAGGTTTGTTCGTGAATTGGTCAGTACTTATCCTAAAAATATAGAGCTCTATTATGCAGCCGGCTTTTCATCGCCGAAAAAACAAATTACCGTGCATGCGGCACCCGGTGAATACGCTGCTGCTAAGGTGGCTGGCAGTTTAATTCGCGCTGAAGATGCCGAGCAGAAAACAGCTTTAATATTAGCTGATGAAAATTTATTGATACCGGCGTTGAGCTCGTTACCGCCTCATGTTGATGAGGTGAATGTGACAATGGGAATTCCCGTAAATAAAAGCAGGTATTACGGCTTTTTGCAATTGCTTTTTAAAATTCGTGTTTTAGCGAGACGAGATAAGCACAATAGAATCCATGTGGAATCGCTCATTGAGTTTTTAAAGCATCCGGGTGCAGAGCTTTTGACAATGGATAACCAAGCAGAGTTGACAGCCCATTTACTCAGGTCGCAAAAGGCTTATCTCAGTTTTGACGAGCTCAAATCATGGGTGTCTTGTAATCACACGCTCAAGTTGTTGAATGTGAATGCAACCGGAAACGAATCACAACTTGATTTTTTGAATCTGATCTTGGAGCTATTCACAGCTTTTCGATTAAAACTCGAGACTCAACGGGGAGAGTCAACTGAGTTGTTCATGCTGGACGGCGTTTTGGATGTGCTGGGAAGCGCTGCTCATTTTATGGAAAAGTACAAGGTAGTAACGACCCCGGAAGAGTTTGAGAAGTTTTGGCGATTAATTGCGCCGGGACTTACCGTGCCTTTGAAAGGCAAGAAGTCTGACTTTTTACAAGTTATGGGCATACTCGAATCAAGAACTTTGGATTTTGATCGAATTATCGTTATTTCAGTCAATGAGGGCGTAATACCGGGCGGTCGAAAGGGCGTTTCCCTTATTCCGCACCAAGTGAAGGTGAAGTTTGGTTTACCTGATTACGCTGCTACGGATGCTGTTTTTGCCTACCACTTTTACCGCTTGTTGCAATATCCTGCTCAAATAGATTTAGTTTACGATTCATCGAGCAGTGATATGTCACATTCAGAACCCAGCCGGTTCATTCGGCAACTCGAAATAGATTGGCATATCAAAGCCGGGGGTAAATTCAAGCATCGGGTTCATAGTTTTCAGAGCCGAAAGATAAAGGACACACTTCCTGAAATTGAAAAAACGCCGGAAATACAGGTGAAAATCAGGGATTATTTGACTAGGGAAGGTTACGGAATTTCTGCATCCGGACTCAATACTTACCTCAATTCTCCGTTTGACTTTTACTTGAAGTACATTGTCGGAGTGCGAGAGCCTGACGAGTTGGAGGAGAATATTGAGAACAGTACCTTTGGTACTGTCATTCACGAAGTTTTAGAGGTTCTTTTTCAGCAGTATGAAAAAGAAAATTTACTAATTAATGCCGATGATGTTAGGCGCCTTACACCTCAAGTTGCTGCAATATTGAATGAAAAGTTTAAACTGCATTTTAAAGGGGGCTTTCAATTTGGATCTAATTATTTAATGCATAAAGTTGCCGGTGAAATGGTTAACCGTTTTTTAAAGGTACAAGCCGCCGAGTGCGAAAAAGGCAGTGCTTTTTACATACACAGTCAAGAGTCCAAAGAGGTATACTCGCTAAAGGTAGGGGGCATTAATTGTTTTGTAAACGGCAAAGCCGATCGAATTGATCGGTTTGACAATCTCGTGAGGGTTGTGGATTATAAGTCGGGGAAGGTTGAGCCTAAGCATCTCAAAATTAAAAGTATTGATGTGCTGTTTGATAAAAATAAAGCGTATGAAATGAGTAAAGCGCGCCAAGTGCTGTTTTATGCTTGGGTGGTTTCCAAAAGATTGAAATCTGTTGATTTTACTTCGGGCATATACTCAATGAAAAACCTGAATAGCGGCTTTATACCGCTAAAAGTAGAGAACTCAGATGTGATTAATGAAGAAATATTGGACGTGTTTGAATATCAGTTGATACAGGTTTTTGAAGAGATATTGAATCCCGAAATTCCCTTTGTGCAACCGGCTGCCGCTCAATACCCGCTGTTTACATAATCGCCATTACACGTTGTGTAAAAACGTGTGAAAGCTCCGGGTTTATTTTGTAATTTTGACAAACTATGATTGGGTTGAATACCGTACGTTATTTTGTGGATGTTACCAATAAAAAGGCTGTAAAACCCTCGGTTTATTGCACGGTATTGTTTGCGTGTATGATGGTTCTGCCTGTTACTCGTTTGACCGGAGGTGAACCTGCATCAAATCATAAAATCCCGGCCGAACCGGCACGTAAATATACTGATGTTGAAGATTTGGCACAAGACTATCTTAAAGCGCTGAGAACCGGTAAAACCACAGACTTTGAGAAACTGTATACTCACGATTCAGTAATCATTGAAAATTTCAGTACGCTGTTGGGATTCAATATGGAATATAATTTATTGAGTGATTTCACGGACGTGGTAAAGTCAGGTACTAAAATGGGAATTGATTGGAATCGTGTTCGGTTCGTTAACGCAGAATACATCACCAAAAAAGACGGCCCTTTTCTTTTAGCGCACCCGCTCGTAGTTATATTTCAACACCGCCTGTTTCGCTACCGCATTTATTTGAATGCCACAAAAATTAACGGAGAGTGGAGTTTAGTTCCTATCGAGCGCGAAAAACCCATAATAAGGCTTAGTGCAGCGGGAAATTAATATGAGGTTGATGAGAATGAAAGTCAATAAGAACTTCAACTCCCGGTTTTTCTTCACCGTTAAGCTCACTAAGCTACAACTTCATTCGAATTGTTTTCTACTTTCCCAAAAAGCTCTTCCATTTTTTGAAACCTAAAATCGAATATTTGCTTCAATTTATTTTTCACGAAAACCTGTTGCGCAATAGCACCCAGCGGGCCCAAGGGTAAACCGTAATCAACGATGTCTATAGCTTTTACACCGCCTTCTACCTCTTCAAAAAAGTGTTTGTGATGCCAGAATGAATACGGACCGAAACGCTGTTCATCCACAAAATATTTGAGGTCTTCAACGTGCGTAATCTCAGTGGTCCAACGCATTTTAACACCGGGAAATGGACTTACTTTATAATTGATGATCATCCCGGGGTACATCTTTTTTCCTTTTACATCGGTAAGTATTTCAAATGCCATATCATCGGGAGTCATCTCATTTAAGTTGAGCGGTGTGCTGAAAAACGCCCAGGCTTTTTCTAAGCTTATTGGCAAGTATTGTTCTCGTTGAAGTGTGTAAATTCGCATATTTTCAAATTATGATGGAAAAACAACACGCGAGTAAAAAAGTTCCCGAATATTTCTTTGTTCGTAAAACTTTTGAAGAACTATCTGCAGCTGAGTTGTATGAAATTGTGCAGCTGCGCATTGCTGTTTTTGTTGTGGAGCAAAACTGCCCGTTTCAAGATTGTGACGATTTAGATCTTCGCGCTTCCCACCTCATGTTGTACGATGTGGAGGATAATCTTTGCGCCTATGCGCGTTATTATTTTCTTTCAGAACCGAATACCGTACATATCGGCAGGGTTGTGGTAAAAAAGACTCTACGCATGAACGGTTTGGGGCGCTTGCTGATGGATCGGGTTCTGACCGAAATAAGAAAAAACACAACAGCCGACAGTATTGAAATTTCTGCTCAATTGTATTTGAAACGCTTTTACGAAGATTTTGGATTTGAAATAGAGGGGAGGACGTACAGTGAAGACCGAATTATTCACGTAAAAATGATTAAATCTTTATGATGGTATGTGATTTTGATATGGATTCAAATTCCTCCTGAGTGCTTGTGCAGTATATTTTATTGGAACGTTCAATGAGTTCGCGAATTTTGAGCATCTCAGGAAATTGACGCGCAATAATTTTGGTTTCAAAATATTTTTCGCCTATAATTTGACGTTCAATTAAAACCTTTTTGGACTCAACTTTGAAGTGGGTTTGTGCGTTACAGTATTTACGAAACAAAGGAAACTCAGTTAAAGACATGATGATATGAATTATTTTGACAAGGGAAAATCTGCATACAAAGATGAGAATTACGTACAAGCGGTTGAATTGTTTTCTAAAGCTTTAGATGCAGATCCCGATAACGCCTATATTTATTACGAACGCGGTATTTCTTACTTTCACTTAAACAAGAAAAGTTTGGCCTTGGTTGATTTTGACAAAGCCGCTGAGCTGCAACCTGAAAATCCCTTTAGGTTTTCGAGCCGTGCATATGTGCGCGATGCGTGCGGTGATATTGACGGTGCCATTAAAGATTACAAAAGAACTATAACTATTGATCCTGATGACTCGGTTGCTCATAATAACTTGGGGTTATTGGAAGAGAAGAAGGGATACGCGAGTTATACCCAACGGTACAAAAAAGCTGATGAGCTGGCCGATAAGCATGACCGATTTAAAGGAATGGACTCCGATGACAATTTCATGAATAATTATGTGAAATTGGGTGATCAACTGAACTATGAAGAGGAGAAAAGTGCTTCAGAACCGGCAGGTAACACAAGAAATCAATCTGTATTGGTTGAGGTGAAGCGCGTTTTGACTACAAAAAGCGGGTTCAATGAGTTTTGGGCTTTTGTCAAAAACGGATTTAAGGTTTGATGGAGCACCAATAAATTGCAGTTGTGTGAACACAAAAAAAGCCGACTGAAAAGTCGGCTTTTTTGTTTTACATAGAATAAGGAATCAGTAAAATTTGATTCGATTATCTTTTACATCAGCTTTTTCTTTAAGTGCTTGTTCGGCACGAGTAGCAGCGTTGGTTCCCATTTGCTGTTCCAAGGTTTGACGTGACGCTCCACCCGGGGCATCCTGCGCCATTTGCAAGGTGATGTAATAAACGCCGTTATTTCCTTCTAGTGGACCGGCAGATGCTCCGTTTTCCAAAGTAAATGCTTTCCCCTGTATTTTGGGTTCTATACCCAAACCGGAAATGGAGAAATCGTTAAAGGTGAATGTTTCAGAAGCTTGAACTTTAACTCCCCAGGCTTTCGCTGCATCTTGAGGCGTTTGAGCATCTTTGGCTTTTTTAATAGCGCCAGCCGCTTTTTTCTTTTTGGCAAGTTCTTTTTCAAGGTTATCTTTAGCAAGATCAAATGGAATACGTCCTTTTTCCCTAACTTCAGTGATAAGTGCCACAACGTATTCTCCTTGTAAATCGAACACTTGCGAAACGTCACCGGCTTCATTTTCATAAGCCCATCGTATAATTTCACGCGAATTTTCCAAGTCGTCGAGATTTTGATCTCCTTTACGCAAAGTGGGAGCTGATTGGCTGCCGTACAATACTCCGTTTTTCAAAAAGTCTTCGGGATCTTTATTTTCAAGAGCGAAGTTATTGGCCTCTGAATAAAACTCTTGGAAAGTTTGTTGCGAGGGTTCAATGAAATCATCCACAATAGCTACCAATACTTTTTGAACATCAGGGGTTTGATCCATTATTTCTACAATATGAAAACCGAATTGAGTGGTGACCATTCCCATATCCCCGGGCTTATTTTCAAAACAATAATCGTTAAATGGTTTCACCATTTTGCCTTCAGTGAACCACTCCAACTCTCCGCCTTCATTACGCGAGCTTTGATCTGAACTGAACTGACGCGCAATCATACCAAAATCGGCACCTTCTTTTATTGCCGTTTTCAAACTATCGGCAGTTTTTCGAATTTCGGCTGTATCCACTTCACCTTCTTGTGGAAACCCGACTAAAATATGCCGTGCTTTAACAGAGTCAGGAGAAACTTTAAAGTCCAGCACTTTTGTCAATTCGTATTTATTTTTGTTGAGGTAAGGCCCTACAATGGCTCCTGTATCGGAATTCATTATTACGCTATCTTGACCTTGAGGTAAATTGTAACTTGCTTTCCAACTTACATTAAAAGGAGTATCGCCATTTTCGTTTACAAAAAGTGTGTCATCCGTAGCATAACTAAAAGGTTGAATTATTTGTTTTAATGCATGATAGGCGCTTTGGGTATCGCCGGGCGTTGGTAACACATTAAACACAACATATTCAATGGAGCGTAGGGCTTCTTTTTGTTTAAAGCGCGCTTCATCTTTTACTTCGTTGTAATACTTTTTTAATTCACTTTCTGAAGGTTTAAAATCTTGATCGGGCATTGAGTTGTAACGTTTCACTGCATATTGAATGGTGTGACGTCTTCCCTGCTCTGCATCGGCTTTTTGAATTTCCAATTCGGTAGCATAAAGACCGTTACTGATTAAGTAGCCGTATTTGCTGTCACGCCCCATAGTGCGCATATTGTCAATCAAAAAGCGGAAACCTCTTTGGGCGTCGGCTACTTCAGGTTGTTCTGCCGGGTCGATGCTCAAAATTTGTTGAAAGTAAGCTAATACCGCATCGGTATTAACGGTGCCGTTGGGATTACTAAAACGTTGAATAAGTTGTCCGGTTTGTTGATCCGTAAAATAACTTCGCAAAATTTGATTTTGCGGATCATTTTTAATGGTGTGGAAGATTTCACGATCACTTACCGATAAACCTAAATCACTCATTTGTTGGTCGAGCGTGTGCTCTCGAATCATCTCTTGCCAAACTTGATTACGCATCTGTTGTAATTGTTCATTACTGGCAGATCCGCCTAAGCGATTTTCTACTGCACTTTGAACGCGCTGCTCAAATTCGCGATATGTGATTTTTGTGCCGTTTATTTCGCCTACTTTGTCGTCGGGACCCGTAAACATTGATCCGCCCGATCCTAATAAGTCACTTAATACAAAAAGTAACATTGAAATTTGTGCCGATGAGTCAATTACCGATATCAGCTCCTTAGAGACGCTACC
>CAJXMT010000144.1 GCA_913056155.1 uncultured Cryomorphaceae bacterium
GTTTGATGCTGCTGGGTGTAACGGGGGATCAAGTGTTGCCCGCAGCTGTGTATGAAAAAATAAAAGCCGATACGCTTAAATCGGTTCGAGGAACGGTACAAGCTGATATTTTAAAAGAGGACCAGGCGCAAAACACCTGCATTTTTAGTACTGAATTTGCGCTCAGATTGATGGGTGACGTGCAAGAGTATTTTATTGATAATGCCGTTCGTAATTTTTACTCTGTTTCTATTTCGGGTTATCACATTGCCGAGGCGGGAGCCAATCCCATTACACAGTTGGCTTTTACGCTGGCAAACGGTTTTACATACGTGGAATACTACTTGAGCCGAGGAATGGACATCAATAAGTTCGGTCCTAATCTTTCGTTCTTCTTTTCAAACGGCATTGATCCCGAATATTCGGTGATTGGTCGTGTGGCGCGTCGTATATGGGCTAAGGCTCTGAAAGAAAAATACGGAGCTAATCCACGTGCGCAAATGTTGAAATACCATATTCAAACCAGCGGTCGTTCGCTTCACGCTCAAGAAATTGACTTTAATGATATCAGAACCACACTACAAGCCTTGTATGCGATTTACGATAACTGCAACTCACTGCATACGAATGCTTATGATGAGGCCATTACGACGCCTACTGAAAACTCTGTACGGCGTGCCATGGCTATTCAGTTGATTATTAATAAGGAGCTGGGACTTACCAAAAACGAGAACCCCATTCAGGGTTCATTCATTATTGAAGAACTTACAGACTTAGTTGAGGATGCCGTACTTACCGAGTTTGAACGAATTACCGAACGCGGCGGTGTTTTGGGTGCTATGGAAACGATGTATCAGCGCAGTAAAATACAGGAGGAATCACTGCATTACGAAACGCTCAAGCACAACGGTGAATTCCCCATTATTGGCGTAAATACTTTTTTAAATTCTGAGGGAAGTCCTACTTTAACCCCCGGTGAAATTATTCGAGCTACCAAAGATGAGAAGGAGCAACAAATTACTACTGTTCAAGAATTGCAAAGCAGACAGAAGGAGCGTTCGAAAAAACTTTTGAGTGATTTGCAAAAGTCTGCAGTTGAGAATGAAAATATGTTTGCCGAATTAATGGAGGTTTGTAAGTATTGCTCGTTGGGTGAAATTACCGATGCGCTGTTTGAAGTAGGAGGTCAGTACAGGCGAAATATGTAAAAAAAAGGCTTTTGCGGGATGTAAAACTCCCGGTAGTGGTAGAGCTGCTTTTTTTTCGTATTTTACTGTTGATACGTATATGAATTGGAAAACCTTAGGTTTAACTTGACGTGCATTGTTGAGTTAATTTGAGGACTTAAATTTGAGTTTGTACAAGAAGCTTTCCGCGCGATCTAAAATCATGGGAATAGCCAAGAACAGGGGCAGCCAAGCCATTCTGCTTTGGTAACGTTCATACGGAGAGGTGAGCATGGCCGTAGCCATAGAATTTAACAAAACGCAAAGCAATATAAATGACAAAACAGTAATATATCGTTTTGGATTATGCGGTTTTACGGCAATAAAAAAGCAAGCGGCCAAAACGAGGGCCACGATAAAGGCAGGTGTTAAAAGCTCAAAGTTTAATCGGCTGCCGTCCCATTTGTTTTGTTTGCTGTTGAGGTAGTTGTTTAACTCACTGTGAAAATGCCAAGCAATTTGACCGTACGGTGCACTCCCGTCGTTATAGGCTGTTAGTCCTTCGCCAACATTGACAAATAACAGTTGCACACCGGCGTATTGAAATGACTTGACGGCATTTATCAATAAGTACTTGGGTGTAGTGACAGACTTTTTTACAACTGTATTGTAATCCGCTTTGCTGTTTTCCCAACCCCCTGTGTTTTCAAAAAAGTCACCGGCCCAAATAAATCCGTTAATATCTGTAGGGAGTTGGTCTTTTTGTTCACATAATTTATTGCCTTCAAACTCGGGAGTGTGGCATTGCTCGTCGAGAATTTTTTTGAGTAATCCTTTGTCGTTTAAATGCGCCACCATAAAAACATGACCGGCTTTGGAGTATTGGAATTCTGATTCAATCAAATAATTGAAAAAGGGAACAGTTAACCAAGGGAGAAGTAATACACCGGCTAAAATAGAGCGTTTAAAGAATGTAAAAGGTAAGATATTGTTCAACTTAAAAACTTTAAGAAGGATTGGCAGCAGGAGTATAAAAGCGGCTAAACCTGTTGCTAAAAGCAGGTGGGAGAGATGCACCATAGTGCCGTAAATGATAATTACGGAATAGGCGATAAATTTCCAATTTGGAATGTTAGGTTTAAACAAAAGTACAAATGTGAATAGGGCAATGACCGGTGCGAAAAAATCGGGCATTATTTGATTGCTGTACCAACCAATGGGTGTGATGAGGGTAAGTGCAATTGTAGAAATAATAAAATTTTTGTGATTTTGACGTACGGGAAGTAATTTAAAACACTCAAACAGAGCGAGAGATGTGATCAGGTTTTGAATCAATACTGTAAACCAAAGGGAGGTTTTGAAGCTAAAGAGTTTGATGAACAAACCGTAAAAAATGGGTCTGTCATTTGGTATTACTTTTTCAAAACCGCTGTAAATATATGTTCCTGTATCTGAATAGACCAGCGGATACCCGTTGTAAAGAGATATACACGAAAGAATGAACGCGGCGGTGAAGATGTGCGCGGGGTTTATTTTTTCTTGATTCATCATACCCTTGGTTTTTAAATGCGCTGTCAAAAGTAGATGAAATCTATTGAAGGTAGGAATTACACTGAAATTAAAACGTATTGTTCAATCAGGGCTTTTCAAAAGCATCAAATTTTTGTCTCCAGTTTTCTGGAACAGGTGCCGATTGCTTTTTGACGTTATCAAAACAAACCAAAGTGAATTTACCTTTTGAAACGATTTTGTACGACTCGTTTTCGCCTTTTACTCGAAACTCAAAGTTGCAGTGAATGCTTTTTTCGCCCATTTTCACTATTTCGATGCCGCAGCTCAGTTCATCGCCGAGATGAACGGGAAGGAGGTAATCAATTTCATTGTGCGCCAGTAAAACACCGAATTTTCGCCAGTCGTGATGTTCACCTATCACTTTTTTGAAATAATTGATTCGAGCTTCTTCCGTATAATTAAAATAGATGGCATTATTGACGTGCCCCATGGCATCAATATCACTGAACCGGACTCTGATTTTGGAGTAAAATTTCATTTGTTCGTTTGTTGAGTGTTGATTTACGCGGTGATTGCAGATATGTTTGGGAGCTGACCATAAGTATTACCACCTGATACCGGCCGTTACTACAAATAATCCTTTTTGACGATTAATCAAGCCGGGGTTGATATAAAGGGGGTCGTAGATGAATTGAGGATATTCATCAATAAAAGTGAGGCTGTAAGCGGCATCCAGAAAAAAGCTTGCTTTACGATAGCCGCCGCCAATACTGAAAGTGTGTGCGTTTTGGCTGATTTCCAACTCGGAGGAGTACGGGTTTTGCCTGAATTGGTAACCGGTACGGGCAAAATAATTTTCAAAACGCAATTCAAAACCCGTTCTTACATTATGCGTAGCGCCCAGTATTTCTTCTATATCTAAATTTAAATCGTCGAAATTTATATTTCCGGCATTATCTCGAAATTCGATGTTGGAATAGTTGACATATTCGTACTCCAAACCAATGATGGCGCGCTTACCCAGAATAATTCCGGCGGAAGCTATGGCTCGTCCGGGTTGTTTTTGCATATAACTGAGCGGTCCTTCAGGAGAAAATGAAACTTCCTCCATAGGTTCATCCCCGGGGTTTTCAGGCTCAAAAACTGACCGGACATCGGTTTCGTAATTATCTTGTACGGTGATGAACGAGGGCGTGTGATAGGCCAAACCAAATCTTAAATTGTCGTTTACCCTGTAAATACCGCCCAGTTTCAATTTAAAAGCAGTACCGGATATTCTCAATTCCTCATTGAACTCCCACTCCCGAAGAGTCGAAAATTCTGCGTCCTCAAACTCATCCTCTCTGTAAGTTGAATTTTCGGTATAGTTGAGTCGAACTATATTTACAGCGCCGCCTAAATAAAAGCGGTTATTGATGTTTGCCGAGTAAAAACCGCCCCATTCTGCCAAGGAACCTGAACGTGTAATTTCTTTATGCATGGTACCTTCAACATTTTCATTGGCGTGAAAATAACGGTCATTTTCTTGGTAAGTATCCAGTAAAAACGCGTTGTAAGCCGGCGTTACATCAAACTCAAATGAACGTGCAAAAGGATCCCCCGTTTGATCCAATCGATCCTGCCATGGATCCAGCAAGGTGGAGTTGGGATTTGGATCTCGAAAAGTGGTATTCGATGAAAAATTGGCCATTCGGTTGTATCCGAGTCCCCATGTTGTGCTTAAAACTCCTGAAGTGGTGTTTTTTTGGTCATTTATAACCAACATGATATTATTCAGACCTAAGTTGTTTTGACGGGTGGCCACTTCATTTTGATTAAGCGTTGTTTGGGTACGGGTATTGAAATACCCCAAGCTCAATGTCAATTCAGATTTCCGGTATATTCCGAACCCGGCCGGATTTGTGGAGTAAACGGAAGCGTCACCGCCTAGCGCTCCCATAGCTCCGCCCATACCCGTAAAACGAGCGGTTCCGTATGTGTGGTTTTGAGCCCCTCTTAAGCCGTCCATTTCATTTTGTGCGCTTGTTGCAATTGCACTAACAATAGTAAGCGCCAATAGAAATACGTGTTTCATGTTTATCGTCTTCTTCCTGAACTTCTAGTTGATGATCTCGAAGGTCGGCTAAAGCTTCTTGAGCCGGAACTTCTGCTTGGGCTGTAAGATCTCGAGCCGCTTCGCGATGGAGAATAACTCCGGCTACCTGAACTGCGACTTGGCGAGTAACTTCCCGAACGACTCGGTGATGCTGAACGATTTGTACTTCTAGTTCTTGACGGACTGTAAGAGCGTCGAGAGGGTGAAGCACTTCTGTTTTGAGTGGCACTGCGTTGAGGTGCCGTACGTGCAGCTGAGCGTGTGCGGCTGTAAGAACGCGAAGGTGTTACCGATCTTGAACCGGTTGATGAGCGAGTCGTGTTTTGCCTGGTATTAGAATAGGGTGTATAATTGCGCGAAGCATTGGCTGTGCGGTCTGCATTAGTTTTTGACCTTGTTGTTCTTGCACTGCCGGCTCTTGAGGCACTTCGAGCTGAACTGAAATCGGGACGACTTGTTGCTCGTTTGCCGGCTGATGTACTTGCACTTCTGCCGGTGTTCGCACTGCGAGAGGGTGATGCACTCGCACGGGTTCCGCTTGTTACCGTTCTACTGCGTGCTCCTGCTACGTCACGAGAAGTACGATTTGAATAGGAAGGACGTGTGGAAACTTGATTTCGGGGAAGGGCACTTGCCGTTCTGCGTGGTTGATTGTAGTTTGAACCGATGTTTCCACCTGCATATCCGCCTTGATTGTAACCGCCTCCGTATGAAAAGGGGTTGATTCCGTATGGATATCCTCGCATTCCTCCATACATGCCGGCTCCCATCATAAAGGGGTCATAAATTCCATACGGACTCATGCCATATCCGTAAGGGCTCATCATGCCGATACCGTAAGGATTTCCGTAGGTTATATTCATTCCAAAACCACTTCTTCTGTAAGGGCTCATAAAAGGATCATAACCGTAAAAGCTGCCTCCGCGCATCATGCCGTGTCGCATAAAGGGGTCGCCAAATCCCATACCCATACCCATACCGGGCATGAAACCTCGGTTAAACCTCGAATACCCTATTCCCATTCCCATCGATGTGTAAGGACTAATCCCCCTGTGACCGCGGTTATATATTCCGGGATTATTGAAGTTACCTCGAGATTGTCCTCTTGATAATTCTTCGCGAGGAACCTGCCTGGCGTTGGGGTCATAATAATCTCCGTCTCCGGATTCGGCTTGTAAATCTTTATCTGAAATACTGTGATCGGCTGATGAAAAATATATGTCATCATATTCATAGCCGCCCTGAGTTACGGGGCGAGAATTTGAACATGAACTCATTATCAATAATAAAGAGATAAGAGATGAAGCTAATAAATATATGCGGTTTTTCATAGTCAACAAAATTAAGATTTAAAACATGCCGGTGCAAGCAATTCGGCGTCTTAAAAAAGACACGCTTTATTCATAATAACAGGGAAAATCGTGCCGGTGTTTAAATTTATTTTTTAAGCGGCAAGTGAGAAACAGCCAAAAACGCCCGGAATCTATTCTGTTCAAGAATTGAATTTCATTACTTTTGTGCCTTCCCTAAAACCCCTGATATTTATACGAAAAAAAATGGCAAAAGATTTCGCAAAACGTGAACAGGATTATTCAAAATGGTATAATGAGTTAGTAGTACGTGCCGACTTAGCAGAAACTTCAGACGTTAGAGGCGCTATGATTATCAAACCCTACGGGTATGCTGTTTGGGAAAAAATGCAAGCCGAATTAGACAGGAAGTTCAAGCAAACCGGTCATCAAAACGCTTATTTCCCGCTCTTTATACCTAAATCTTATTTTAGTAAAGAGGCGAGTCATGTAGATGGTTTTGCTAAGGAGTGCGCTGTTGTGACTCACTACCGTTTAAAAACAGGTGAAGACGGGAAAAGCGTTGAAGTTGATCCCGACGCCAAACTCGAAGAAGAGTTGGTGGTAAGACCGACCTCTGAAACCATTATTTGGAATTCGTTTAAAAAATGGATTCGAAGTTATCGTGATTTGCCTTTGAAAATCAATCAATGGGCTAATGTTGTGCGCTGGGAAATGCGTACCCGTTTGTTCTTGCGAACCTCAGAGTTTTTGTGGCAAGAGGGACATACCGCACATATTTCAAAACAAGAAGCCATAGAAGAGGCAGAATTAATGCTGAACGTTTACGCTGATTTTGTGGAAAATTTCATGGCTATTCCCGTTTTAAAAGGCATCAAAACGGAAAGCGAAAGATTTGCGGGTGCTTTGGAGACCTATTGTATTGAAGCGCTGATGCAGGAT
>CAJXMT010000145.1 GCA_913056155.1 uncultured Cryomorphaceae bacterium
CAGTTTGAATATGACTTGAATTGGTTTCTTGTATCGGGCTAAAAACGCGCTGTGTACCATCAAAAAAATGCATTCAATTTCACCCTCTTTTTTCCCTGTCAACTCATGAGATGCTTAAATTCGCATCGTGAAAAAAACCGTTTCAAACCTTCGAGAAATATTTACCGGTCGATTAGAGGTATCTTACGAGGCATCTGAAATTCAGGCTGTTTTTCGCGAAGTTGCCCGTTTTTTATGGGGCTTTGAAAAACACGAAGTTTTTTTGAAGCGCGATGAAGTTGTTGCTGAAAAGTCATGGGATCACGCACTTGATCTTCTCACTCGTTTAGAGAACGGCGAACCGGTGCAACATTTGACGGGAAGTACCGAGTTTGCCGGATTGGAAATTGAGGTATCTCCGGCGGCGTTAATTCCTCGACCCGAAACAGAGGAACTCGTTGAACAGATTGTCCTTAGATTCTCTCGAACTAAAAGTTTGGATATTCTCGATATTGGAACAGGAACCGGCTGTATTGCCTTAGCACTAAAGTCTAAATGTAATTATTGGACCATAACGGGTATAGACATTAGTTTACAAGCCCTGCAACTTGCGCGGCGGAATGCGAGAAAATTAAATCTTGAGATTGACTTTGAAGCATGCGATATTCATGAATATTTTCGGTCAGAACCGTTTGACGTGATTGTCTCTAATCCCCCGTACATCGCCGTTGAGGAAAAGCCGAGTTTGCAAAAGCAGGTAGTGAATTACGAACCCGGGATTGCACTTTTTGCACCGCCCGGCGATGAGTTTTACTTTTACAAGTTAATAGCGAATCAATCACTTGAACTTTTAAAACCCGGCGGCACGTTGTGTTTCGAAATACACAATCAAAAAGCTACTGACGTGGTTGGGGTTCTGACCAAAAACAAATTTAAAAATATTGAAGTTATTACGGATTTAAGTGGTAACGACCGAATGATCATTGCAGAGAAATGAGCGATATAAAAAATAAAATAGAGAATCTAAGAAAAGAGCTTGAGCGTCATAACCGGCTGTATTACATAGAGCATAATCCCGAAATTAGTGATTATGAATTTGACCAAAAATTAAAAGAGCTCGAGCGTTTGGAAAAGGGACATCCGGAGTTTGCCGATGAAAATTCCCCCACAAAACGCGTGGGTGGCGATATAACCAAATCTTTTGAAACGGTGGCTCACGAATTTCCCATGATGTCTTTGAGTAACACGTATTCCAAAGATGAGATTACAGAGTTTATTGCGAGAATTGATAAAAATATCGGCGGCGATACGGAGTATGTGTGTGAGTTGAAATACGACGGGGTGGCAATTAGCGTGCGGTATGAAAACGGGAAGTTCAAGCGTGCGGTAACACGCGGCGACGGCCAAAAGGGTGACGATGTTTCCTCTAATATTCGCACCATAAAATCGCTGCCTTTGCGGTTGACCGACAATGGAGACTATCCCGATTTTTTTGAAATTAGAGGTGAAATTATGCTTACACGTACGCGTTTTGAAAAGCTCAACGCGCAATTGGAGGAGCAAAATGAAAAGCCGTATGCCAATCCCAGGAATACAGCTTCGGGAACGGTGAAGTTGCAAGATAGTAAAGTGGTTGCTCAAAGAGGTTTGGATTGTTTTTTATACGCTGTAAATGCCGGCGTGCCGGTAGCTGAAAATCATTTTGATGCAGTTGTAAAGGCCGGCAATTGGGGGTTTCGGGTACCAAAGGAAAAAGACAATCGCATTAAAGTATGCAAAAATATCGATGAGATTATGGATTTCATCAATTATTGGGATACCGAACGGTTAAATTTGGATTTTGAAATTGATGGTGTTGTTATTAAGGTGAATCGACATAATATTCAGTATGAACTGGGAAGCACGGCAAAATCACCGCGTTGGGCGGTGGCTTATAAATACAAAGCAGAGGAGGCTCAAACGGTGTTAGAGGATATTCGTTTTCAAGTGGGCAGAACCGGGGCTGTAACCCCTGTGGCCTATTTGAAACCCGTACAATTGGCAGGGACTTTGGTGAAGCGCGCCTCTTTGCATAATGCCGATATTATACAAAACTTAGATGTAAGAATAGGGGATACGGTGCATGTGGAAAAAGGCGGGGAAATTATTCCTAAAATTATTCGCGTTAATAAATCCTTGCGGCCTGCTGATTCTAAACCTTTTGAGTTTATAAAACAATGTCCCGAGTGTGCTGCGGCACTGGTGAGAAAAGAAGGTGAAGCCGTTCATTTTTGTCCCAATGAAACCGAATGTCCTCCTCAAATATTGGGAAAAATGCAGCATTTCATAAGTCGAAATGCTATGGACATTGAAGGGTTGGGACAAGAAACCATTGTGCAATTGCATCAGGCCGGTTTGATAAAGGGAATCGCCGATTTGTACGAATTAAATAAAGAAGATTTACTGCCGCTTGAGCGCATGGCAGAAAAAAGCGCCGATAATTTGATTAAAGGTGTGGAAAAATCAAAAAGTCAGCCTTTTGAAAAAGTGTTATTTGGTTTGGGTATTCGTTATGTTGGTGCTACTGTAGCTAAAAAATTGACTCAACATTTTAAAAATATCGATCAAATAGCTTCGGCCGGGATTGAGGAACTGGAGGCCGCACCTGAAATTGGAACCGTTATTGCCAAAAGCGTATATGCGTTTTTCAGGAACGATGATTACAAACAATTAATTAACCGCTTAAAAAATTACGGGTTGCAATTTGAAGTGGTTGAAGAGGAGGGGGCAACCCAAAAGCTTGATGGGCTTAAATTTGTGATATCCGGAGTTTTTCAAAAACTGGAACGCAATGAGGTGAAAAAACTCATAGAAAAAAACGGCGGAAAAAACACAGGATCCGTTTCGGGAAGTACAGATTATTTAATTGCGGGTGAAAAAATGGGACCCGCAAAGCGAGAAAAAGCGCAAAAACTAGGCGTGAATGTTATTTCTGAGGATGATTTTTTGGCCATGATTGAGTAGCTGAACGTTTTTGCGCGTTGAAATCAGAAAGCGCTTTGCTAAAGGAACAAAAATTTAATTTTTGCCGTAACCGCATATAAAGCAGTATAAGGTGCTTTCGACCGGTATAAGGCAAGGGGGTAGATTCTGAAAGTTATGAACATCTCCTAAAAAGAGACTGTGGTTTGAGTAATTAATATTCAGTTCTTTAGCTATTCACAGTGATATGTTTATACTTTTATTTTGTTGAAAAGATGTGGATAACTCCGTCATTTAGCTTTGTCTTCAACAAAATTAAAAATCATGCTCAAATTCATCCTCATTCCCTTCAAGCTACTCGTGCCGTTTTTTATTGCCTCTTATTTCACTTCCGGTTTAAGCATCGTTCAGGAGGCTCCCGACCGAATTGATTCATTGAGTTCCTGTACGGTCAATTTAAAAGTGAATACAAAAGGCGTTACGGGGTTTGCTAAATTTCAGCATCGGTTTTCAGAAGGTGTTCAAATAGAGCCCGTTGAATTACATGGCGCTACTTTTAGTTTTGAAAAAAGGCAAATGAAAGTGATTTGGATGAATTTACCCGAGGCTGAGGAGTTTACTATCAGCTACAAGCTTACCGTGACGGACCCCGAAATTGTAGAAATTCCGTTAGGCGGAACGTTTTCTTATTTAGAGGAGAATAAAAGAGCTACTTATGATATTGAACAACATATTATGAAAGTGGGCCCGGATGCTGAAACGGTTAAGGAACAAACGCGGCCACGACTGACAGTGAATCGCAGTTTTGAATCAATAGGCACAGATAAATACCGTGTAAAGTTGCATGTTCAAGGCCGCTATGTGACCGGATTTGCTAAAATTGAAGAAGTTGTTCCTTTTGATGCATCTTCAAAAAGTGTTGAGAACAAGGATGCGGTTTTTTCACAAGTTGATAATCGCGTCAAATTTGTTTGGATGAATTTACCCGAAACAGATACTTTTTCAGTAGTTTACGAAATTGATTTGTCGGGTGCTGTGTCTCAAAACAAAGAAGAAATTGAAGGTAAGTTCTCGTATTTATACGATAATGAAACGCAAAAAGTAAATATTGAGTCGGGTTCTCGGTCAGAACCCCAACCCGATGAAGAAAAGCCGCTTTTGGCAGAAGAAACAGCTGTTGATCAGCCTGCAGATGATGAATCTTCAGCACTTGTAACAGATGATGAATCCAAAGAGGCACCTGTGGAAGATGCACCGGAAGAGGAGCCGGTTCTGACTAAAAAAATAGAGGATGAGAAACCGGCTGAAAATACGGAAACCGAAAAACCGGCTAAAGTTGTGAGTGAAGAATCAACTACCGAAGAGGATTCTGATGATCAGCCGGTGGATACAGATGAACAAATGGATGAAAAACCGGGCGAACTTGATAATCAGGCTACAGCCTCTGCAGGTCAACAGATTGAAACCAACAAAAACAGTGATGAAGGAATTGAATACCGGGTTCAAATTTTAGCGGGAAAAAATGCTGTAAAAGCGCCCTATTTCAAATCGATTTATAATTTCCAAGATGACTTTTATGTGGAAAATCACGAGGGGTGGATCAAATATACCACCGGCGGATACTCGGTATATCGCCAAGCGAGAGATGCCCGTGAAGAAATTCGAAGCGGATATAAATTCCCGGGTCCGTTTGTGGTTGCATATAATGACGGACTGCGCGTTACCGTGCAGGAAGCTTTAATGATAACAAATCAAAAATGGATTAAGTAAAGTTCAATAGAGACGGAGTCGAAAAAAATATTTAATTTAGACGAAATTTTTGAAGAGGTAAAAGATTATGACCTCGTATTCACACAGGATGCATCTATGATGTCAGCTCTTAACGATAGGATTGAAGAGCCTAGGCTTGGGCACTTCGCAGTCACACCGCTTATTTACACACGGCAACGCGTACCTAGACAGCTCTTAGGTGAAAAAGAACTCTTCATAGAAATCGTCCGGAAGACAAATCTTTCTTGGAAACAAGCTTCATACATCTTAGAAAATGTTTTGAGTTGCTGGGAACACACGGGGAGCCCCACACAGATATTACAATACTCAATGTTCAACACGAAAAAAGTAGAGTCCGTTGTTGAAATCATACAGGGACTAGACACTGTGTATAAAGCAATGAACGAAATACGCGTTCCAAAACATAAACAAGTAGCAGTTGTTAACATTGAACAGTTCAACGAAGTAGATAAACAAGTCTTGCCAAAATCATACAAAGAGGTAAACACAGTCACAAAAGAAACGTTTTCTTTAGAACCGTTCAAGATCTTCTCGTCAGCAACACAGATAGTTGAAACAGTATGTGAAAACATACAAAGACACCACTCTCAAGATGTAGGTATTGTGATGAAACAAGACACACAGTACTCACGACTCATAGAATCAAGTCTTGAAGCCAAAAACATAGATACTATGAGGAAGACCATGATGAACGAAGATGAACACCTCAGGCTACTCATACAACTCCTACGACTATCCCTAAACTATGAGAGGCGTAAAGTAAAACACTGCAAGACAACACTGCAAAGACTCGGATACACCGTGCCTGTAGAGAAACAAAACGAGTACATATCAAGGATAGACGGAGACAAGGCTACAGAAATCATAGAGATCCTAAAAAAAGTGAAGGCCTCAACAGTAAAACAAGCATGCTCAATACTCAAAGAACACGTAGATGAAGAAGAGGGATTACGAGACGTCATGGAACAATTACAAGCACTAGGAATACTACATGAAACAGTATCTACAAAGCTTTGTAACAATATAGAGCACTACTTTCAAACATTCCCTGTAGAAAAAGAATCACCGCATAAAGGAGTGCTGTTAGCCAATCCTACATCTTCAGCAATCATAAACAGACCTATCGTTTTCTACATAGGGATGGGAACAGACTGGGCGCCAACAATACCTAGCAAGCCATGGATAAACAAAGAAAGACAAGATGAACTCAAACTAGAACAGTTCAAAACACTCATACAGAACGGAGAACAACAACACTACCTCGTCCAAAACAAAACCCGTAACCAAGACGTCACACCATGCGTTTACTTCAACGAACTCACAGACAAACCGTTCACAACATTCCAAGACTTACCAAACGAAGCATACTATTATCCTAAGCTTGAAAGTGAGAAACCGTTCGCAAAACAAGAATACGAAGTAGATATAGAACAAGAAACTATGTTCAGCCAGTCAGCCCTAAGAAACTTCGTGACCTCTCCAAAACAATACCTTTTCGACAGGCTCGTGCAGAAACCAGACCGAGACTATTTCAGAAAAGGAACACTGTACCATGACTACGCAGAATTCTACGCTAACCACAAAGAAACCGTGAAGCAACAGAGAAAGAAAGACATCCTTGAGATGATGATGAACCACATGGAGTCAATCATAGACAGTATAGACAAAGAAACACTACGAACAGAGTTCCACATAGCCACAAAAAACATAGAAGAATATATAGATAATACCGATATAACACCGTTCCTACAACCAGAAGACATACAGAAACCAACATACAAAGACACAAACCTATTCGCACAACAATTCAACAAACCAATACAGAGAACATACACAGAGGTATGGTTCCAAAACGAAGACCTAGGAGTAAAAGGAAAAATAGACCTCCTTCAAAACCCACAAAGCCTCATAGACTACAAAAGCGGAAACAAAAAAAATGCTGCAAACATAGTCAGAAACTCTAAGCTGAACCTCTTAAAAAAAGAGCCGCAGTTCCAAGCAATACTCTACCTCCTCCAACAACGAACACAAACCCCTAACAAAGAACTACGCTTCACATTCTTCCACTTCCTAGACAATATAAACCAAGAAATGTCTAAGCGAGAAACCAGTATAGAGGACAACATTGTCACAATAACATACTACCCAGAGACGTTCAACGACTTCGTAGGTAACA
>CAJXMT010000146.1 GCA_913056155.1 uncultured Cryomorphaceae bacterium
GGTATCAAAAGCATAGATTAAAAATCCGTTTTCTCGTTTGAAAATCTCTCCGTTCTCCGGTTGAATAGCAGTGATATTCTTAGGGAGCCGTGTATTTTTTTTGGTCAGAACCGAAAAGAGAGCCGGTGAATAGGTGACAAGTTGAGTGCTCTCAAACCGAATTTCCGCCACAGCGGGGATTTGACGTTGTTGGAAAGGGGTTGACTCACATTGAGTTAGTGACAGGAAAACCGAAACAACAAAAATAAACCGAAGCTTATTCATATAGCGGGTTGCGTTTGCCGCTGTTTTTTGCGAGACTGAAATTAAACGCCATTCCCAAATTGATAATCAGTGGATTGTACTCTCCTTGCATCTCGCTCATTTTCATTGAGTAACCCGCCTGCATGATAACATTGAAATACTTGTGTTTGTATTCGGCGTGAAACACGGGTTCCACAGTGAAAAAGTCTCGGGCTCTAAAATGATTCGCCGGATTTTCCAAGGGATACATTTCTCCGGTAGCTTTTTGGCGTACGTGTCCGTTGTGCCTTATAAATCGGCCGTAAACGATTCGGGTGAAAAAGCTGATTGTCATGAGATCGGCATCGTATTGGGTAATACCGGTAAGAAGTGAGAATTGATTGAACCTTCCTTTCAGGTACAACTCTTGCGTTTGATTGTTGATTAATGATGCACTCAAAGAGGGTCTCAATTGGTTGGCAGCCGTGCCGGTGCCATAAACGAAATAGGTTTCGAACCGCAGTTCTTCAGAGAGCACATTGTAATACCCCAAACCACCTTGAAAGATATTGTGATTTTTTTCTATCGTGGTTTCGTTTTCTTCAGTTTCGCCCAAAGCAGAAGTGAATTGCCCGAAGATCCCGAAGTTTCTGAGAGGCGAAAATGCTAAACTCACATCACCTCCTGAGGTACCCACGCTGCCTTTAACTGTTAAGTCTTTTCTTTTTTCCAAACCGGGAACGTGCAAGGCCGAAGGCTGATAAACCGAGGCGCAACTTGAAAAAAGTACAAGCACAGTGACGATTAAAAAAGTGTTGAGGTAACGTTTGCGCATCATCAAGGATCATTTTTTATCAATTGCTTTAACATACCGGTTTTGAGATTAATGGAAACCCCACCCGAAAAGAAAAGGAGGGAAGGAAAATCCGGCGCTTCTTGATAGGGACGGCTCAAGCCCGCCTGCAATATGAGTTTAACGGCTTCATAGCCGCCTCTCAATGTAATGGTAGGGTCTAAATACGAAAACGGACTTTGTGTAACAGGTCCCGTCCACTCCGGTAGTTCCTCTCTTTCTCCTGTAATGTCGTAAACAGCAAATGCTCTCAGGTTTTCGTATCTGCCTTCTGTATATCTCAAGTGAAAAGAGAGGTCAAAGTTTTTTTGCACGTAGCTGACTCCCGCGTTGAGTACAATTTTTTCGTAAAAACCGGAAAGTTGTGCGCTGTATTGAAAACGCTCGTAATCGTAAAAATAAGTTGAGGCATTGTTTGATATACCTGTTTGAAGAGATGCCGGACGCATTTGACCGGCGCCTGTTCCGTATCCTCCCGAGACTTCTACATGAATATTATTATTAAACACATACCAAAAACCCAACCCGGCTTCTTTAGAGTTGTGAAAAGTGCGTTCTTCGGGCGGTTTTTCAATATTATCGGGTGAAAATCGGTTAATGTTGCCGTACACACCCACATACTTCAACGGGGCAAATGCTATTTGCATATCATTACCGCTTGGAGAGGTGGAACCTGAGGCGTGTACTTCCCTCGGCTCAGTGAGCATCATTGTTGTGACGCGAACGGGTTTGTAAACACTGCTGCAACTGCTGAGTACAAGCAGCAAAAACGCCAAATGTAACCACGTGCATTTCTTTTTCATGCCCCAAATATACTGTAAAATTGTTAAGTATAATTTAAGACAGGATGAATCTGTTTTATGGAAAGGGTTATTCTTTGCCGCAGTAAACAGCCTCACTCCATTTTACTGTTGTCGTTTTTCAAATTGTTTTGTGTTCGAAAATACCTGCACGCGTTTGGGGTTTATTTGAAACTATGGTTACTGTTGGTTCTGACCAAAGCTTTGAAAAAAAACAAGCTCTATTTCGAAATGCAATACTTAATTGAGTTTTACTTTGTCCTCTGAAAATGAAATGATGAAATGAGAACAAAATACATTAATTTAATCGACCAAACGTTTGATTTCCCGCAAGAAGAGTTTAAATTGGAAAATGACTCGCTGCGGTATTATGACGTCGATTTAAAGGAGTTGATAGATACTTACGGCACACCGCTCAAATTCACCTATTTGCCTGCGGTGGCGAATCAAATTAAAAAGGCGCGCGCACTTTTTGAATCTGCAATGAAAAAGGTGGATTACCCCGGGAAATATCACTTTTGCTACGTGACGAAAAGCTCACATTTTAAGCCCATATTGGAAACTACCCTCAAAAACGGTGCGCACATGGAAACGTCGGGTGCTACCGATATCGAAATTGCTCGAAGGTTGACCGCCGAGGGCAAACTTTCCAAGGATAAATTTGTGATTTGCAATGGCTATAAGCCCGACAGGTATTTGAACAACATCATTAAATTTGTTGAAGAAGGGCACACCAACACCATTCCCGTGCTGGATAATTTTGAGGAGTTTGAGCGACTGCGCGAAAGGACTAATCTACCGTTGAATTTGGGTATTAGAATTGCCTCAGAAGAAGAACCTAAGTTTGAGTTTTACACTTCGCGATTGGGAATAGGATACAAGGAAATTGTACCGTTTTACGAAAATGTGATCAAGCCCGATCATCGGTTTTCTCTCAAAATGCTGCACTTTTTCATCAATACCGGTATTCGAGATAACGCCTATTATTGGAATGAGCTGCGCAAGTGCTTGAGTGTTTACGTAAAACTCAAAAAAATATGTCCGCAACTCGACTCGCTCAATATCGGCGGTGGTTTTCCCGTAAAAAATTCCTTGAGCTTTGACTTTGATTACGAGTATATGGCAGACACCATCATTGAACAAGTGAAGGAGGTTTGTGAGGAGAGCGATGTGCCCTGCCCGGATATTTTTACCGAGTTTGGATCATTTACCGTTTCTGCCGCCGGCGGTGTCATTTTTAAGGTGCTCAACCAAAAGAAACAAAACGATAAGGAGCGCTGGAATATGATTGACAGTTCTTTTATGACCACACTACCTGATTCTTGGGCAATTAGCAAGCGGTTTATCCTGCTGCCCGTGAACCGGTGGAATGAAGATTATGAACGCGTTTTTTTGGGCGGCATCACGTGCGACAGTGATGATTATTACAACAGCGAACAACACGTCAACGCCATTTATTTACCGCGGTACGATAAGGAAAACCCGCTGTACATCGGCTTTTTTGGTACCGGTGCTTATCAAGAGTCGCTGGGCGGTTACGGCGGTATTCAACACTGTTTAACCCCGGCGCCCAAAATGATTTTGATCGACAAAGATGAAAACGGAAAAACAGTGCATCGAGAATTTGCTCCCGAACAATCTCCCGAAAAAATGCTGAGTATTTTGGGCTATTAATTCAATATCATGAAAAACGAAACTATTCACTTTGGCGGTATTGATGAACAATACACGCGGCTTGAATCTTCAAGAACGGTGCTTATTCCCGTTCCTTATGATGGCACTTCCACTTGGGTGAAAGGCTCAGACAAAGGGCCCGAGGCTTTTTTTCACGCGCTTGAAAATATGGAGCTCTACGATATAGAGACCGATACAGAGGTTTATAAAACCGGCATACATATCACGGCTCCGGTAACGGAAAAATCAACTCCCGAGGCCATGACAGATGCCGTGCAACAAAAGGTAACTTCATTTTTAAATCGCAATAAATTGGTGACGCTGTTTGGTGGCGAACACAGTATTTCCATCGGGGCGCTGCGCGCTTTTCGCGAAAAATTTGCAGATTTAACGGTACTTCAAATTGATGCCCATGCCGATTTGCGTCCCGAGTATCAAAACTCTGCTTGCAATCACGCCTGCGCGGTTCATGAATCTGCCAAGCAATCAAACCTCATACAATTCGGTATTCGCAGTATGGACATCAGCGAGAAAAAACACATGAATCGCGATCAAGTGTATTTTGCGCATGAGGTTTGGGGTTCTGACCAAAAAAAGATACAGGAAAAAATAGTGAAGCAATGCACAAATTCGGTTTATATCACCATTGATTTGGATGCTTTTGACTCGTCCATCATGCCCTCAACGGGAACTCCCGAGCCGGGTGGTTTGGATTGGACACAGGTGACAGGCTTGCTCAAAGCGGTTTGTGAACATAAAAATGTGGTGGGTTTTGATCTCGTGGAATTGTGCCCCAATAAGCACAATAAAGCGCCGGATTTTTTAGCGGCTAAGCTGTATTACAAGCTGTTGAGTTATGTGTTGAAAAATGAATCATTTTAAAAACAGGAAATAATGAAAAAACGAAATACCATTTCGGCTTTTATGGAGAAAAACTTTTTGCATTTTAACTCGGCATCTTTAGTGGACGCGGCAAAAGGTTATGAAAAACACTTGAGTGAAGGCGGCAAAATGATGATTACTTTAGCCGGAGCAATGAGCACGGCAGAGCTGGGCATTTCATTGGCTGAGATGATCAGGCGCGACAAAGTGCAAATTATTTCGTGTACCGGCGCCAATTTAGAGGAAGATTTGATGAATTTAGTAGCGCACAAGCACTACAAGCGCGTACCGGAGTATCGCGATTTAACGCCTCAACAGGAGTGGGATTTGCTTGAAAAAGGGCTCAACCGCGTTACCGACACGTGTATTCCCGAGGAGGAGGCTTTTCGTCGATTGCAAAAGCACATTGAAAAAATCTGGAAAGATGCCGAGGCGGCCGGTGAGCGATTTTATCCGCATGAGTATATGTATAAGTTGCTAAAATCCGGAGAGTTGGAGCAGTACTATGAAATTGATCCCAAAAACTCTTGGATGTTAGCTGCGGCCGAAAAAAACATTCCCATTATTGTTCCGGGCTGGGAAGACAGCACGATGGGGAATATTTTTGCATCTTACTGTATGAAAGACGAGCTCAAGCCGCAAACCGTACAATCGGGAATTGAATACATGACCTATTTGGCCGATTGGTACGTGAAAAACAGCGAGGGCAGGGGAGTGGGCTTTTTCCAAATTGGAGGCGGCATAGCCGGCGATTTCCCCATTTGCGTAGTGCCCATGCTGTACCAGGATATGGAGATGGAAAATATTCCGTTTTGGAGTTATTTTTGTCAAATCTCTGATTCCACAACCAGTTACGGCTCCTACAGCGGCGCAGTACCCAACGAAAAAATTACTTGGGGCAAATTGGATGTAAAAACCCCAAAATACATCATTGAATCAGATGCCTCCATTGTGGCACCGCTCATCTTTGCGTGGTTGTTGGAAATGTGATTTTTTGTTTTTGGTCAGAACCGAAATTCGCCGGTTTTCGTGGCTAGGTCTTTACCGATTATTCGGTTTTAACCTTCAAAAAACTGCCATAACTTATCCTCGGGAACGGGAGCCTTCAGCGTAATTTCCTCTTTAGAGGTGGGGTGTTTAAAGGTGATTGAGCGAGCGTGCAGTGAAATGGAGCCGTCCTTATTGGAGCGATCAAAACCATATTTTAAGTCGCCTTTGATGGGCATTCCCTCCGCAGCCAATTGCACGCGAATTTGGTGGTGGCGCCCGGTTACGGGTTTTACTTCCAGTAAAAAGTATCGATCAGATTCTTTGATTAGCTCATAATCTAAAACAGCCTGTTTTCGGTCATCAGACGGCAGCGGGCGGGCACTCGACTTGTTGTTTTTGGGATTCTTTTTTAAGTAGTGTTGCAGCGTTCCACTATCACTTTGGGGTTTCACACTTGTAATGGCCCAATAGGTTTTTGAAATTTCTTTTTCTCTAAATTGAGCGCTTAAACGCGAGGCGCCTTTGCTCGTTTTGGCAAAAATCACCACGCCAGAGGTGGGTCTGTCCAAACGGTGCACAATACCCAAAAAGGCATCACCCGGTTTGTTGTACTTTTTTTGCAGGAACTTTTTGATGCGCTCATTCAATGCTTCATCGCCGGTTTTATCGCCTTGAATAATTTCGCCGGCTTTTTTATTTATCGCCAGTAAGTGATTGTCTTCAAATAAAATACGGCGTTCTAAATCTGCATCAATAGCACTCATCTTCGTTGGGGAAATCTTTGGATTTTACATCTTTAATATACGCTTGGGTCGCATCTGAAATCGTGTTGAATAAATCGGCGTAGCGACGCAAAAAGCGGGGCGAAAAATCTTTGTTGATGCCCAACATATCGTGAACCACCAAAACCTGACCGTCCACATTGTTTCCGGCGCCAATACCAATGGTGGGAATACTCACATTTTCAGAGACCATTTTGGCCAAATCGGCCGGAATTTTTTCCAGTACAATAGCAAAGCAGCCCGTTTCTTCCAACAACTTGGCATCTTCCAACAAGCGCTCGGCTTCCTCTTCTTTTTTGGCACGCACGGTGTAAGTGCCGAATTTATAAATAGACTGCGGTGTAAGTCCCAAATGTCCCATTACGGGGATTCCCGCTGAAAGAATGCGGTCAATACTTTCTCTGATTTCTCTGCCTCCCTCCATTTTTACGGCGTGAGCGCCTGACTCCTTCATGATCCTTATCGCCGAATCTAGGGCTGTTTTGGAATTCCCCTGGTAAGTGCCAAACGGTAAGTCCACTACAACCAAACAGTTGTTTACGGCTCTGATCACACTTGCGGCGTGATAAATCATTTCATTGAGGGTGATGGGAAGTGTAGTTTCAGGCCCGGCCATAACATTGGATGCCGAATCTCCTACCAAAATCACATCAATTCCCGATTCATCTAAAA
>CAJXMT010000147.1 GCA_913056155.1 uncultured Cryomorphaceae bacterium
GTATTTATTGAAGAGCGTATGCTATTTGAAGACCCCGAAAAAACGGTCAAAATGATCACCGGCGCATAATGGTTGACCGGTATAAAAAATTGGCCGGCCCATGCATAAAGATCCTGAACTTCATCCTTTTGCAGAATTTTGCACAAAAAAAAGCCGCGCCACAATTCATATTTGCGACGCAGCTCCATTAATCAACTATACAAAAAATACTACAACAGTTCTTTCTTAATTACGTTTTCCATGGCATCTTTAGGCAAGGCTCCCGCCTGCATCATGGGTTGACCCGCTTTGGGTACAAATAAAATCGAGGGAATACTGCGTATGCCGAATACTGATGATAATTCCCGCTCTGCCTCGGTATCCACTTTATAAATATCCAATTTACCGGCATACTCATCGGAGAGCTCCTCTAAAACCGGAGCAACCGCTTTACATGGTCCGCACCAATCGGCATAAAAATCAATAATTGCCGGGTGTTCCCCTTTGTATTGCCACTCCTGTGACTTTGTATAATCAAAAAACTTTTCTTTAAATCCTTCAGCTGTTAATTTTATAGTTGCCATAATTTCTTTATTTAATTGAATGCAAAGAAACACATTGTCTCACACAATTACCGTGAGGTTTATCACACACCACTATTGCTTTCAATTATGCACATTCGATTATTATGCACATTCAACATCCACTTTTTGAAAAAGGTTTGCAACAAAAGTTACACACAACCGGCGAACAAATTGGCGTTTAACCTGTTTGAGTTGCTGAAAAACAGGTGAGAAAAACTATAAATACGGATTCTTATCTTTAATTTTGCACAATCAAATCAATAAACAATTTAGACATGAAAAAAGCAATTTTTAGTGCCATAGCACTTGGATTTTTAACTGTTGCCTGTGGTGGCGGTGGTGAACAAAAACAACAAAAAGAAGAAAAACCCAAAGTACAACTTCAACAAGGCAGTGAAGAAGAAGAGGAAGACAGATCAGACATTCCCGAAAGCGTTGAATTAAGCATCGAGGGCAATGATCAAATGAAATACAACAAAGAAAAACTAACTGCCTACGCGGGTCAGGAAGTTACCTTAACGCTGAAACACGTAGGTGAAATGGCACTTGAGGCAATGGGTCACAATGTAGTTATTTTGGCTAAAGGAACTGATGTTGCAGATTTTGCTGCTGATGCTGTTGCTGCCGGCCTGGATGCTAACCATATCCCTGAAGACAGAAAAGATGAAATTATTGCCCACACCGGTTTGGTAGGCGGCGGTGATGAAACGACCATCACATTCACGGCTCCTGAAAAGGGCACTTATGACTTCATTTGTTCTTTCCCCGGCCACTACGGCATGATGAAAGGTAAATTTAATGTGAAATAACAGATAATTCCTGTTTCTTTGAAAAGCCGAGTTTATGCTCGGCTTTTTTTATGCTCTTTTATTGGTCAGAACCCGATAACAGGAAGACCTTGAATCACCGCAAATATTCGTAAAAAAGGGTCATACTATGTTGCCGAGATGTTTTGATCAAAATGAAAACTACAAACTGCACTGAGGCTTTTCGAAAATAGCGTGTAATAAAGAAGGTTGTGCTGCTCATTTCTTCCCACAAAGAGATTTGGGGCCCGGAAAAAGAGATAAAAAAAAGCCGGGTTAGCTACTTGCATCGCACCGCTCAACCGTTTACCCTTGCTTCCTTCCGGATCTGGGGGAGTTCAACGGGAGCCTGGTCGTACAAGACTAACCCGACAGGATGCAAAAGTACACAGAAATCCACAATTGCCATTACCCGATTCTAATTTTTTCCTTTTATTTTCACGGTTTTCTATTATGCATACATAAGCTGTTTGAAATTCCCCAAAAACCGTCTTTTAGTATTGAAAAAAACGTATCCAACTCGTTTTAAAAGCAATAACGCTATACGATATTAACCGTTGGATATTAAAAGAAAAACTATGATATTTGCAACATGGAGCTTCAAACCGTTCACCAATCACAATACAGCAAAACTCAACTGATTTTAAGATCATTTTTCGGCGTATTTTATATTGTCATACCGCAAGTAGTGCTTTTGATTTTTGTTGAAATTGCAGCTTTATATCACTACATCTACTCCACTTTTCACATTTTATTGAAGGGCGACTATCCCCGGAATTCTCACCTGTTTTTCGAGAATTTTTTTCATTGGGGCGCTCGTTTGCACCTGCGGGTTTACAACCTCAACGATGGTTACCCCGCTATGGGGCTTCACCAAAAAGATGAATATTTACACTTTAAAGTTCCTCTACCCGAAAGCGTAAATCGGAAGCAGACTTTAATGCGCTTTATATTGGGGCCGCTCTACATTTTGCTGCCGCATTTGGTTGTATTTGCTTTTCGAGTTCTGATTTGTCAAATGATGGCTGTGGTTGCATTTTTCGCAGTACTTTTTACCAAAAAGTATCCCCGAGGAATGTTCAAGTTTCAAGTAGAAACACTACGCTACCTCGTTCGGGTGTATATGTACTTTTTTCACCTGTACCCCACCTACCCGCCCTTTCACGGTAAGCCGGATGAGGAATGAGCAGCTGGCCGCATATCATAAAAGGATTTTCAGGATACTTAAAAGTAGAGCGTTCATTGAGTCAACACACTATTGAATCTTACACCCGCGATGTAAGAAAACTGTATCATTTCATCAAAGAGCAATACGACGAAAAACCGCCCGACTCGGTTACAGATGAGGAATTATTTGAATTTGTGCGCGAGTTGAGCAAAACGGGCACCAAAAAAACGAGTTTAAATCGTACTGTATCCGGAATTAAAGCCTTTTATAAATTTATGGTGTTGGAAAATTACATGGCGCAAAGTCCGGCTGAACATATTGAATCTTCATCAGTTCCCCGTACTTTTCCCGATGCCCTCAGCCATAGTGAAGTCATGAAAATTATTGACGCCGTTGACCTCACGCAAAAAAATGCCACGCGCAATAGGGCCATAATTGAAACGCTTTACAGTTGCGGATTGCGGGTTACGGAGTTAGTTACATTGCGTATTTCCAATTTATATTTTGAAGAAGGTTATATCACCATTACGGGTAAGGGCAATAAGCAGCGTTTAGTACCTATTGGCAGGGAAGCGATCAAATGGATTCAGTTTTACTTGGAAGAGCGACGCGAATCTAAAATCAATGAGAATTCACGGGATGTTTTGTTTTTGAACAATCGCGGTAACGGACTTACGCGTGTCATGATTTTCCTGATTATCAAAAAAGCGGCTGAAACAGCCGGAATCAAAAAAAATATAAGTCCGCATACCTTACGCCATTCGTTTGCCACAGAGCTTTTGAAAAACGGCGCCGATCTCAGAGCCATTCAGGATATGTTGGGACATGAATCCATTACCACCACAGAAATATACTTCGAACTCAACAACAGTCACTTAAGAGAAAGCTTATTGAAATTCCACCCCCGTTTCAACGGGTAAATATCGCTTTATTAATCGGCGAATCCCGGAATTATTGCACGACGGAATTAATCTGGATCTGAAAAGCGCGGCTCATTCAAATACTCTTCGTCTGTAAGTGTTTTCAGGAATGCGATAAGTGCTTCTTTTTGATAATCGGTAAGACCCAAAGAGCCGCCCGGTCTGTTGGCCTTAAGCATAACGGGATCTACATTCGGACTATTTTGTTGCGCGCCATCGCTGTAAAAGTCAATCACTTCACGCAGGGTTTGAAAACGCCCGTCGTGCATGTAGGGGGCAGACTTTTCGATATTTCTCAGGGTAGGCACAATAAATTTCCCCACATCTCGCTGCCTGCCGGTTACACCACCCAACCCTTCATCCTTAATGGGGTCTTGTAATCCGTTATTGCGAAAAGTATTATCACTCATAAAAACGCCGTTGTGACAGTGAAAACAATCTGCTTCTTCACTTACAAATAAATCAAAACCGGCTTGTTCCAAATCCGTGAATACATTTTGACCTTGTAAATGCTTATCAAACTTGGTATTAGCCGATATTAAAGTCCGCTCAAACTGTGCAAGGGCATTTACCACATCGTTACTGTCTATTCGATCTACTCCAAAAGCCAAGCGAAACAGCTCACGATACTCGGCATTATCGTTCAATTTATCTTCAACCTCGGGCCATGTTGTATTCATTTCCAGCGGATCGCGAACGGGATCAAAAGCCTGCTCCTCCAAGCTCGATGCGCGACCGTCCCAAAAGAAATTGCGTCGCCAAGCCAAGTTTACTAAAGCCATGGAGTTTCGCACTCCCGGCTTACCTTCAACACCAATACTAAATCGTTTGGCATCTGTGAAACCAATATTTTGATCGTGACATCCGGCACAGCTTTGTTTATTATTTTTTGATAGTATAGGATCGTGAAACAGTTTACGCCCCAGCTCAATTCCTTCCAGCGTGAGCGGGTTGTCATTAGCCGGCAAATAATTGGGAAAACCGGTGGGAATTTCAAGTGAGTAAGGAGTAGGCTCCGGATCGGCCTCTTCTACCTTCGATTCCCCGGGAAGCGGATTATCTTTTTCACATGACGTTGCCAAAAACAGCAAGCCTGCCGAAAGAAAAAAAGCATATAAAAAATATCTCAAATTCACTTTATCGGGTTTTTAACCATTTTTTACGGTTTATACCGTTTTTGTCTTGAACGAGAATAAAATACGTTCCCGGCACTAAAGAAGAAACGTCAACAGAGAAATTTTGTTGAGCGAAATCGAGCCTAATGAGTGTCTTTCCGGTGACATCAGTCACATAAACCTCAGCTTTCCCCGGCTCTTCACGTTCAAACCAAATCCTATTAACACCGGGATTGGGAAACAATTTCAATTTGCCGGATTCATTTAAATCATCCACACCCGTAACATACAAATTAAATTCCTCGCGATAAGTGCAATTATTGGCATCGCTCACGGTGAGCGTGTATAATCCTTTTGAAACGCCGGTTAAATCGCGAGTGACAGCACCGTTACTCCACGAGTAATTGTAGGGCGGTTCACCGCCAAAAGTGCCGATGGTAATTTTACCGTCACCTGCAGCGGCAGCGGACTCGGGAAAGAGCGTGTGTAACACAAAAATAGAATCGTTTCCTCCCACGTAAACGGTGTCGCGGTACACATTATCGTATTGATCGCGCGCGGAGAACCAATATTCACGATCTTTACAAAGGTCATTGCGCAAAAGGGAACCCTGTTGAAAAAACACATTACTGTCAATACGCTCATCATTCCACACTACCGTGAAGGAATCGGCGCCGTTGAGTAAATCCACCTGCAAACGGCCGGTGCAAATCCCGCATAAGTCATCTGAGGTTTTTTGTACAATGAGTTCACCACACTTGAGTTTTTCAAGCTCCAGCAGTGTATTTAAAGCATTCATTCTGCCGCCGGTAGCTACTTTAGTGCGCACCTCTTGAGTGGGAATTGTACCGTTTAGAACCGCATCTTTCATGATTTTCACCAGCTCAATAGGGTTGTTCTTATGTTCGGTCAAAACCGCGGGGCAAACGGCGCCGTAAGCCAGTGCTACCAATCCGGCGACGTGAGGAGCTGCCATTGAGGTGCCCGTCATGTATTGATAACTTTGATTGGGAATAGTGCTGTATATATCATGCCCGGGGGCAGCCAAATCAATCGAGTTAGCACCAAAAGCGGTAATGTTGTGGTTGTATCTGCCCACCGCCGTTACAGAAATGAGGTTTTCCGTTTCGCAAGTGCACGGCACATCACCCACCTCATCAACATTCACGGGCGCATTCATTGTAGCGGCAACATTTAATATTCCCGCTTGAGACAAAGTATCGTAAAAGGCACACCACAGCGGATAATTCTCGGGATCACCGTAATTCACACCAAAGCTCGAGTTTGAACTCACAATATAAGCACCTTGAGCACCGTCGGTTTCATTGTACCTCTTTCGCATCTCAAGCATATAACCGTAGGCAGAAAGAACATGTGATTCCAAAAGCGGCCCGCCCGCCAATACCGAAATCGGCATGACCTTAGCGCGCCAAGCCATACCGGCTATACCTTGACCGTTGTTCGTTTTTGCACCGGCAATTCCCGCTACATGCGTGCCGTGGGTTCTGACAGAAAAACTTGAAGATGTATCAACACCGTTCCACCCGACGTAATCATCAACATAGCCGTTACTGTCATCATCAATACCGTTGCCCGGGATTTCGTGGGTATTTGTAAAATAATCCAAGTCGATATGATTGAGGTCAAACCCGTCGTCAATCACCGCAATTACAATTTCATCGCCCAAGGCGGTATGCCCTCCGTTTGAAATATCCCAAGCATAAACCGCATCAATGCCGTGAACGGCTGAGGAAGTATCCATCGGCCATTGAGCCGCTAAATCGGGATCATTGGGAAAAACAGGATTGGAACTGCGCAACGTGATATTATTGTGATTGGGCTGTGCATTTAAAACCCCCGGCAGTTGTTTAAACTGATTCACTGCCGCTTTTACATCGGTGTGATTGGAGTCAAATTTAACCAACCACAAATGCATTCTTTCTGTAAGGAGCTCAGCATTGTAAACAACGGGTCCGTCTGCATTTCGCGTGAGGTTGATTACTTCATGTATATCGGCATCGGGTTTAACTTGAACCATAATTTGACCCTCAACATATTGAGCGCTAGCTGTTGAAGCTAAAATAAAAAAAGTCGTTACCCAAAGGGCCGTTTTTTGAATCATATTCATATCTTTACGCTACTAAACCAAACGCAAAATAAAGGTCAAAGTTAGGGTAAGCTATGCAAAAATCAAGTT
>CAJXMT010000148.1 GCA_913056155.1 uncultured Cryomorphaceae bacterium
ACAGTATATTTTCAGAAAACCAACAGGTTAAATAAGAATTTTCTCAATATTTCAACCGTTAGCATTTCTCATTTACAATGTACTCATAAAAAAGGATTTACGCCTAATAATCGATCACTCAAATCAAGCTGCAAACAATTGCTCAAACCAAACATTTTCATTTTTTCATCTTGAATGTTTCGCGTTCTGACTAAAATAAAAATATTTTTAAACATCTAACTCTTCATACTCAATTGCGATTCGTTGAATTTTTGCGATTATATTTTCGGGCTTCTGTGAGCAAGTTGCCTTTTATTGTAAAACCTATTTATACTTTTGCGCCGTGGAATATTTAAATGAATTAAACGCCGAACAACGTGTGGCGGTTGAAAAAACCGATGGCCCCGTTATGGTGCTTGCCGGTGCAGGATCAGGAAAAACAAGAGTTTTAACATACCGCATTGCGCACCTTATTAATAAGGATGTTTCTCCCTACAACATTTTATCGCTTACTTTTACCAATAAAGCGGCTCGAGAAATGAAAAACCGAATCGCTAAAATAGCGGGAGAATCTGCAGCCAAAAGTTTATGGATGGGCACTTTCCACTCGGTTTTTGCCAAAATTTTACGTATCGAATCTGAAAAGTTGGGATACCCTTCCAATTTTACCATTTACGATTCTGACGACTCTAAAAGGCTCATTAAAGAGATTATTAAAGGCCTAAACTTTGATGATAAAATATATAAGCCCAAACTCGTATTGAACCGAATTTCAGGAGCCAAAAACAATTTGTTAACGCCCAAGGCCTATCAGGAAAACGCAATCATTCAAAAAGAAGACGTTCAGTCCAAGAAACCTTATCTGGGCAAAATTTATGAGGTGTATAATAACAGGTTGTTTAAAGCAGGAGCTATGGACTTTGATGATTTGCTGTTTAAAACCAATATTTTATTGCGTGATTTCCCCGAGGTTTTGTACAAGTACCAAGATCGCTTTAAATATGTGATGGTTGATGAATATCAGGATACCAATTTTTCGCAATACGTCATTGTAAAAGCGTTGGCCTCAAGACATGAAAATATATGTGTCGTGGGGGATGACGCTCAAAGCATTTATTCTTTTCGCGGTGCCAACATTCAAAATATTCTCAATTTTCAAAAAGATTATCCAGACTCCGAAGTTTTTAAACTTGAACAAAATTACAGATCCACCAAGAATATTGTTGAAGCGGCCAACAGCTTGATTAATAAAAACAAAGAACAGTTCAAGAAAAACGTTTGGACTTCAAACACATCAGGCAATCGCATTAAGCTGACACAAGCCTTTTCTGACAATGAAGAGGGATTGAACGTAGCTCATGAAATTTACGGCAGGCATTCAAACGAGAACATCCCGTATTCTCATTTTGCGGTGCTCTATCGTACAAATGCGCAATCGAGGGCAATGGAAGACGGGTTGAGAAAGCTCAACCTGCCGTATCAAATGTACGGAGGTCTCAGTTTTTACCAGCGCAAAGAAATTAAAGATCTGCTTGCCTATTTCAGGTTGGTGATAAATCCGAAAGATGAAGACGCTTTAAAACGTATTATTAATTTCCCCAAACGCGGAATTGGCAAAACCACTATTGACAAGTTGACATTGTATTCCAATGAAACAGACAACTCATTGTGGAATTTGGTAGAAAATATTGATTCCGCCCCTATCAGCATAGCCGGAGCTACAAAAAATAAAATCAGGCAGTTTGCAGAGCTCATTAAACAATTTCAAACAATCATCACAAAAAACGATGCATTTGAAGCCGGTACGCTTATCGCGAAATCTACCGGCATCTTAAAAGAGTTGAACAACGATAAATCCGCAGAGGGCGTAGCGCGATATGAAAATGTTCAAGAGCTGCTCAACTCCATGAAAGATTTTACGGTTGATGAAGATCGCGAAGACAAAAGTCTTGCGGCCTTTATTCTCGATATTCCACTCCTCACTGATCAAGATCAGAAAAAAGAGGATGAAGATGAAGATAAAATTACCCTGATGACTATTCATGCCTCTAAAGGATTGGAGTTTCCTTACGTTTTCATAGTAGGTTTGGAAGAGAATTTATTCCCATCTCAAATGTCGATAAACTCAGCTTCAGACTTGGAAGAAGAGCGACGTTTATTCTACGTAGCCCTTACTCGAGCCGAAACTCAATGTTACATCAGCTTTGCGAGGAGCCGTTACAAATGGGGAGATTTACTAAGTTGTGAGCCCAGTCGATTTATAGCTGAAATTGACCCTGATTTTGTAGATGCAGCCGGCCTGGAAAGTTCAAAACAGCCCGAAAAAGATCCCTTTGCAACAAGTTGGGATCCCAATTCCTCAAGTCCCTCAATCGGTTCCGAACCCACACCAAAAGCGCCGCCGAAAAAGTTTGTTCGTGTTCCGCCCAAAGCGGGCAATAACAACTTTACCGGCGATGATACAAGCCGTTTAAAACCCGGTGACAAGGTTCAACACGGCCGGTTTGGCAACGGTGAAGTGGTGGAAATAGCAGGAAACGAAAATGATAAGGCAATAATTGACTTTGAAATACACGGGCGTAAGCAATTATTGCTCAAATTTGCAAAACTAAAAATACGCTCTTAAATAAAGCGTCATTCAGGTTTTTGGTCAGAACCGAAAACAAATCGCAACAGAAATAATGAAATATAATACAACACGAGAACATTTAACTCTTCCTGAGTACGGCAGAAACATTCAAGATATGGTGAGTTACACCCTCACCATAAAAGATGATGACGAGCGCAATGCGGCAGCACGATCTATAGTCAAATTAATGGAACAAATGCACCCGCATGTGAAACAAATAGAAGACTTTAAACACAAGCTTTGGGACCATTTGCATATCATGGCCGATTACAACTTGAATGTTGATTCGCCCTACCCCAAACCCGACAGAAATATAGTTGAGCGCAAGCCGGATAAAATCAATTATCCCGCAAACGGAATTCGTTTCAGGCATTATGGGCGAGTTGTTGAAAAACTCATTGAAAAAGCCTGTGAATATGAGGCGGGAGACGAAAAAGACGCATTGGTAAAAACCATTGCCAACTTAATGAAGCGTTTTTACTTGATTTGGAATCGTGATTCTGTAAATGATGACGATATATGGCAGCATATTCACCTATTGTCAAAAGGGAAACTGGAAAAACCCGAAGACTTTGATTTACCTGATACCGGCAAAATCCTTAAGGCTAACAAACCCAAAAAGAAAACCAATCACGGTAAAAGAAAGCCAAAGTTTAAACGCAATTACCGCTAACTCAAGCAAAAGTTTTTTGAATTAAAACAAATAAAATGGGAGTTTTTGAAGTTAAAGGAGGTCGTGAACTACACGGCGAAATCATTCCTCAAGGGGCTAAAAATGAAGCTTTACAAGTATTATGTGCTGTATTACTTACACCCGAAAAGGTCACCATATCCAACATTCCCGATATAATTGACGTCAATAGACTAATTGATTTATTGAGCTCTTTGGGCGTGGTGGTTGAAAAGGTAAATACAGACACCTACACGTTCCAAGCGAATAAAGTGAATATTGATTATCTCAAAACCACTGAGTTTAGAGAAAAAGCAGCCGGTCTGCGAGGCTCCATTATGATTGTTGGCCCTCTGTTGGCGCGTTTTGGTAAAGGATACATTCCCAAGCCGGGCGGCGATAAAATAGGCAGACGCCGACTCGATACTCATTTTATAGGGTTCCAAACTTTAGGTGCAGATTTTGAATACGATTCAGACAGTAATTTCTATAAAGCCGAAGCCGCTAAACTTAAAGGAACTTATATGCTTTTAGAGGAAGCATCGGTGACCGGCACTGCCAATATATTATTGGCAGCCGTTATGGCTGAGGGAATTACTACCATCTACAATGCCGCATGCGAACCTTATATTTCGCAACTGTGCAAAATGCTCAATTCAATGGGTGCGAAAATAGAGGGTGTAGGCTCAAACCTTTTAACAATTAAGGGCGTGAGCTCACTCAAAGGCACTAAACACCGCTGTTTACCCGATATGATTGAAATAGGCAGTTTCATCGGTTTAGCGGCCATGACCAATTCCGAAATTACCATTAAAGATGTCAGCTATGACAACTTGGGCATGATTCCTAAAGTTTTCAACAGGCTGGGTATTACCATAGTAAAAAGAGGAGATGACATTATAGTGCCTAAACAAAACCACTACGAAATCGACAGTTTTATTGACGGTTCTATACTCACGGTATCAGATGCTCCTTGGCCCGGCTTTACACCAGATTTACTAAGTATTGTTTTGGTAACTGCCACTCAAGCTAAAGGAAGTGTTTTAGTTCATCAAAAAATGTTTGAAAGCAGGTTATTCTTTGTGGATAAACTGATTGACATGGGAGCTCAAATCATTTTGTGTGATCCGCATAGAGCCACGGTAATAGGTCTTGACAAACAAGTAGCGCTGCGTGGCATTTCCATGACATCCCCGGATATTCGAGCCGGTGTAGCTCTTTTAATTGCTGCACTCTCTGCCGAAGGAACCAGCAAAATTCACAATATAGAACAGATTGATCGCGGCTACCAAAATATTGACAAGCGACTTCAAGCTTTAGGTGCTCAAATAAAAAGAGTCAAGTAACTGCATACCCATGATAAAAAAAAACGGTTTTGTTATAGTTGTCACGGTGCTCGCTATTTTATCCGTAACAGCTTGCTCCATTTTTAAAAGCAGCAATGAATCAGGCAATCAAAAAACAACCTCAACAAACGACTCAAACAGAATTATTGTGGATGTTACGCCGCCTGAAATTAACCGGGAAAAACTTGAAGAGGGACTCAACATAGGTAACATTGCGCCCGATATTGAATTGGAAAACCCGAAAGGAAAAACCATGAAATTAAGTTCATTAGAGGGTAAAATGGTGCTCATAGATTTTTGGGCTTCTTGGTGCGGCCCTTGTCGCAGAGAAAATCCCAACTTGGTTCGTGCCTACCAAAAATACAATGAGGCTGAGCTTAAAAACGCATCGGGCTTTGAAATTTACAGCGTTTCTCTCGACCGCAACAGAGAAGCTTGGACAAAAGCCATCGGCGATGATGGGTTGATTTGGGATTATCATGTGAGCGATTTGAAATTCTGGAATTCCGAAGCTGCCAAAACCTACGGCATTAACAGCATTCCGTACAACCTTTTGTTAAATGCTCAAGGCGTGATTGTCGCTACAAATCTTCGCGGTATTGTGCTCGACAAAACCATGGATGAATACGTGGAAAAACTATAATTTCACGACAACCTTGCAGCCCTTTTTAGCGTATGCCTCTATTTTGTGACAATTTGTCCAATAAACCCCTTCAATTCGAATACGGCAAAGAGATTGACCTAACCGCGCAAGCATAAATTTTGAATCATGAAAGACGAAAAAGAGGAAAAAGAAAATACCAAAACCCAATCCGAAGAAGTAAATCAAGAGGAGCTGTCAACTGAAGAAAATTCGGGCTCTGACCAAGTAGAAGAAAATGAGCCGAATAAAGAAGAAACGGAAGGTTTTGAAGCAAAATACAACGAGGTAAATGATAAATATTTGCGTCTTTATAGTGATTTTGAAAACTTTAGACGCAGATCAGCTAAAGAGCGATTGGAATTAGTCAATACCGCAGGTGCGGATATTTTAAAATCAATATTGCCTGTAATTGACGATTTTGAGCGCGCGTTAAATGCAGACAAGGAGAATAAAGATGCCGAAACTATTAAAGAGGGAATCACTTTGGTTTACCAAAAGCTGATGAAATCACTCAAAGAAAAAGGGCTGAAGGAAATGGAGAATATGGGTGAAAGCTTTGATGCTGAAAGAGAAGAAGCCATTGCAAAAATTCCGGCTCCGAAAAAGAAACTCAAAGGAAAAGTAGTTGACGTTGTTGAAAAAGGTTACTACTTAAACGATAAAATATTACGCCACGCAAAAGTGGTTGTTGGAGAATAAGTCAGCTATGGCAAAAAGAGATTATTACGATGTACTGGGGGTTTCGAAATCCGCCTCAGATTCTGAAATCAAGAAAGCATATCGGAAGTTAGCTTTAAAATATCATCCCGATAAAAACCCGGATGACAACGAAGCTGAATCCAAGTTTAAAGAAGCTGCGGAAGCTTACGAGGTTTTAGGAAATAAAGAAAAAAAGGCCAAATATGACCGTTTTGGACATGCCGGAATGGGCGGCGCGGCCGGTGGAGGCTTTGGCGGAGGCGGCATGGATATGGATGACATATTCAGCCAATTCGGCGATATTTTTGGTGGGGCTTTCGGCGGAGGCGCCGGCGGTGGTAGAAGAGGCGGTACTCGAGCTACTAAAGGCTCGAACATGCGTATTCGTGTTAAACTTACGCTGAAAGATATAGCAGACGGTACCACAAAAAAAATTAAGGTTAATAAATTGGTCAATGCTCCGGGCAGTACATACTCCACTTGTACTACTTGTAACGGCGCGGGAAGAGTTACTCGGGTAACAAGTACCTTTTTGGGCCAAATGCAAACGGCTTCTTCATGCCCCACATGCGGTGGAGACGGTAAAGTTATCGACAAAAGAGCACCCGGCTCTGACCAAAATGGTCAAACACGCAAAGAGGAAGTTATAGAGATTGATATTCCGGCCGGTGTGGAAGAAGGCATGCAGCTCACGGTGCGCGGCAAGGGAAATGAAGGCCCCAAGGGCGGAATCCCCGGGGATTTACTGGTTGTTGTAGAGGAGGCAAAACACGAATATTTAG
>CAJXMT010000149.1 GCA_913056155.1 uncultured Cryomorphaceae bacterium
AAAAAGATGAAAAACAAAAGGCTAAACCCGAGCCGGCTAAAAAACAAGAGACCGCAAAGAATAAGGAAACACCAAAAACCGCATCGGGCAGGATTAAAGCCTCACCACTGGCAAAAAAACTAGCCGAGGATAAGGGAGTTGACCTGCAAGATGTTGAAGGCTCAGGCGAAGGCGGAAGAATTGTAAAACGAGATATTGACAACTACCAACCCAAAGCTCAATCCGCTGCGAGTGCAGCTTTAGGTGAGGAAAGTTACCGTGAAGAAAACGTTTCGCAAATGCGCAAAACCATTGCCAAGCGATTGAGCGAAAGTAAATTTACTGCTCCTCACTTCTATTTGACGGTTGAAATTGATATGGATCCTTTGATGACGGCCCGTAAAGAAGTCAACAAACATGATGATATCAAAGTTTCATTTAATGACTTTGTCATTAAAGCAGCAGCTTTGGCATTGACAAAGCACCCTTATGTAAATGCATCGTGGCAAAATGATACCATTCGTTTTAACGACCACGTTCACGTGGGTGTAGCCGTCGCCGTAGAAGAGGGTTTATTGGTTCCTGTAGTGCGTTTTGCCAATCAAAAAGGACTGAGCCAAATTTCAAATGAGGTGAAAGAATTCGCCGGTAAAGCTCGCGATAAAAAATTACAACCCGCTGATTGGGAAGGTAACACCTTTACCATTTCCAACTTGGGGATGTTTGGAATTGAGGAGTTTACCGCCATTATCAATCCGCCCGATTCGTGCATTCTAGCTGTTGGCGGCATTGTTGAAAAGCCGGTAGTGAAAAACGGACAAGTTGTACCCGGCAATACCATGAAAGTAACCCTTTCTTGCGACCACCGGGTGGTGGACGGCGTAAAAGGCGCCGAGTTTTTAAACACTTTTAAGGCCATGTTGGAAAACCCGGTGATGATGCTGGTTTAATTGAGCATAAACCCTATTTAAAGCCCGGCTGTTCTTTAATACAGTCGGGCTTTTTTATTTAAGATGAGTTTTGATTTGTTTTTCCGGCTTTTGTGCACAAACGCATAAAAGATTCCCGAACAAGAAGTGTTAGCGGAATTGATATTGGTGAAAGCTCAATGGTCAAGGTCGCTTGTGCGTTAGTGGCGGGAGCGGCGTTTGGAACACGATTTCGCGGTTCAAGCAAAAAGCATTCAATATTCGGTAATTCCTGCTGTTTACTCTTTACTCCTGTAAAAACGAAAACATATTCTTTCTGCCTTTATTGTCAATCATTGCGTTGCAACATGCGCCGGTTTCACCGACCTTTCTATTTTTGCCGGAGTTGTTTTTGAAGTGTTGTAATTCAAATGCTCCAACGCTACTGCCTTAACTCAAACGGGATGCTGCCCCAATGACTGAAATCACTCCAATAGAATACGTAAAAGGAATAGGTCCGCAACGGGCGGAAAGACTCAAAAAGGAATTGGGTATTTTCACGGTTTTGGATTTGTTTGAGTACTACCCTTTTCGCTATGAAGATCGCAGTAGGTTTTACAAAATAAACGAGCTCAATGCCGAGAGCGAGAAAGTACAACTCATAGGTGAAGTGCACAACCTCAAAGTTACGGGCAACGGTCGCCAAAAACGAATGACGGCTGTTTTTAGAGACGAAACCTCTGCCATATCCCTGGTTTGGTTCAAGGGTATTGACTATTTCAAAAAAAACATTACCCCGGGTATCAAGTATGTATTGTTTGGCAAACCGAGTCATTACAAAGGAACTCTCAACTTTGTTCATCCCGAGCTTGAACCGGTATCCGAGGCCAAACTCAAAAAAGGAGCTCAATTCCAACCCGTTTACAATTCGGGCGAGTACCTCGCCAAGCTGGGTCTCAACAGCAAGGGCTTTGAAAAAGCCATTCGAAACGCTTTTATCGAGAAACACCGCGAAATAAAAGAAACACTGCCCGATTACTTTCGCAAAAAGTACCAACTCATCAACCGCAAGCAAGCGCTCATAAACATTCACTTTCCCGAATCACTCGATCAACTGCAACAGGCGCGGTTCAGACTCAAATTTGAGGAGTTCTTTTTTATTCAACTGCAAATTCTCAAAAGCAAACACTTTAAAAAAGAGGCCTCTGCCGGCTATGTTTTTGAAAAAGTAGGTGAACACTTCAATAACTTTTACAACAACAAATTGCCTTTTGAGCTCACGGGGTCTCAAAAACGCGTAGTAAAAGAAATCAGGAAAGACACAGCCTCCGGGAAACAAATGAACCGATTATTACAAGGTGATGTGGGCAGCGGAAAAACCATGGTGGCGCTATTGTGCATGCTCATTGCTTTGGACAACGATTTTCAATGTGCCCTCATTGCCCCCACTGAAATCTTGGCAACACAGCACTACCAAACACTGGCAGAACAACTGGAAGGTACCGGAATTAAAATTGATTTACTCACGGGATCCGTAAAAGCTTCAAAAAGAAAAATATTACATCCCGAGTTGGAATCAGGTGAAATCAAAATTTTAATCGGAACCCACGCTCTTTTGGAAGACAAGGTGAAATTCAAAAATTTGGGGTTTGTGGTCATTGATGAACAACACCGTTTTGGCGTGGCGCAGCGTTCCAAAATGTGGAAAAAAAACACACGGCCGCCACACGTTTTGGTGATGTCTGCAACACCCATTCCGCGCACCCTGGCCATGACGCTTTACGGCGATTTAGACGTATCTGTCATTGATGAGCTGCCGCCGGGGCGTAAACCCATAGAAACCATTCACAAATACGATCGCGATCGATTGAACGTGCAAGGGTTCATGAAACGTGAAATTGCCAAAGGCAGGCAAATTTACGTGGTATATCCACTTATTGAGGAATCGGAAAATATGGACTATAAAGACCTGATGGACGGTTACGAAAGTATAACGCGAGACTTTCCGCCGCCTCAATATCGCACATCCATCGTTCACGGTAAAATGAAGCCCGAAGACAAGGAATATGAAATGCAGCAATTTGCCGCAGGTAAAACCCAAATCATGGTAGCCACAACTGTTATTGAAGTAGGCGTGAATGTGCCCAACGCATCGGTAATGATTATTGAAAGTGCCGAGCGATTCGGGCTGTCACAATTGCATCAATTACGCGGGCGAGTGGGTCGTGGCGCAGAGCAGTCCTATTGCATACTCATTACCGGCTTTAAACTCTCTGCCGACGGTCGCACCAGAATGGAAACCATGGTGCGCACCAATGACGGTTTTGAAATTGCCGAAGTTGATTTAAACTTACGCGGCCCGGGAGATTTGATGGGTACCCGGCAAAGCGGAATACTCGACTTAAAAATCGCGGACTTGGCCAAAGACAACAAAATATTGCAATATGCTCGAAACGCAGCGAGTGAACTGCTTAAAGCCGATCCCGATTTAGCGCACGAACTCAACAAACCGCTGAAAAGAGCATTTTTACAATTTCAAAAAGACCGACCCGATTGGGGCAAAATATCGTAAAACAGTCAGTAAGGCGTAAAAGACCTAATAATAGAAAGTTTACTTCGTTATATCCGCATTGTGAAAAAATCGGCGCTTTTTATATTGCTCATGTGGTCACTATCGGTTGCGGGACAAACCGGCGATTTTGCCTTGCGCATTAGCGGCGACTCGGCACTGAACACGGCTCTGACCAAAAACACGGCAAAAACACAAGCGGAAGCCCAAAAAATTTTTACTGATTATTTGGCAAACCTTTACGCACTGGGGTATATAGGAGCCTCCATTGACAGCATCACAACAGATACCGTCCAAAAAACAATTACAGCCCGTTTATACACAGGTGAAAAATTCACTTGGGCGCGATTAAAACCCGGCAATGCCAATGAGGCCATGCTCTCTAAAATAAGATTCAGAGAAAAACTCTACCGCGATGAACCGCTCAACCTAAACCGGATAAACCGACTCATTAACCGCGTGTTGACCTACTATGAAAACAACGGTCACCCTTTTGCCCGCCTCAAATTAGACTCATTCAACATGAGTCAGGGAAAAGCAGAGGCGGTTTTAAATATTGACCCCGGTAAAAGAATCAAAATTGACTCCATTCATATTTTAAGTGAAGACAACTTTCCCGAAACCTTTATTTTCAACTATATAGGAATAAAAAAAGGACAATTATACAATGAGCGGCTCATCAATGAAATCCCCACGCGGTTGGATGAACTCCCCTTTGCGTCGCAAATTAAAAGTCCGGAAATTCTTTTCACTGAAGAAAAAACCATCCTCACACTCACTTTAGAACGGCAAAAAGCCAACAGTATAGATGGAATTTTGGGCTTTCAGCCCCAGGAAGAAGACGAAGCTGAAACCATTTTAACCGGCGAAGTAGATGCTGGCTTTCGAAATGCATTGGGCGCCGGTGAACTCGTCGCTTTGGAATGGAGACGCTTACAAAGTGACGTACTCACGGCCGATATCCAAGTTGAATTTCCCTACATATTTGGGACTCGATTTGGTTTACAAGCCGATTTAAACCTTTACCGACTCGACACCTCCTTTATCAACATCAATCAGCGTTTGGGCATTCAATATTACTTCAAAGGCGACCGCCGCATTACGGGATTTATACAGCGCAACTCCACCAACTTAATAAGCACCCGCCCCTTTCGCGATGCTACCGTGCTGCCTGAAAATGCCGATGTTCGATTCATCTCTTACGGCCTTAATTACCAAACCGTTAATGTAGATTACAAATTCAATCCCACCCGCGGTTTTGATTTCATGTTAGAAGCCTCCACGGGAACAAAAACCATCAGGGAAAACCCCGGTTTGGAAAACATCAGGTATGATACCATGCAGCTTTCCTCATCACAATACAGCGGCAGGCTAAACGCCAATCACTACCTGCGCTTTTCGCGCAGATTGGTCTGGAACAACAAATTACAAGGCGGCTTTATGTTCAATCAAAACTTATTCAGGAATGAACTCTTTCGCATTGGCGGACTCCATACTTTGCGCGGGTTTGATGAGGAGAGCATTTTTGTCTCTACTTACCTCATTCACAAAACAGAACTGCGATTCATTTTAGAAAAAAACTCGTTTGTGTATGCCTTTTTTAACGGCGCTTGGTATGAGCGCGCACTCACAACAGAATATGTGCGCGATACCCCCTACGGCTTTGGTGCCGGCGTAACATTTGAAACAGCAGCCGGCATTTTTTCCATCAACTACGCCTTGGGAAAACAATTTGACAATCCTATTGATTTTGGAGCGGGTAAAATCCACTTTGGTTTCGCCAATTTCTTTTAGCACTTTCAGTTTTGGTCAGAACCATTTTCACCTTCTATTTCAAAAACAAAAAGCACGGCACTTCGTTATGGGGCTCTTAAAATACCAACCATGGCCAACAATTGGAAAAGAAGAACCTCAGAAGAAATACGTGAAATTGTAAGAAAAGCCCTTGATCAAAACGTCGATTTTAGGGAAGGGAAATTTTTGGGAGTGCCCGCCTCACACCTTGATGAAAACGTATTTTATTCTGACGCCCCTTTTTTAAGAGACGCACCGTACATGAGTACCATGGTTTCCAACCCCAACAACATCGGCTGCCACACCATGGGTGAATCTGAAAGCTTTTTTGAAGGCACTCAAAATATTGAACGGGAACTTATTAAAATTTGTGCCGAGGATATTCTCAAAGGCAAAGAAGATGAGCAAGACGGTTATGTGGCCTCGGGAGGTACTGAAGCTAACGTACAAGCGGCCTGGATTTACCGAAATCTCTTCATCAAGGAGCACGGTGCGCAGCACAACGAAATCGGATTGTTGTGCAGTGCCGATACGCACTACGCCGTATACAAAGCCGTAAACCTACTCAATATCAAAATATACACCGTTCCCGTTGACGATGAAACCCGAAAAATAAAACCGTCTGAATTGGATCGGGTTCTGAAAGAAGCGCAAAATGAAGGCATACAAAACTTTGTGGTTTTTGCCAATATGGCCACCACAATGTTTGGATCGGTAGATGAAGTCAACCCATACGTTCAAGCACTCAAAAAGCACAACTTTCGATACAAAATTCACGCTGATGGAGCTTTTGGCGGATTTATTTATCCTTTTTCCGCTTCTGCATCAGAGCTCACCTTTCAAAATCCCGAAATCACCTCATTCACCTTAGATGCTCACAAAATGGTGCAAGCCCCTTACGGCACCGGCATATTCCTCATTCGCAAAGGATATATGGATTATGCGGTAACAGAAGAGGCCAAATATGTTCAAGGCCAAGATATTACCCTGATAGGAAGCAGATCGGGCGCCAACGCCGTTGCCGTTTGGATGATTTTGAGCAATTACGGCCCGTACGGATGGAAGGAACGCATACACACACTGCTGTACAGAACGAATATACTTTGTCAAAAACTGGATGAGTACGGCATTACGTATTATCGGCATCCCGACTTAAATATCGTCACCATGCACGCCGGGCAATTCCCGGTTGAAATGGCAAAAGAATTTAACCTGGTTCCCGACAATCATCACAACCCCAAGTGGTTCAAAATTGTAGTGATGACGCATGTTTCACTCGATGTTTTGATGGAGTTCACTGAGGCTGTAAAAAGCAACGTTAAAACCTAAAATTGAGGGGTTTTTTATTTTCACTAAATGTTTACATTTGTCCGTAAATCGAAAATCATGAAAACCAACACACTTTTTCTGCTATTCATAATCTTTTCAACTTGTGTTTTTGGTCAGAACCCCTTCTCAATTACGCCAACGGCAGGATTTTCTCGTTCATCC
>CAJXMT010000150.1 GCA_913056155.1 uncultured Cryomorphaceae bacterium
TTACGGTTATCAATTTGAGTTGCATAAAATCGAAAGTGAAAACGAAATAGAAACATTTAACGGCAGTACGATTTTAATTGAGCAACATGATCAACCCGCTCGTGTAAACAAGCATCCGCATGTTGATTTTTATGTGGGTATCTATAACCCGCTCGGGAGTATTTTAACCGTAAACGGAGAGGGCAACAAAAAGTACATCTCTGAAATTCAGCACGTGCGCCGCCGTGAAACCATCGCGATGACCCCCGCAGATTGCCACACAGCAATGCAATTGATTTTAGGTAAGTCTGTTTCCGGTTCTGACCAAAAAAATGCAGCCCTAAACAGAGCAAGCGTGGAAAATTCCATTCAAAATATTACCGCAACACAATCAAAAGCAATTTTGGGCTCATGCGGGTTATCGATTCAATATGCGATTATGATGGGACTCATCCATCATGCGGTGGAAAGTCATCCCGGAAAAAAGATTAAAATTATTGTGCCGCCCAATTGCTACGGCGGTACAAATGACCAAGCCCGTCGTGTGGCCGATTGCCTAGATCATGTGGAAGTTGCGGATCTTCCCGTGGACGGAGACCACAATATGGTGGAAAGTATTGACACGGTTTTAACCCGGGTTGCCCGCGAAGATGGCGTGCCTTACATCATTGCGGAAATACCCACTAACCCTAGAGTAGAAGTTCCCGACCTTGAAAGATTGAGAGCCGTTTTGAGCAAATCACGTAAAACCAAATCAGGCCAACCGGCTATAGCACCTGTTTTTATCCTCGATCAAACCTTTTGCCCCAATGTGCAGTTTTTGAGTCAAAACGGAATTCTTTCATCTATTCAAACCATTTCCTATGTAAGCGGCTCTAAATTCCCGAGCGGCGGGAAATGCACTGCAGGCTATTGCACGGCTAATGAAGAGGCTGCACATGTAATGCCCATCATAGAAAAACACCTAAAACTGTGCGATAACGAAGCTACTCCCCTGCAAATTGAGATTTTAGCGGCCCAATTACCCTCAATGATTGAGCGTATTGATGCTGCCTATAAAAATACCCGTGAATTTGTCAATTTCATTGAGGAAACATTGCCCCAAGCCAAAATCAACTTTGTATCTGAATCCTTAGCTCGAGAAGGCTTTACCCCCTCTGTTTTTTCACTGGACTTGCCCACCAAAGGAAACTCGCCTGACGAAAGAGAGTCGTACAAGCGCACCTTGAATCACCAATTAATCAAAATGATGATTGAGCAAATTCCGGGTGAAAGTAAATATTGCGTAAGTTACGGTCAACTTAAGGGTTGCTATTGGACCATTCCCGCTACCTCAACACAAGGCACAACCAAAGAGGCTGATAAAGATTATATTGCACGCGTTTCCGTTTCGCCCGATTTAGATTTGGAAAAGCACAAAGCTGTTTTTCAGCAATTTGTAAATGACACTCAATAAAGAAACCAACGGGTAATTTGTTTTTTTTTGGTCAGAACCCCAATCCAATGAATGGGTAATTCTTATTAAAAACGACCGGGTATAACTGATCAGAAAGAGAAAAACCAAATAATGGGAATTTTTCACTTTGCACTTTCTAAAATATATACAAAGTGAGTAATTTTTATGATTTGTACTCAACACCCTTTCACTCGGAGTTAGCATGGTAGATATAAACGGGATTGGGTCTTGAACCGGAAGGCTAGTGCCCTCATTCAATTTGTGCATTAAACCACTTGCCTTTTACTGCTTTCCCTTACATCTTCTATAGCGTTCGTTTTTTGTGGATAACATTTACTTTCACGGCCAAAATAAAATGCTCACATACTTTTAAGTTCATTGTGGATGCTGCAAAACGAGTCATTAACCCTTTCGGGTGCTGTCGTGCACATTCGTTATTCAAAGAAATTCAACTGAAATCATGATTGTCCCATTTTATTTCACACTACCAATTACAAGCCTGATCAGCTAAATCATTAAATTTGTAGGATATAAGATAAACAGATGAAATTACCCGACATAAGATTAAGAGCCGGTTTCAAATTCTTTTTAGAGCGCCAATTTGTAAAAGGCGCACAATTTCAATTGTTGTTTGTAGCGGCGCTGATAGGCTTTATATCCTTGGTGGGCGGCTTGTTGGTACTTCCTGTTGACGGTGCTGATCGCTCATTAAGTGAGGCAGTATGGTGGGCATTTTTGCGTTTATCTGATCCCGGATATTTGGGTGATGACGAAGGATTATGGAGACGCTTTGTATCCACCATACTCACAGTTTTGGGTTATGTGGTTTTTTGGGGATCTATGGTTGCCATCATAACATCATGGCTCAACCGTAAAATACGAAATTTGGAGCAAGGATTAACGCCCGTAACATCTAAAAACCATGTTCTCATTTTAGGCTGGACATCGAAAACCATTTATACCGCCGGTGAAATTTATCAATCTGTAGGTCGCTTGCGCCGGTTTTTAAAATTTTACGGCGCTGCAAAGCTCAAATTGATTATTTTAGCAGAAGACGTCACCCCCGATCATGTTCAGGAGTTGCGTGATAACCCATTAATTGGTTCGGGAGCCGACAATATTATTTTACGATCGGGGATTTCCATAGATCGCGAACACTTAAGACGAGTGGACAGCCTTAATGCATCAGCCATTATTATTCCCGGCTCATCCCAAACAGAGCGGGAATTAATCACCCCCGATGTGGAGACTATAAAAACCTTACTTTCTATTAATGCAGAGGCAGAAAATGTTAAAGTGACAGGACGCATGCCATATGTTGTTGCTGAAATTCAAGACGAAAATAAAATAACAGCAGCCTATCGCGCCTATTCCGGCCCGTTAGAGGTTATAGGCAGCAATACTATTATCAGTAGATTACTGGCTCAAAACATTCGCCATAGCGGACTCTCTGTAGTGTACAATGCACTTTTAACACACAGTTTCGGCAATAACATTTTCTCGCGCCATTATCCCGAAGCATCAGGCAAGTATATTGAAGATCTCATCCCTGCTTTTCCCAATGCTATTATCTTGGGAATTGTGAAACAAAATCAAGAATCTTTTTCCCCTTTTCTCAATGTGCCTGGTAACTTCAAAGTACAAGCCGATGACCGCTTGGTCTTGTTAGCTGAAAGCTCTGCAGATATTGAAATGAAAAACCTTGAATCTTCAACTCGGCAAAAGATTATTTCCACCCAACATGACCTTCAAATAGAGCAAAGTGAAGGTATTGTAAAAATCCTGATCATAGGATGGAATCACCACATTCCGGCACTCATCAAAGAGCTGTGCACCTATGAAGATGAATATTACCACATTACATTGGTTTCGATTTACCCGGCTGAGCAAAGAGAAAAAGAACTCGAAAGGCTGCAAGATCTATCTAACCGTGTTCAGTGGGAGCACGTTCAAACCGATTTTGTGAAAGAAGCCGCGCTTCAAAAATTAAATCCCTCAACTTTTGATCAAATTTTACTGGTCAGCAGTGAGCGGCTACTTGAAAAAGAAGAGGCTGATGCGCGCACCATTGTGGGCTACGTATTATTGGAAGAAGTATTGGAAAACAGCCCCACAAAACCGAATATATTACTTGAACTCTCAGACCCCGACAATGAATCGCTGTTGAGAAAATACAACAGTGAGGTCATCATAACACCCCTCATATTGAGTAACCTACTCGCCGGTATAGCACTACAAAGAGAAGTAAACAGTATTTACAAAGAACTTTTTACCGTTGGGGGCGCCGAAATCATTTTCAAAACTTACGAGGAATACAAAATGAAACCCGGCACTTATACCTTTGCTGAGCTTGAAAAGAAAGCGGCACAATACGGTGAAACAGCACTGGGCATTTTCAGGCCCAACGAACTCAAAAAAAGTGACGACGCACTGGTTCTAAACCCCATACGCGAGAAAAAACTGGAAATCAACTCAAGTACACGCTTAGTAATTTTAACCACTGTGTATTGATTTCACTCCACAACAAGTTTCCCGGCTCAATAAAATTGTCAAACTCCTGATTATTTAAAGGTTTTATGAAATCCTACAAATAAATGAGATTAAAATGAATTCAAACAAGTCGCATTCGATATGTAACCGGTAACAAAGTAAAATCAAGGGGTTAAGAAGCTACCCTCCCAATCATTGAATTTCATAAACTCGGCACGAATATGATTCGGCCTTTTAAGTTGTAAATACTCCATTTTATCGGGAATTAATTTCAATAAGCAAAAATGATGCTCATCCTCCTTATAGCTTACCCTGTCGGGATTCACAATCGGTGTACCGGGCGGGTTATTCGTAACAAAATCCTTTATTGATCTTCCTTGTAAACCGCCCCAATGATTGTCGTATTCCGGTCCCGAACGCAACACCACTACCCGACCTGAAATTTTAATTTGCAACAACTTTTTGGGATGATAAAAAAGTAAACTCCCTCTCGAATTTTCGACAAAATGTTTTACCTTATTACTGCGCTCATCAGTGTACATTAGCAAATCAAAATTTAATGTAGAATCCCGCAACACCACAGTACGCTGAACCGGCGAATTTGAGAAAATACTTGCCAATACAGGATATCTGAACGGGTGATTTTTCTTCAAATACCCAAACTTCACTTCTGTTTTTAAATCGTCTAAAATTTTCTGCAGCATCGTCTCATTGGTTTACTTGCTGTATTAAAAACAAAACAGGCTCATTTGTTTCCCAATTTCATTGTTTTAATCGGCAGCTCAACACTATTGTTTTTGAAATAACCAATCCTCATGGTCAGAACCCCAATTCACCCTCCACAAAACCCGCATTTCCCGCCGGTGAACATACCTGGTTTCAATCTGATTACCCAAAACAAAACGGTTTATTTGAAACAAAACAATTTGAATGAGTGATGGAGTATTAAAATAATTAATTCCAAAATAGTTTTTCATACCTATTATTTTCGAACTATTTTTGAAAATTGGTGTACATTAGCGTTCCAAGTAAATATTTAATTTAATAATGGGTGTATAGAAACAACCCCGGAAATATATCACTACTAATTTTTACAAAACTATGGACAACAACAAACAAGGAAAGTGCCCTGTTATGCACGGAGCCAATACAGAAGCGAGCCATTCCGTTACAGAATGGTGGCCCAAAACACTCAAACTCGAAATCCTTCACCAACACGACAAAAAATCCAGTCCGCTCAATGAAGACTTCGATTATGCCGAGGAATTTAAAAAACTCGATTTAGAAGCACTGAAAAAAGATTTGACCCAATTCATGACAGATAGTCAAGAATGGTGGCCTGCCGACTGGGGACACTACGGCGGATTGATGATTCGCATGGCATGGCACGCTGCGGGAACCTACCGTGTGGCTGACGGTAGAGGCGGCGCCAATACCGGCAACCAGCGCTTTGCCCCCATCAACAGTTGGCCCGATAACGCCAACTTAGATAAAGCCCGTCGCCTCCTTTGGCCAATCAAAAAGAAATACGGCAACAAAATCTCTTGGGCCGATCTCATCATCTTAGCCGGCAATATTGCCTATGAAAGTATGGGCTTCAAAACATTTGGATTTGCCGGCGGCAGAGAAGATATTTGGCATCCTGAATTAGATATAGATTGGGGTTCTGAAAAAGAATGGCTGGCCGAAACAAAAAACCGATATGAAAACGATCAAAATCGGGAGTCATTATACAATCCGCTGGCAGCGGTTCAAATGGGACTTATTTACGTCAATCCCGAGGGAGTGGACGGCAAACCCGACCCCATAAAAACAGCTCACGACGTACGAACCACATTTAAACGCATGGCCATGAACGACGAGGAAACGGTTGCGCTCACGACAGGCGGCCACACCGTTGGTAAAACACACGGTTACGGGGATGACGAAAAACTCGGTGATGCTCCCGAAGGCGCAGATATGCATGAACAAGGTTTGGGCTGGCACAATCCAACCGGAAAAGGAAATGCTGAAGATACCGTGACCAGCGGCCTGGAAGGTGCGTGGACTACCGAGCCCGATAAGTGGGATCACGGCTATTTTAAAATGCTTTTTAACCACAAGTGGGAATCAGTAAAAAGCAAAGCCGGCGCTTGGCAGTGGGAACCGGTTGATATTAAGGAGGAAGACCGTCCGCGCGATGCTCACAGAGCCGGAAAGCGCCAAAACCCGATGATGACCGATGCGGATATGGCAATGATCATGGATCCGGAATACAGGAAAATATCAGAGCGCTTTTATACAGATCCCGAGTACTTTAATGATGTTTTTGCCCGTGCTTGGTTTAAACTCACGCACCGTGATTTAGGTCCGAAAAGCCGGTATCTCGGCGCGGATGTTCCTCAAGAAGATCTCATTTGGCAAGATCCGGTACCCGCGGTTGATTACACACTTTCAAAAAGTGAAATCGATGCACTAAAAGAACAACTTTTAAATTCGGGCTTATCACTATCAGAGCTTATTAGCACTGCCTGGGACAGCGCAAGAACTTTTCGCAAGTCTGACTACCGCGGAGGTGCCAATGGTGGCCGCATCAGATTAGCACCGCAAAAAGATTGGAAAGGCAATGAGCCTGAAAGATTGAACAAAGTATTGGACAAGCTCAGTGAAATTCAAAGCAGATTGAGTAAAAAAGTGAGCATAGCCGATTTAATAGTATTGGGCGGCAGCGCCGCGGTAGAA
>CAJXMT010000151.1 GCA_913056155.1 uncultured Cryomorphaceae bacterium
GTTTCTCTGGGTCACCCGCTGGGCAGCTCGGGATCTCGTATTTTAGTCACCCTGCTTCACGTGCTCAAACAAAACAACGGAAAACGCGGTGCAGCAGGCATTTGCAACGGCGGCGGCGGGGCATCAGCTGTTGTGGTTGAAACGGTTTAATCATAATCAAAACCGATTCCGGGGCGGTTGTTAATAAATACAACGGTAAAGCTTGGCAGATTTTGGTTTTGTTGCCTTTATTTGCCGGGCTTTTCTTTTTTGAAAATGCACGTGACTGCCTTAACATTTAATTGAATATCCACAATAATGAATTACGGTGTAGCCGTTATAAGTATAATTCCTTGCAGAAGTGAGCCTAACGACAGAGCTGAGCAAACTACTCAAGTCCTGTTTGGTGAACACTACAAGGTACTGGAAGAACGCAAGAAGTTTGTGCGCATCAGAATTGCTTTTGACCGATACGAAGGTTGGATTTGCAGAAAACAACATACCGAAATTACTGAAGAGGAATACCAAAACCTCCACAAACAACACCAGTGCAACTGCAGCAGAGACTTAATGGGTTTACTCACCTGTGAAGAAGACGAATCGGTAATGCCTATTCCCATGGGATCAACATTACCGGGGATTCAAAACAATAAAATCGTTTTGGCCGGTAAATCTTTCACATACTCGGGTGAAGTAGTTCACGAACCGGGAAAAGACAAAGTAAAATTACTCGAACATGCGCTCATGTATGAAAATGCACCCTACTTGTGGGGCGGTAAAAGCCCGTTTGGTATAGATTGCTCAGGCTACACCCAAATGATTTACAAACTCAGTGGCATCAAACTTCCGCGTGACGCCTCGCAACAAGCATTAATCGGAACCACCCTCAGCTTTGTAGAAGAAGCAGAACCCGGCGATTTAGCCTTTTTCGATAATGAAGAAGGTGATATTGTTCATGTGGGAATATTGCTGGAAGACAACTATATTATTCACGCATCGGGGAAAGTTCGAATTGACAGAATTGATCACCAAGGGATTTATAATCCTGAAATGAGGGATTACTCCCACAATTTGCGCATCATCAAACGTATTTACAATTTATAAGACGTCCCCAATAGCGGCCTTGCTCATTGCTTCTATTACCGTAAGGTAAGTGCCAACTTCACTTCAAGATAATCCGCAATCAATTAAACAGCTGTGCAATAAACAAAACACTGTACTTACTTGCTATACCTTCTCACTTAAACAATGTATTATGTTTGGATTATTCAAAAAGAAAACAGAGAAAGAAAAGCTTCAAAAAGTCTATAAGCAGCTGATGGACGAGTCTTACAAGTTGTCACATACCAACCGAACCAAAAGCGATCAAAAAAGAGCTGAGGCTGAGGAAGTAGCCAAAAAAATCGACAATTTACCGGAAGAATAACATAGATTTGTTTTTCGAATCAAACTGTCAATTTCATGAAATACAAAATTTTTGGCCAAACCGGTTTACGCGTTTCTGAACTCTGCTTAGGAACAATGACATTTGGTGAAGAGTGGGGTACCGGAAATAATAAACAGGAAAGTCGCAAAGTGTTTGACGCATTTATCGAACAAGGCGGCAACTTTTTTGACACGGCCAACCGCTACACGGAGGGAACATCGGAGAAATGGCTGGGAGAATTTGTCGGCTCTGACCGAGATCAATACATTATAGCCACCAAATATTCACTTTTTGATGACTCCGAGGATTTAAATGCCGCGGGAAACAGCAGAAAGAATGCCATGCGCTCTGTTGAAGGCAGCTTGAAGCGCCTCAACACCGATTACATCGACATTTTATGGGTTCACGCGTGGGATTTCACCACCGCACCCGAAATTGTGATGCGCACTTTAAATGATTTGATATCATCCGGCAAAGTTCACTACATTGGAATTTCAGACGCCCCCGCCTGGATTTTAACACGGTGCAACTCACTGGCACAACAGTACGGACTCAATGCTTTTACGGCACTTCAAACTGAGTACAGCCTCATTGAGCGCACAGCTGAAAGTGAACTGCTTGCCGCTGCCAACTATTTTAATATGGCCGTTACAGCTTGGTCTCCTTTAGGTGCGGGCTTACTCACCGGAAAGTATTTGAAAAAAGAAACGGGGCGACTGAGTGAAAAAAGTGTGAAGATGAACGACCGCAATTTAAATATTGCCCGTGAAGTGGTGAAAATTGCAGATCAAACCGGTAGCACACCTCCGCAAGTTGCACTGGCTTGGATCATGAAGCAAAATCAACAATACTTCCCTATAATAGGTGCGCGAAACAAAGCGCAACTCACCGATAATTTAGGAGCCGTTGATGTGATGTTAAATGATGCCGATTGGGAAATACTGAATGAATTAAGCGCTTTTGAGCAACCTTTCCCTCACAATTTTTTAAACCGAGAAGCCACCAAGAAAAACTTATTGGGTCACCGCCACGAGGAATTAGAATTATAATTTCAACCGGTTAAAACATGCAGAGCTTCATTGTGTAAAGTATCGGGATTAATGGGAATCACACCCGATTCTTCACAAACCAAACCACCCGCTAAATTGGAAAGTGCGGCAATAAAATCAAGTTCAAAACCCAGCGCCAAACACATTGAGGCAACTGCTATAACCGTGTCTCCCGCTCCCGATACATCAGCTATTTTTCGAACGTGAGCCGGAATAATTTGAGACTGTTTGCCCGAGTTGAAATAAGCACCGTACTCTGAGAGTGTGATTAATGCCGATTTAATTTGCATTTCACGTTGCAATTTTTCAAAAGCTTCATCTAAGTGAGCTTTGCTCGGCTGTGTTTTGAGATTGAGCTGCAAGCCATCAACGAGCTCTTTCAAATTGGGCTTAAACAAGGTTACTCCCCGGTAAGACCAAAAATGTTCTTTCTTGGGATCGGCCGATACGGGAATATTTTTCTTGGAACACAACCGGACCACTTCACTAATAAGCGGTTGGGTAATCAATCCCTTATCATAATCTTCAAAAATCACCAAATCAATGTTCTTCGTTTTGATAAGGTCATAAACAACCGCTAACAATTGCTTCGTTTCAGGCAGCTTAACGGGCTCAGTGATTTCCTCATCTACGCGCAACAACTGTTGTTGCCTGCTGATAATTCGTGTTTTTGAAGTGGTAGTGCGGTTTTCAAGCGTAAGAATACCGGCTGTAGATAAATGATCTTCTTCTAAAAGGCGCGTAAATTGCTTACCCGTTTCATCATGTCCAATGAACGAGCACAAATAAGCCGTTCCGCCCATAGAGGCAATATTTTTAGCCACATTAGCCGCTCCTCCCGGCCTGCTTTCACGATGTGTTACTGATACTACGGGTACAGGCGCTTCAGGCGAAATACGATCAGTTGTGCCGCGATAGTAAGCGTCAATCATTACATCGCCGATTACGAGGGCATTTACTTTTTTGAAGCCGTCAAAAGCTCTTTCTATAAGGTGCTTATTCACTTTACTTCAATTTTTCAAGAGCCGCTTTTATGCGATCCATAGCTTTAATAATAGATTTTTCATCCGTAGCGTAACTGATCCTGATGCAGTTTTCATCGCCAAACGCCTCACCCGGTACGGTGGAAACCTCTGCTTCCTCGAGCAGATACATACATAAATCTGTAGAATGCGCTATTACCTTCCCGCTTGGCGTATCCCTGCCAAAATAAGTCTTTACATCAGGGAACACATAAAAGGCTCCCTCGGGAGAGGATGCTGTCATACCCTCAATTTCGTCGAGTTTATTCAAAATAAGTTGTCTGCGTTCGGCGAAAGCCTCTATCATGTAGTTAACTTTTTCCGGGGCGGACTCTAAAGCAGCCGCGGCCGCCATTTGGGCTATGGTATTTGCTCCTGAAGTAAATTGACCTTGAATTTTAGTACATGACTTGGCTATTGTTTCATGTGCCGCTAAATAGCCAATTCGCCAACCCGTCATGGCAAAACCTTTTGATACACCGTTCACCGTAATAACGCGGTCTTTTATGGAATCAAAACTTGCCAACGAAGCATGCTGATGCCCGTCAAAAGTAATAAGCTCGTAAATTTCATCGCTCACCACATACAAATTGGGGAAATCCTCAATTACACCGGCCAATTCCGCTAACTCATCGCGGTTGTATGCACTGCCGCTGGGATTACAAGGCGAACTAAAAACCAACAGTTTCGTTTTACTCGATAATTTTTTTCTCAACGATTCAGCCGTCATTTTAAAACCGCTTTCCACACCGGTTTTAAGTGTTTTAATTTCAGCTCCCGCAAACTCAGCCATCGCGTAATAACTCACCCAATAGGGCGTGGGCAAAAGCACCTCATCGCCGGGGTTTACCAAACTCAAAAAAACATTCATCAACGATTGTTTCGCGCCTGTTGAAATCACGATATTACTCGGCTTGTAAGCCAATCCGTTATCGCGTTGCAGCTTTTTACAAACTGCCTCGCGCAATTCTTCAAAACCATTTACGGGGGGGTAATGCGTTACATGATCGTCGACTGCCTTTTTAGCTGCCTCATTAATATAATCGGGTGTGTGAAAATCCGGCTCCCCCAAACTCAGGTTGATGATATCTTTACCCTGCTTTATAAGTTCCCTGCTTTTAGCGGCCATTTCCAAGGTTTGAGACTCAGAAAGCTCTTTAATTCTTTTCGCGATATCTCCTGCGTTCATGTGATTTTGATTCGGCTGTTGGTATTGACAAATATTGAATGCAAAACTAATAAAAACGGCGGGGTTTCCGTCGTCGATTAAAAGTGTCAAATGAAATAAGGAGTGTTTGATTCAACACATTTGTCTGCCGATAAAAAACCTTATAAATCAAAAATTCTTTTTGCTTTATAATGCATTAAAATTTTGAGCTTCGGCTATGCCTATAAATATCCACTTGTTTACACCGGAAAAGGCCAACAAACTCCCACGGCCCTTAACTATCCTGCATCACACTAATAAATAACGACTACTTTTCCACTGTAAGTGTGTGATTTATCATTAAATTGGCGTGCCACTAACTTGTAAACATACACTTCATTTACACGTGCCAATTTTCCCTTATAATAGCCGTTCCATCCCTCCTCTATTTGATCGGTTTCATATACTTTATTTCCCCAACGATCAAAAACCGCAAACATATCAATATCTTTAATGCCGTAGTACACCGGTATAAAAACATCATTGATTCCATCCCCGTTAGGCGTAAAAGCATTGGGTATATTCACTTCAAAATCTTCAATAATTTCCACATAAATCGCAGTATCCCGGGTAAAACACTTCAGCGCATCGCTCACATTCAATCGAATTTCCTGCGAATACGTAAGCATTTGATACTGATTCAGGCAATCGGGACACAGGTTGTTTTCATCGTTGCTCCAATTTATTTCAGAACCGTAAAAATCCCCCGCCAATGAAGCACTAAAATAAGCCCCGTCAAACAAAAGCGTATCAATTTCAAAAGTAAAATTCGGTTTCTTTTGCACCTCCACGGTAATTTGATCACTGTTTTTACACAAGTTACTATCGGTGAGCACGGCCGTATAAATAGTGGTTTTTTGGGGCTCTGCTGTGGTGGTAAATTGTTCGGGCTCTGCCAACTTCTTATTCGGCGTCCATTGAATACTGCCATCGCCAATAGCGCGAAGTTCAGCCTTTTTACCCGCGCATATACCGGTATCACTAGAAACATGTAACGGGGGCAGCGGAAACACATGTTGATATGCACTATCTGTTTTTGAGCAACCCGCTTCATTGGTGGCCGTCACATAAACATAAGCTGTTTGGGCTGCTTCTGAACCGTAAGTATTTCCGTTGTTTTGGTCAGAACCGTACATCCATTCGTAAAAATAACCGTTCTGCGGATTGAGAGGTTGAACTACAAGACTGTCGCCTCGGCAAAGTGTATCGAGATCGGGGAGTTCCAATACCAATGAGTCACTCACCGTAATTTCATGTACAACCGGCTCACTTTCACACCCAAAAGGGTTAACGTTTGAAGCTGAAAGGCTGTAATTTCCGGGGATAAGCGTTTGAATACTCAAACTACTGCTGTCGGGTTCTGACCATAATATTTGAGCGCCTTGAACATTCCAACGCAGCGGCAGGCTGTCGGGCTTTGGGGAAGCTGTAATCAAAGCCGTATCCGCATCGCCCGGACAAAACAATTCAGGCCCTTCAATTTTCTCCAAATCGGGTGTGGGTATTACATTGATTTCAAAAGCATTTACCCGACTTTTGGGCGGGCAGCCGTCATCGGTCACCACAGTAACAAAGGAATAGGACTGCTCCCTTCCGCTGCCACATGCGGGTTTCCAGCAAAATTGCTCATCAAAGTCACCTTGACTGTTATTTAGATTTAATTGGGGAGTGTTGCCCGCATTTGAACTAAACACATTTCCTTGAACTCGCAATGTCAAGTTATCTTGATCCGTATCTGTGTAACGAATGGGGAAACAAAGAGAGTCGCCCTCGTGCAAAGTAAAAGAATGGTCGCCCGTCAACTTGGGGTGATTGGTTATTTTCGAAAACGAGGGCGAGGCATTCCCGGGACAGTCAATGGCCAAAAGCTGCATATCCCTGCGCGTTACACCAATAAGCGTATTGTTTCGGTACTCTTTGAGCTCAACAGCAATAACATAAGCCCCCGTTGTGGAG
>CAJXMT010000152.1 GCA_913056155.1 uncultured Cryomorphaceae bacterium
CATGCCGAATAATGTCATCCTTTACATAAATGTTGATCCAAATGAACGGATAAAAATTGAAAACCTGATCATTGAGGGAAATGAGTATTTTCCGGACTGGAGACTCAGGCTTAAAATGAAAGAAACCAAAGAAAAATCACGGTTTCGACCTTTTTATAAAATGGATGAGTTCCTGAAGACTACAGCAAAAACACTTTGGGACGGCAACCGAGATTCAGCCGCAACACTCGCCCGAAACTATTTTCCCGACAGAGTGAGACTAGGCATTTTTAAATCATCTAAATATCTAAAAACCAACTTCAGGGATGACAAAGAGATGGTGTTAAACACCTACCGTTCGCGAGGGTTTCGCGACGCCTCGATAGTGAACGACTCACTGGTACAAGTTGATGAAAAATCTGTTGACCTGCATTTGACAATTGAAGAAGGAAACAAATATTACTTCCGCAATATAAATTGGGTGGGCAATACAAAGTACTCCACCAAAAGACTCAATCAAATTTTAGGAATAGAAAAAGGTGATGTCTATAACGCTGAACTTTTGGAAATGAGGTTGACCATGAATCCTCAAGGAGCAGATGTGAGTTCGTTATACATGGATAACGGTTATCTGTTTTTCCAGGTTGATCCCATTGAGTCACGAGTTGAAGGCGATTCAATAGACTATGAAATGCGTATTTACGAAGGGCAACAAGCTATTGTAAATGACATAATCATATCGGGAAACACCAAAACCAACGACCATGTCATTCGTCGTGAAATACGCAGTAAGCCGGGTAAATTATTTAACCGTTCGGATATAATGCGTACTCAGCGGGAACTGGCCACACTGGGTTATTTCGATCCGCAAGCCATGGACATTCAACCCAAACCCAATCCCGAAACAGGTACTGTTGATATTGAATATAAGGTGGTAGAGCAACCCTCAGATCAAATTGAACTTTCAGGAGGTTTTGGAGGAGGTTTCGTTGTGGGTACGTTAGGTCTGAGGTTTTCCAACTTTTCCATGCGTAACTTTTTCAACAAAGAAGCATGGACTCCCCTTCCCTCGGGCGATGGTCAACAACTAAGCATTCGCGCACAAACAAGCGGCTCTTTCTTCCAATCTTATAACATCAGTTTTACAGAGCCTTGGCTGGGCGGAAAACGCCCCAACGCACTTAGCGTAAGCGCATACTATTCACTTCAATCCGATGGAAGTCCGAGAAAAATAGAAAATTCGGCAGGTGAAAGTATAGACAATCCAAACCGTCAAGGGCTCAATATATTAGGTGTGACAGTAGGTTTAGGGCGACGGTTGCGCAAACCCGATGACAACTTCATGTTGCAACAAGAAATTGCCTACCAAAATTACGATGTAAACAACTGGCGAACATTTGAGAATTTCAATGAAGGTTCTGCCAACAAGATATTTTACCGGGTAAATCTATCACGTAATTCTGTAGATGACCTCAATTTTCCCACTTCCGGTTCAAGAACCATGCTTTCAGCCCAATTAACTCCTCCTTACTCTTGGTTTCGAGATGACGACTTTACGCAGCTGGAGCCGCAAGAACGGTTTAAATGGACAGAGTATCACAAGTGGAAATTCACCTCTGCTTGGTACACCAAACTATTCGCCGATTTTGTACTGTACTCAAAAGTAGGTTTCGGCGGTTTGTTTCGCTACACCAATGCAATGGGTAACGCACCTTTTGAAAGATTTTATTTAGGCGGCTCAGGTCTTACGGGCTTTAGACTGGATGCACGCGAAATAATCGCATTCAGAGGCTATGATGATCAACAAGTATCCAACAGAGGCCCGCTAAGAGGCAACAGTGTTGGTGGAATATTAATCAATAAATACACTACAGAGCTCAGATATCCGTTCTCTAAAAATCCGCAAGCCATGATCTACGGACTTGCGTTTTTTGAAATGGCGAATACTTGGAATGATTTTGCAGATTGGGATCCGTTTAACGTGTATCGTTCATCCGGCGTTGGGATCAGAATATTCCTGCCTATGTTTGGCCTCCTCGGCTTAGACTGGGGTTATCGATTTGATGAAGTTCCTAACACCACTATGAATAAATCTCAAATTCACTTCACCATCGGTCATAACTTGGGACAATTGTAAAACCAAAAATCATGAAAGGCACAATACTTGCTTTATTCATTTTATTGGGCACTACACTGCAGGCTCAGCGTTTTGCTTACATAGACTCGCAATATATTTTAGAACAAATGCCTGCATATAGAGAGGCACAAAATGAATTAAATGAGTTGAGTAAACGGTGGCGAGAAACCATGGAAGCCAAACAAGAAAAACTAAAAGAGTTAGAACGCGCTTACCAAGCCGAAAAAATTCTTTTAACTGATGACATGAAAAAGCAACGCGAACAAGAAATACGCGAAAAACGGGAAGAGGCACTGAAGTACCAACGTGATAAATTCGGCTACGAAGGTGAACTCTTCAAGAAAAGAAAAGAACTAATACAACCCCTGCAAGATGACATTTTTAATGCACTTCAAGAAATGGCCAAAGAACGAAGCTATGCCGTTGTTTTTGACAAAGGAAAAAATACAAACATTTTATATTCAGATCCCAGATACGACAAAAGCGACGTGCTATTGAGAAAATTGGGATTATCTTCAGGAGATAAATAATTTTGCAAACTTTAAAATTCAGAAATCAAATCTAATCTTTATTATTATGAAACATTCAGCAGTACTCACTTTATTACTATTCGCCTTTACTTTAAGTGGTTTTACCCAAAAATTGGGTCACGTCAACTCCAATCGTCTTTTGAGCATGATGCCCGAAAGTAAAAGTGTCCAAAAAGAAGTTGAGGAATACGTCAAACAATTAGAAGGCCAACTGGCTACCATGTCCAATGAATACCAAAGTAAATTGGCCGAATACCAAAACAATCAATCCCTTTGGTCAGAGCCCGTTAAAGAATCAAAAGCTGAAGAAATTTCAAGCTTGGAAAAAAGAATTCAACGTTTTCAACAAACAGCTCAGCGCTCCATGAGTCAAAAAGAAGAAGAGCTTTTTGAACCCATTCTGGAAAAACTTCAAAACGCCATTAAAAAAGTGGCTGACGAACAAGGCTACGACTATGTTTTTGATTCCGGTTCAGGTGCTATTTTGCATTCACCCGAAAGTGATGACATGACGGCTTTGGTGAAAAAAGAACTGGGACTGCAATAACCTTATAATGCAAAGGGCAAAAAAAATTGGTGTCTTTGATTCCGGATTAGGCGGAATCAGTATTTATAAAGAACTCATTAAACTGCTCCCGAGGGAGCAGTTTTTGTATCTGGCAGACAGTAAAAATGCACCCTACGGCAATAAACCTAAAGCAAAGATTCGAGAACTCTCACGTCAAAACACCGAATTTTTAATCCAATCGGGAGCGAAAGCTATAGTAGTTGCCTGCAATACAGCAACCACACAAGTAATCAACGACCTGCGGAAACATTACGACATCCCCTTTATTGGTGTGGAACCGGCCGTAAAGCCGGCCGCGGAATTTTCAAAAAATAAAAAAATCGGCATTTTAGCTACTGAAGGAACTCTGCGAAGTAATCTCTTCCAAAAAACATTCAATACTTACGGCGACAATATTCAGGCATTCATTCAAGTAGGAACAGGCTTAGTTGAACTTATTGAACTAAATAAACTTAACAGCGCAGAGCTCAAAGCACTTTTAGAATCTTACATACACCCTATGATCAAGCAAGAAGTAGATGTTTTGGTACTGGGCTGCACGCATTACCCTTTTCTTATTCCACTCATAGATGAAATTACACATAGTCAAATTAAAATTTTTGAACCCTCTGCTGCCGTAGCTCTTCAAACCAAGCGTATTTTAAGCAAAAAGGGTATACTGAATTCGGGTTCTGACCAAAAAGAAGGGGTAGACTTTTTTTATACGACAGGCGACACTGCAATATTACAAAGTTTTATAAAAGTTCACGCACCCAACCGCACCACGCGAGAATTGCCCAAAACTTGACGCTTAGTCTCGCCGGTAATCGTCGTATTTCGTAAACCTCTTGTAGTTTTTGTAACGGTGCTTGATAAACATGATAAACTCATATTGAGAGGCAGCCATCATAAATTCCTCATTCACATTGCAGTAATCTATAAAATCGTCAAATTCATCATCATCGAGATTTATAATATCATGGTGGACAAACTTCTTAAACAACTCCTTTAATAAATCTCGTTTTTTATCTTCATTTATGATGCGCATAGCTTCTCGCTTTTTTCGCTCCCGCCTGCTAAATGCTACATATAGCGCGGTAATAGGACTTCGCAATGCGTTCACACCATAAACCATATCATCCTTTTCATCATAACCGAGTTCTTCAACTTCCTCAAAAATTTCCCGCAATGTGCGCGGTGCAAATATATCGACTTGCTCTAACTCTATTTCAAGAGGCATTAGCACCACTTTTACGTTGTACGTATCGCGGGGCAATGAATCGAGAAATGAAACGTATTTGGTGGTGTAACTCATGGCGCCAATCATGAGCGTGTCTGTTGCATTCATCGTTATTTGAAAGAGACCGCTGCTCTCGGCAAAATTTCCGGTGCGGGTGCGCCGGTTTACCACAAAAAGACTTTCGAAAGCAGCCTCTCCGTTTTCGTTGAGCACTTTTCCTACTACCGTTATTTTATCGGGATAGGCGGTACTGCTATCCACTTTACATTGCGATTTTACAATCAGGGAAAGCGACATGCAAAAAACAATTAAAACTATGGCTTTCATAAATTACAGCGCCTCAGACGGATCGGGATATTTAAATTGATAGCCCGTTTGATTTATTAATTTAGAAGAATCTACCACTTTAAAACGTGCGTTTTTATCATCGTTATCACCTGTAAACTTTGGTGGTTCTACTCCGGCTTTTTGAGCGGCCGCCACATAAAACTCCTTTCGGGTGGGGTGAACGGGTGAACAAGCATTGAATACTTCACCCCAAATATCTTTTTCGATGATGGTTTTCAGCACACCCACACAATCGTTGAGATGAATCATATTCACGGGATTGTCACCTCCTGAAAGTCCCTTAAAACCGGCCATAAACTTTCCGGGTACACGGCCGGGGCCAAACAAACCGCCAAAGCGAATAACTGTAGTATCAAAACCTTTTTTATTACAAAACACATCTTCCAGTGCTTTCATAACGCGTCCTGAATGCGGGGATTTTATATAATCTGCATCCTCTTCCCTTACCTTTGTGTTCAAAGAAGGATAAACAGCGGTTGAACTTACAAAAATCGTATTTTTGATACTGCTTTTGGCAATGTCTTCAGCCAAGATATTCAAAATAGTTTTGCTTTGAGGATTTGTTGCCACTACGAGAACATCACTTTTCAGAAAGTGTTTATAAGCCTCTGTATTTAAATTTCCCGAATCAATTAAGTAAGGTTCAATTCCACTTGAATTCAATGCATCCAATTTGGACTCGGTAGTTGTGGAGCCCTTAACTCGAAAATTATCTTTCACTAAACTCTCAGCCAGCGGGAGTCCCAGCCAGCCACAGCCTAATATACTAATTGTTTCAACCATAGGTGTAAGTGAGTTTATATCTCATCCGCCCGCTCTCGAGCTTCTTTCATTACAGCATCGGCTTGTTTTTGAGCCTCAGCTTCAATTTGTTTGGCTCTCTTTTCAGCCTCATTTTCAGTTTGAGTTGCCTTTTGATCAGCTTCCTTTATCAGTTTTTCACCGGCTATTTGTGCCGCTTTTTTGGCAAAAGGATTACTTGCCTCGTTTTCCATGTTGGCAGCTTGTTTTTCAGCTTCCTTTCTGATTTGAGTTGCTGCTGATTTACTTTCTGCTCTTATTTTATCTGCTTGTTTTTTGGCCTCAGCGTTAATTTGATCTGCCCGTTTTTGAGCGTTTTTTATGATTTGATCAGCCTTTTCTCGAGCTTCATCTCTCGCCTTTTCTTTTTGTTTGTCCAGTTCTTCTTTGGCCTTATCCACGACAGCGTCTTTTACCTTATCTTTCACTGAAGACCCTGTACTGCCTCCAAAACGCGGTTTCACATCCGGATTCATCAAGTCACCGGTAATATCAAATTCCACTTTAATCACATCGGGCAGTTGGGACCCGGCATCAATACCTTTATCTTGTAAACCTTTGAGCAAGCTGCCTGCAATTTGATTCACATTTCCTCCCAAAATTGAAGACGGCACATCTGAAAGTACTAAATAATTAATTTCTTGCTCAAATGTGGTATAACCCGAAATGGTATTCTTAATTCCTCCGGCATTCACAACAAAGGGCTCTGTAGTTACTCGGCCGTCTTTAAAAGTAAACTTCACATTTACATCATTCAACGTCAGGGGTGAAAACCTTTGGGTTTTCAGTGCTTTATCAAGTTTGCCCATAGTTTCATTTTCAATAATTACGCCGTGCGTCTTCAATGAACCTCCTCCCGCAAGTGTATTTAAATCGGCGTCCATATTTTCCATAAGTTCTCCGGCCATTTTCATAGACGCAGAAAACTTACCCGTTGAAGATTTAATGACAGGAGCCATCGCTTCAATTGTATTAAAGGCAG
>CAJXMT010000153.1 GCA_913056155.1 uncultured Cryomorphaceae bacterium
TGACTCGGTGACCATTACCACTAACGTGGGTTCAGTTATGCAGGGGGCCAACATCACGATAACGAATGGTAACCCGGCCACTATTAATATTGATTGGACAGCACCCCCGGGAGCAAATAATTCCATAGTTTTTACGGTAGATATTCAAGACGACGCATGTCCCATTCCCGGCATCGGATCTTTCGCATTCTTCGTTAATGTAATTCCATCAACTTACGTAGGTCCGGATATAGAACTTTGTGAAGATGATACCGGCTTTTTGAGTGTCGTCGGTGGGTCTCAGTTTACTTGGACGGTGCTTCAAGGTTCGCCTATTGCACCCGGAGTAAACTTCTCTGATACAATTGGAACAACAGCCGCTAATGTGTGGGTCTATCCCAACCAAACGATGATCTATCGCGTGGAGTCCAATTTGAGTAGTACATGCGACAATTCTGATACCATTCAAGTAACTTTATTCGATAAATATGATGCGGACTTCTTTTTAGATACACCTTTTTGTGTGACTGATATACCCGATACTGCTGTGCCGGTAACTACAACTCCGGCCGGAACTTGGTCCGGTCCCGGTATTATTGACGGTCAAGTGGGTGCTTTTGATCCGGGTGTTGCCGGAGCCGGCATGATTCCCGTGAATTACGCCATCCAAAGTGGTCAAGGGAATTGTAATACAGATACCACAATAATGATTGAAGTAGTTCCGTTACCGGACCCTTCCGTAAATCCCCCGCTTGAATTTTGTTATACCGGAGGCCCCTATAATTTGACAGCCGTTACCGGAGGTGGTGAGTGGATAGGTGCCTCTGTTACTGATCCGATTAATGGAGTTGTCGATCCGGGTGTGCTAAGTGCACCGGGAAGTACACCGATTATTCATGAATTGACCTATCCTTGTTTGAGTAGGGATACAGTTGATATTTTGTTCTATCAAAATTTCGAGTTTGACTTGGTGGATACGCCGCTTATTTTATGCTCAACCGATACTGCAGCTCTAAATGAATTTATCAGACCGGTGAGCGTGGGTCCTGTAAGTCCTAATCCCGCAGTTTACACTTGGAATGGCCCGGGTGTAAGTAACGCCGATAGCGGCTGGTTTAATGCGGCAGATGTTCCCAACGGTCTGTCTGAATTCATGATTAATGTTACGGCTGCCGATCAAAATGGAGATTGTCAAACGACAAAAAGTGTAAGGGTAATCATTGAAGAGCCTGAAACACCTTCTGTAACAGGTCCTTTGAGCTTTTGCTCTGACATTGAACAAGCGGCTATTTTGACAGATCCTCCCATGAAGTTGGGAAATTGGGAAATTAACCCGATTGCACCGACTATGGCTCAATTATCATTTGACGCCAATCGCCCGGGACGCTTGAACCCTGAAAATGCAGGTTCAGGTGAGTGGGAGTTTACCTTTACTTTTACTGACTTGAATGGTTGCGTAGGAACACTGACAGATACGATTCGAATTCTGGACACTCCCGAACCTCCCGAGTTGGAAGAATACAACTTTTGTGTAGGTGATTTGATGGATTTGGAGGCTTCTTTTACTAATCATCCTGATAGTTTGATTTGGTATGATGCTGATTCAAACTTGAATCAAACAGAGGAGTTGGGTACGGGATCCCCTTATTTCCACGGTGTCGCAAGTGAATCTGACGAAGGAACTTCACTCTTCGTGACCGAGAAAAACGGGGTGTGTGAAAGTGCTCCTACTCGTTTTGATATACCGATTCGACCCAGGCCTAATGCTGATTTTACAATTTCTTTCACTGATAGTATGGATGTTGACCAAGAGGTGACAGCTTCATCGTATACGGGTAAACTCAATCTAGGTCCTGGACCCGTAGAGGTGGAATTCGAAGCAGTAGAAAGAGGTGAAGAAGACATGACGATGGACTGGGACTTGTGGTTGGGTTGTAATCCGATTGATGGAGTAGCTGCCCAACCTTGTCCGCTTACCGCTCAAGGTTATACCGCTGAAACCACTTACGAGAAAGAGTCTGATGTATATTCAGTAAGATATATCAAACGAAATAACTTTGGTTGTTTGGATACTGTATCCATTGATTTTGAAGTGGGTGCCGCAGTGAATATCCCCAATATCTTTACGCCTAACGGAGATGGTAATAATGATGTCTTCTACATTCCCGGCGCTACTGTTTTCAGTGACTTTAACCTCACCATTTATAACCGATGGGGAAGAAAAGTTGCTGAAATTACCGATGCATCAAAAGATGCAGGCTGGGATGGCGGTGATGCCCCCGCCGGAACTTATTTCTTTATTGCAACCGCCACACGCGGTAGTGGAGAAGAGTTCTTAGAGAAAGGGCACGTTACACTATTACGTGAAAAGTAATAATCACTTTACAAAAATAAGAAGGCCGAGTGTACAGCACGCTCGGCCTTTTTTTTTACAACAAATTTTAAAAAAGTGTTCGAATAGCCATGAACCCGGGTTAAAATCGGGTTAACTACTTCATTTAAACCAAGCAAAATAGTACTTTTGACCATTATAAACATGACTCAAGTTATGCGAAACCTCAATATTGCAAAGCTAAATCCACTACTCACTCTACTCATTGGAGTTTTCTCTTATTTTACGGCTACGGGGCAAATGCACGATCCCGTTACTTGGAAGTTTGACTCCAAGCCTATTGGAAATGGAGAGTTTGAACTTTATTTCAAAGCAGAAATTGAAGCAGGTTGGCATCTTTACGGCACTGATATTCCCGAAGATGGCCCTATTCCTACGAGCTTTATGTTTGAAAAATCCGGTGATTATGAGCTTATAGGTGAAATTCAATCGCCCGAGGGAACTACCAAAGACGATCCTGTTTTTATGATGACCCTGACTTATTTTGATTTAGAAGCCGTTTTTGTGCAAAAGGTTCGGGTTCTGACCAAAAACACGAATATAAAGGGAGAGTTGGAATTCATGACTTGTGACGATGAAAAGTGCTTGCCTCCCGAATTGGTTGAGTTTGATTTTCCATTGCAAAAAGAACAATCACCCGCTCAATCTTCCTCTCGGTCAGAATCCCAAGACGGCAGCTTAAAAAAGAACGAGACAGGTGATCAGAAGCCTGAAAAATCGAACAAAGTCGATGAGGACGAGGAATCGGGGATTCTCAAACCGGTCACATGGTCATTTGAGCACAAGCGAATAGGAGAGCGGGAGTTTGAAATTATTGCACATGCAAAAACAGAAGGGAAGTGGCATATCTACTCTGCCTATTTACCCGCTGATGACGGACCCATTGCCACCGAGTTTAATTTGTTGAAGGAGGAGGGGGTTAAAGAGGTTTCAGACATTATTGAAGTGGGTGATGTCGTAACTGAGTTCGATGAAAATTTTCAACTTGATTTGAGTTATTTCAAGAAAAACGGGACGGTTATACGGCGAGTGAAAATTGATAGGGATCAGCTAACATTACCGGCTGAGGTTTACTTTATGACTTGTGATGATAAACGATGTCTTACGCCTGAGGGAATTGAGCACGAGTTTGAATTGTCCACAGATGAGCCGATTGTGGAGGCTACCCAAATAGAAACACTTTCAGGTGCCGAAAACGAAAAAACCGACGGATTACAGAAAGATGCTTCCCATAAAGAGGATCGAGAAGGGCAACGCTCACTTTGGGTGATTTTTTTATTGAGTTTTGGCGGTGGATTTGCAGCCCTGTTGACCCCGTGTGTATTTCCTATGATACCCATGACGGTGAGCTTTTTTACCAAGCAAAGTAAAACGCGTGCAAAGGGGATTTCTAATGCCATTATTTACGGTGTTTCGATCATTGCACTTTACACACTTTTGGGCTTTGCTATTACCTACTTTTTTGGTGCAGATGCCTTGAATGCCATGTCAACCAATGAGTGGTTTAATTTTGCATTTTTTGTTTTGCTCATGGTTTTTGCTATTTCATTTCTCGGCGCTTTTGAAATTACTTTGCCCTCATCATGGGTAAATAAAGCAGATCGAGCCTCAGATCGAGGCGGGCTGATCGGGATCTTCTTTATGGCTGTAACGCTTTCATTGGTTTCATTTTCATGCACAGGCCCTATTATTGGAACTTTGTTAGTGGATGCTGCCGTTCACGGCGGAATAATGGGGCCATTGATCGGGATGTTTGGTTTTTCACTGGCTCTAGCGCTCCCATTTGGTTTATTTGCTGCTTTTCCCGGTTGGTTAAACGCTATGCCGAAATCGGGAGGCTGGTTGAATACGGTTAAAGTGGTTTTGGGCTTTTTGGAAATGGCACTGGCATTTAAGTTTTTGTCGAATGCTGATCTTGTTTTACAATTGGGTATTATTACTCGTGAGGTTTTCTTGGCTATTTGGATTGGGATTATGATTATGTTGGCTATTTACCTGTTGGGATTAATCAGAATGCCGCACGATTCTCCTTTGGAAAAACTTTCTGTGGGCAGGTCACTTTTTGCTACATTGACGATCATATTCATTATTTATATGATTCCCGGTATGTGGGGTGCTCCTTTAAAAGTTATCAGCGGATTCCCCCCGCCCATGCATTACAGTGAATCGCCACAGGGAGTAGGCTTTGCGGGAGGGGGTACAACAGTATCTGCCTCTGACATTCCCGAAGGTGCAGATCCCGATAAGTGTCCTCATAATTTGAATTGTTTTAAAGATTACGAAGTGGGGATGGAGTACGCTAAAACGGTCAATAAACCCGTGTTACTTGATTTTACCGGCCACGCGTGTGTGAATTGCAGGAAAATGGAAGAACAGGTTTGGTCTGATGCTCGTGTTTTAGAGTTGTTAAGGGACGAAGTTGTATTGATTTCACTTTATGTGGATGAGCGCAAAAAATTACCTGAGGATGAAAGGTTTGTATCTGAAGTAACCGGCAAAAAGGTGAAAACGGTAGGCAATAAGTGGAGTGCTTTCCAAGCCGAGCGTTTTGGAACGAATTCGCAGCCGTACTATCAATTCGTGAATCTCAAAGGGGATCCATTAGGCGAGTCCGCTGCTTATGACCCCAACATCAATAAATACATCAATTGGCTGGAGACTGGAATTGAGCTGTTTGAAGGGCAAAAATGATAGAGCTTACAGAACAAAGCGCCAAATCAATTTACCTATGATTGTTGAGCGTTGTAAATCAACTTTGTTCAATTGTGTGTCGTAGGCTTGATTGAAAATCAGAAAGAAATCAGTGCCTATTTTAGGAATTATTTGAAGCCTGAAGTTGACGTTAATAATCTCTTGCTGGTTGTTCCACTGAGTAAGTAGTGACCCGAAAACATAAGGCGATACAGCGTATTCAACGCGGCTGCTGTACAAATCACGTTGAAAAGACCCCTCGGGTAAATCAATCCAGTTTCGCTCAATAATAGCATTGAGGTTGATGTGTTTTCCCGCACGCCAAACCAAAGTTCCGTTTGTGCGGGTGGCCGTTCCGTCGTAAAACTCACCCAGTGTTAATCCTCCCTTTACAGAAAAAGTACGTCCTGCAAAAGTACTTACATTGGCCTCCCATTGCCGCCACCAATATTCACCGGCACCTATGGTGACGTCATCGGCAATAGCGAAATCTTCGCGCAAACCCTCCGCAACAACTGTGTATTTTAAACTAACCGATTCGCCGCTTCTTGTATCAAAGCCTAAAAATTGTAAAGCATAGTTGAATGATTGCATTTCGCCTGTATCATCCCACTGAGTGGCTGTAATGTTGATGGGGATAAAATCAAATTGCCGAATCCACTTCAATTGTTTTTTGGGTCTGGGTTTAATGTTGGCAGAAAAAAAGCCTTCCCTAAAGTTTCGTCTTCTCATAAGTCCTACTTCGGGCTCAAACTTCTCGGGAGAGCGTTGCGCTGAGGTGAAAATACTGAAAAAATCGTTGGGGTATTGTGCGTATACTCGCCAGGCATGAGCTGAACCTTTGAATGATTCATCACTGTTGTAATTGTGAATATAGGCTCCGCCCAAATTGAAGTTTTTGTTTCCAAATAACTTAGCTGTGCTAAATTGGCCGTTAACTCCGGTGGTACTGTGCCACCGTCCTTCACTTACTTTATTTACAGTCATGGCGCCGATGATGGATTGTTCACCTATATCTTGTCTCCAAGAGGCCACGCTGTAATTGGTCATGGGTTGAGATTCGGTTTCTGCGGTTTGTATGCTCATGGCACCCACTGTGCTGTTGTCTTCTTTCCCCAATATGCGTGCACCTGCAATCATGGGTACGGTTTGAAAGTTGCTGTCTAAGCCAATGCGTCTGCTGTAAAACGGTGTTATGCGATTGCCCCCAAAACCAAAGTCAAAATAATCGTCCCCTTGTAAAAAGAATTCCCGCAGCTCGGGGAAAAACAGAGGAAAACGAGTGAGGTTGACTTGTTGGCGGTCATCTTCTACTTGTGCGAAATCAGTGTTGAGCGTGACATTTAGCCGATACGTGGGGCTTAGCAAATAATTGATATCTCCACCCGCATTGGCCAGCCCTTCAGTACT
>CAJXMT010000154.1 GCA_913056155.1 uncultured Cryomorphaceae bacterium
TGGCCAGCTCATTCACCGCCACGCGCTCTTGCTTTCCGGTAGTCATATCTTTTAACTGAATGTAGCCCGAGCCCAATTCTTCACCACCGGTGAGTGCGGTGAACGGAATATTTTTTTTATCGGCGTATTTCATCTGTTTTTTCAATTTAGCAAAGTCGGGATACAACTCTGCAGCAATGCCTTTGCGGCGCAGTTGGGTGATAATTTTGAAGGCGGCCTTAGCCTCAACCTCCCCAAAGTTGATGAAGAGAACATTCGTGCCTTGATCCGTATTTTCGGGAAATAACTTTTTACTCAACATCAAATCGTAAATGCGGTCGGCTCCGAAAGAAATTCCAACGCCACTCATGTTTTCAAGCCCAAACATGCCCGTTAAATCGTCGTAACGCCCGCCGCCGGTAATGCTGGAAGGGAAATCGGGGTGGGTCACTTCAAAAATGGCTCCCGTGTAATAGTTGAGTCCGCGCGCCAGCGTAGGTTCAAAAACCACGTTGGAGATATTAAATTCTTCGCTGTGATTCAGCAAAAACTCCAATTCCTCAATTCCTTTCATTCCAATTTCATTATCGCGCAAAATTTGAGACAAAACGCGTAATTTATCGGTGTTTTCTCCTTCCACCTCCATGAGGGGTTGAAGTGATTTAACCGCTTTTTCGCTCACACCTTTTTCCCGCAACTCTTCATTGACTTTTTCAACGGGCAATTTATCCAATTTGTCCAGAGCTATGGTGATATCGACCAGTTTTTCACTTTCATCAAGCACTTCGGCAAGCCCGGCCAGTATTTTTCTGTTGTTTATTTTCAGAACCGTACCGTTGAGGTGAAGGCGATTAAAAACGTCGTTAATGAGGAAGATGAGTTCGAGCTCATTGAACAAACTGTCTGAGCCGATGATATCCGCATCACATTGGTAAAATTCTCTGTATCGACCTTTTTGCGGTCTGTCGGCACGCCAAACGGGTTGAATTTGGCAGCGTTTAAAGGGAAATGTAAGTTCATTTTGATGTTGCACCACAAAACGCGCAAACGGTACAGTCAAGTCATAGCGCAGTGCTTCTTCAGCGACTTGATTGAGATCAAATTCCGGGAATTGCCGGGGATCTGCCGCCTTGCTTTGCGCTTTGCTCAACTTGGCACCGCGCGGCATCACTTTAAAAATCAATCGATCGCCTTCCTCGCCGTACTTGCCGGTGAGGGTTTCGCTGCGCTCCATTGCCGGGGTTTCGATGGTTTCAAAACCGCACGTTTGAAAAGCTTCATTTATCGTGTTAAAGATATATTGGCGGCGGCGCATTTCAGCCGGGGTGAAATCGCGGGTACCTTTGGGTATGCCGGGTGTGCTCATTTTTATTTTGTGATTTTAGGGAATGCAAATATGCGAATAAAATCAGGTTTAGTGAGAACCGCTTAAACAGCAATTTGCGTCGAAAATCAGCTCCGGCAGATGTGCCGGTACACTCAAACCGGTTAATTTCGCAGCATGGAACTACCCTCAAAATTTTTGCAAAATGCCGTTGAACAGTTTGCCACGCTGCCGGGCGTGGGAAATAAATCGGCATTGCGCCTTGTACTTCACCTGCTGCGTAAAAACCACGAAGAACTCAATGAGTTTGTGAACGCTTTAGATCAACTCAAGGAAAATGTGCGTTTTTGTAAAAAATGCGGTAACATCACCGATGATGAATTGTGCTCCATTTGTATGAATCCCAAGCGCAACAAGGAGTTAATATGTGTGGTGGAAGATATGCGCGATATATTGGCTATTGAAAATACGGGCTCATTTAACGGTTTGTATCATGTGTTGGGCGGACACATTTCGCCAATGGAAGGCATAGGGCCGGGGGATTTGAATATTGATACTTTATTGGAAAGAGCTCAATTGAATTGCACCGAAATCATTTTGGCTCTGAGTACAACCATGGAAGGCGATTCTACCAACTTTTACTTGTACAAAAAGCTTCAAAAATACGATGTAAACATCACCACCATAGCACGCGGCGTTGCTGTGGGAGATGCCTTGGAATATACCGATGAAGTTACTTTGGGGCGCTCCATATCCAATCGCACGCCGTTTGAAACTTCATTAAATCGCGGCTGATGCACAAAAAACTCTCGGTCATCATAGTCAATTACAACGTGAAGTACTTTTTAGAGCAGTGCCTGCTCTCTGTACGCAAAGCGGTTGAGGGAATTGATGCTGAAGTTTTTGTAGTGGACAACAACTCTGTGGACGGCTCTTGTGAAATGCTGATCGAGCGCTTTCCCGAAGTGGAACTGATTGCCAATAAGGAAAATACAGGCTTTTCGGTGGCCAATAATCAAGCGATTAAACAATGCAACGGAGCGTTTGTGCTGCTCCTCAATCCCGATACTTTGGTAGAGGCAGATACCTTTCATAAATGTTTGCAGTTTATGGATGAAAATCCCGATGCGGGCGGATTGGGCGTAAAGATGGTTGACGGTAAGGGGCGTTTTTTGCCTGAGTCTAAACGCGGATTGCCCACCCCCGAAGCGGCCTTTTATAAAATATTCGGATTATCGGCTTTGTTTCCTAAATCCAAGCGATTTGGACGGTATCACTTGGGGTATTTGAGCAATGATCAAATTCACGAAATAGACGTGCTCTCCGGTGCGTATATGCTCATGCGCAAAAAAGTGTTGGACAAAGTAGGCTTGCTGGATGAGGATTTTTTCATGTACGGTGAAGATATAGACCTCAGTTGGCGCATTAAACAAGGCGGTTATAAAAACTACTACTTTCCAAAAACGCGCATTATTCACTACAAGGGCGAGAGCACCAAAAAGGGGAGTCTCAACTACGTATTTGTGTTTTACAAGGCTATGATCATTTTTGCCAAAAAGCACTTTTCATCTTCGCGCGCCGGAATTTTTTCTTTTTTCATAAACTTGGCCATCTACTTTAGGGCCGCACTCAGCATTGTGAATCGGTTTGTGCAAAAAGCCGCGCTACCCGTTGCCGATGCCGCCGTGAGTTTAACCTTATTGTTTGCCATAAAAACCTTTGTTGAACACTACAAAAACACCGTTTACCCGGATGCGGCCGTGCAATTAATCTTCCCCGTTTACATACTCATCGCGTGGATATCCATGTATTTATCGGGCGGTTATGACCGGCCCGTCAAGCTTCAAAATATCATTAAAGGTGTTGTTCCCGCGTTATTGGCCATGTTGATTTTTTACGGGTTGTTGGGTGAGGAGTATCGTTTTTCACGCCTTGTAACTATTTTGGGCGGGATAGGCATTTTTGTGGGCATTATTTTGGTCAGAGCCGTACTTCATTTACTCAATTTCAAAGGGTTTAACCTCAAATCTGCCGGTATGCGCAGAATAGTGGTGGTGGGAGAGGAAAGTGAAGTGAGCAGAGTTCAAAAAATGCTGGAGCAAATTCGTGTGAATTACGAAGTGCTGGTGCCGGTCAGAGCCCGAGAAAACGTGCCCGCCCGTACAAATACGTATGTGGGAAAACTCTCGGTACTTCCCGAAATTGTGACCGGTATGCGCATTACCGAGTTGATTTTTTGCAGTAAAGATGTAGATGCCGATGTAATCATTTCCCAAATGCGCCGACTCGCTAAATACGATTTGGAATACAAAACCGCCCCTCCCGAGTCTGAATTTATTATCGGAAGCAGCTCTGTAAACAGCACCGGCCGGTTTTACAGTTTGTATGAACTCAACAGCATAAGTACCACTGCCAATAAGCGGAATAAACGACTGTTTGATGTTTTTTTAGCACTGCTACTTTTACCTGTTTCCACCATACTGTTTTGGCGCAGCAACTTTTACAAAAGCGTGTTGAAAAATATAATAGCCGTAATATCGGGTAAAAAAACGTGGGTAGGTTTTAATCCGGATTACGCGCAGCGCCTCATTTTACCCAAAATAAAGCCCGCTGTATTTTATGTGGATGATGCTGCCGGAATAGCCGATAATCATGATGAAACCCGAACCAAAATATACTTCAACTACGCCAACAATTACCGGTTGAGTGAGGATATAGCCATTATTTGGAGGTTGTTGGTGGGGAGGTGAAGAAACAGAAACAGTGCCTTGGTGGAAGTTTTTAAAAATGTGAATGACAATATTTATCAATCAAATTATGAAAGGTTTTTTTAAAATCGCTTGGGCTGTTTTTTACCCATCACATTGATTATTTGTTAGGTTTCTGACCGAAAAAAAAGATTAATTTTTTTACTTCATATCATTGAATATTAATCACTTGACACGAAGACGCAAATAGCGGTTTCGACCAATTGTGAGCATATAGGCGAAAAATAAAATGGTGACTCCCGAAACAACCGCTAAGGTTATGTTCACGACATCGGGCAGTTGAAAACCGAACGGTACAAGTACAAACCCCAATACAATATTGAGAAGTATGAAGCTGTAAACAACGCGGTAGAGCCAATTGTTGCTATACAAAAAGCTCGAAACTTCAACTTTAGCGATAGCGCCGGCGGTTGAGTTAATATGCAAAACTTTACTTCCGGTCCAATCGAGTTTTGCCCTCAAGTAATAATCGCCCTCGGGGAGTTCGGTCTTAATAACCTGATTGTGTTCGATTTTCCCTATTTTAGTATCATTCATGTACAAATCAATAGACCGAAATCGATTTACCCATTCATCCTTACGTGTGATTTCCAGATTCATTATGGTTATTTTACCGGTTTTATTTTGTTATGCGTAATGTTGAAGGGAAAACCGGATAAATATCCGGCATTGGGTTTCACATTCACTTGAGCAATAATCTTTTGCATGCTTGACATGATGGCAAGCAGTAGTAAAGTCCGTACGTCATAGTTATTATCACAATAAATGTGAAAGAATTTAATACTAAACGCAAAAGAAGTAAATCTATTTTCCTGTAAGGTAATAAAATATTCTCATATTTGTTTCCAATACGGGTTGCGTTAATACCTCGGATATAAACGTACAAATATAAAAGTTTTTTTATTTAAAAACCGAGTATATGATCCCCGTTTATATGCTTTCGTATAACTTTACATCGGTTTCACTGTTTTAAATTCATATAGAGATAATTGAATGCCGGCCTTAGAAAACTGACTCGTCAGGTCCAAAGCCAAAACTAATTAAGTTAGAGACTTATTATTTCTGCTATTTACAATAAGGTGAACTAGAGGAGTGATTAGCGGTATTAGGATGCTAAAAATAATCCATAATAGTGAAACTGCATTTGTATTTTGTGAATATTTGATTTCATACACGACGACATAAAGTATACCCGAAATCATTATACCCAAAACAACAAAAAAAGGAATAGTGCTATTGAAAATCATACCTAAGGATATTGATATTATTTGTATATAAGATTGCAAAATTAACAGGAAACATTTGATAGACAAATGCACCCAAAGTCTCCTAGTGCGCAGATACAGTCTGCCGTTACAGTAGAGCAAGGGTTTCCATTGCAATAACTTGAGTAGTTGCCACAATCTTCACACCAAGACCTATGCGTAGCAAAACAAGAAAGCCAAATGCCGGGTTCAAAATCATTATCCGGTTCTTCGGGCTCAAAAGCGCTATCACCATTTAACTTATAATGTAAGGAAACAGATAATGCCACTTTAGCCGGCTCGCTAAGTGAACTTAAATAAGTTGTTGATGGGCTTAAATCACTTTGGGCGTCAGCAATAGAGTCATAAATCATAAAACCATGAGAATCACTAATTGTTAATGTCCATGAGTTTTCACTGCCGGAAATTGAAGTGATAATTCTATTCTCATTCATATCTATTATTGACGCAACGTAAGATTCTACCCCTGAAATATCAACAGAAAAGTTTGCTGAATCAATATTATCAATAGAGGTAATATCTGTTTCCCATAACAAAATATCAAAAGGTGAATACACTGATTGTAATTTTCCAACTTGAGGTTTCGAATCTGCCACTTCTGCTTCATTTCCATTGTTGATTTCATTGCGCATTGTATTCGTGGATTCATCATCTTGATTACAAGCCATTAGAGCAATGGACATCATCGCAATTGAAAATATTACTTTTTTCATAATTCCTAAAATTTAAATTGTTTGATTAGTGTCATCATCAACCGGCCGGGTTTGAATTTTGACACGTCAAATAAAAAAAAAACGAATCCACAAAATTTAAAAGTGACTTTTATTTTTGAGAAATAGGCTTTATAAGTGCAAACAATAGATGCCACGCGGGATTGAGGCTGAAATTAAAGAATGTTAAAGTTTTGATTAGCTATTGTGTAACATGAATAATTGGTCAGAGGGGCCGTG
>CAJXMT010000155.1 GCA_913056155.1 uncultured Cryomorphaceae bacterium
GCTTCAAGTAGCACACGAAATTGATTCGGGTGTAATTGTTTGCATTACCTGTGATCGCGGAGACCGGTATTTAAGTTCAGGCTTATTTGCCGATTAATTACGAGTTTCGGGTTCTGACCAAAACTCAAAAACGAACTTGAATTCCCGGACCAAAGATGAAAAAAAAGTCATCTGCACTGAGTTTATAGCCAAAGCCCGAATAAATGGGAAAAGAAAAAGCTCGTTTTGTTCGTATGGGCTCTACCGACCCCATAATTACCAACCCTATATCTCGATCAATATCCGGATCATTGCTAAAGTTAAACGTATTAAAGGCTATAAATCCCGCACCTATTTTAAAAGGTTTTTTCTCACCAATTCGCTTCTCGTCATAAAAACTCAACTGTGCTAATACTGACAAACTGATGCCTGTGAGGTTACCTATTCCACTTTCACTAAAGCTTTTCACCAGCAGCCCGGCGGGAAATGAAACCTGCAAATCAATTACGGAATTGCGCTCAGCAAAAATGGTGATTTTTCGTTTACTTACAGCCTTACTGTATCTACCCTCTCGATGCTTGACCGTAACAATAATTTGACTGAAATCATCCATATTGTATGTCTTGCGCAACAAGTAATCATTCAAATTTATGGTGTGGCCGCTACAACCTTCATTATCATAAAACTCATTGCGAGGTGATGATTCCCCCGGACAAACAACTATATCATCAATAGTTTGAATATCTACCAACTCGTTTTGGGCATTAATAATACGCGCTTCAACTTCCAGATATTGTTTGCCGTAAAGCTTTTCACCGGAGTCGATACTATCCACGTCAAATTTCAAAGTTATATCTTTTATAGATTCGGGATAAAATACGGCTTTATCGTAATCTTGATCGGTTATTTTCTTTTCTCCTTTTCCATAATTGACGTTTACGAAATCAAACGGTGCGGGCCGCTCATATTCTGATATACGCAACTCATACTGCGTAATATCTTCATTCATAAAAACACTTACTTTTTGACGATCAATATCAAGCGGAACTTTTACTTTATAAAATACAACGCGGTCACTCACCCTTGAAGTGTCTCTTTCAAACTCACAAGGTAAAAATGAAAACCGTGTCATACTTAAACCGGTGCCGCGTACTCTCAATTCAAACTCCTCACCCGGGAATGCCTTGAGGTTTTCGGTCCAATCTGCTCCGCGCCTCAATAGTTCCACCTCCTCAATTTTGGGTTTATTCACGATATTGAAGTTGGTCATGTATTCGGTTTTTCCGTTGCGTTTCAAGTACAAATAGTTGTCTGTTTTGCGGTGAAAAGCATAAGTAATGACTTCACACAAAACCTTGTTGTTATCCAGTACTGATTTAGGTGTAACCTCCGCCATGAGTCTTCCTGCTGCCTTTTGCCTGTCTTCTACACGGTAAGTAGTACCCAATTTTAAACCCGAGTGGTGATCAAATTGCATTTCTTCTTTACCGCGACCCATTTTTTCCATAAAAATAGTTTCCTTATCGGGGTTTAAAAAGAAAAGCCTACCCGGCTTTACTGTAATCTCAAATTTCAACACAGGTCCTCTATTCGAAAGACGGCCGCTGTCATTCACATATGGCATTGTTGTTTTCAACGGAACTTCAAACTTCATATCACCCCGTTTTAGGGCTCTGAATAAAACTTGGACCTTGCCTTCGTTGCGCACCAATTTATACTCGAACAACTCAGTCGATTCCCATTCATCCGTAATTTCAAAATTTTCAGCGTGTTTAGATTCAACTACTACAGCGCGCTCCTCACCTCTGAATAACTCTACATTATTGGTGTAATCACTCACAGCCGGCTCGGTGTATGGAAAAAGCCTCATTTCCACATTTTCACCAACATCTTTGGGATTTGACTTGATATGATAAATCAAACTCACGCTACGTGACTTGAGTAAATCTTTAAACCTGATTTTCATCCGGTAATGGTCACCGCCTAGCCAAGCCAAATCGTCGAGAATTGAAAAATCATCACTATACCTCAATTCAATGTGCCCCAATCTTTTTCGGTCAACAGGAAAAAGACGTACTTCAACATCTTCCTCTCTACCGGCAAATTCGAAAAACAAATGGTTCTCTCCCTGAAAACTTCGATTTCCGTAAGTGTACCTATGCGTATCTACAGCAATCACAGCCTTTTCAAAAACCTGCAAAAAACGATCTTCGTTTTGGGAAAAGGCACATTCCGCAATGAAAAGAAGGAAAGAAAAAACGATTATAGTGCGCATAATTTGTGATATCATAATGAAATCACAAAGGTAAATAAAGGAAGTATTTAAATGAGATTTTAGTCAGAACCGCAATTCCCGGCAAATGATTTTGGAAATCAGTCACGGCTTACACCATTTATAAAGTCTATGGTTACAGAGTTAAATTCTACGGGTTGTTCAACATTTACAACGTGGCCGCAGTTTTGAATAATATGCAAAGCCGCTCTACTGTGCTTTTTAACGGTATCTCTTACAGCAGGCAAGAATAAATAGTCTTCTTCACCCATCACGTAAAGAGCCGGGATTTTGTTGTCGCGTTCTCTAAAAAACTTGAGCAGTGGATTTACTTCTGAAGATAATTTAAACCACTTGATAAATTCGTTTTGATATAACTTTTGAGCTTCACGCACGAACAATGTTCTGGATTTTTTATGGTTTTTCCTCGGCATGATCACAAAGGCAAAAAGCTTGTAAAGCAACATGTAAGGAATGACTGACTTAAAAATATTACCGGCAATCATCAAAAACCTGGAACGTATATTCATTTTCATGATAGATCCTCCTAAAATCATGCTTTCTACGCGATCGGGATATTTTTCAGAGAGGTTTCGAATTAAAATACAGCCCAATGATATTCCCACAAAATGTGCACTTTTAATGTGAGCTTCATCCAACACTTCAACAATATCATCAGTGATGAAATCAAAAGTGTATTTCGTGTTAAGCGTATCCTTGATTTTTGGTTTTGAGTTGCCGTGACCGCGCAAATCTAAGAGCAACACATTAAAATGTCTTTTATAATCTCTGAGTTGCTTAAACCATATGGTAGAACTACCGCCGGCGCCGTGAACAAAAACCACCCATTTTTGGCTTGTAGGATGAATATATTTAACGTGATGAATCAAATCGTGTCGAAATAAAAATTACAGTATAGAAACAAGCGGTGTTGCAAAGTGTTTATTGAAAATCAATGAGTGAATTTAAATTCATTGCATTCACAAAATAGAGTTTTTTTCCGTTAACTTCTTCGGGGAAAAGTTTAAATGCAGTCACTTGAACAAGGCCTTTTTCAGAGTTTTTGATGGGAGCAAAGTCATCAGCAGTAAATGTCACGGAAGTTTGAGAAGCATCTGTGCGCTTCAACACAAAATCCCCATCTGCCGCTACTATATAAAGCAATGAATCTGTATTTTGAACGGCACTGACTTCAAGTGTATAGTTTTTACTCAAATCTATTTCACGCACATTACTTTCAAATGAAATTTCAGCGGGAAACCCCTCGGCAGTATGGGAAAAAGACTCCATTTCTTCAGAACCAGAAACATCCCACTTCACTGTACCTGAACTGTAATCAATACCGCTCATGCCGGTAAATGATGGCTCAAAAGCATATACACGTCGATCTTGTACACTCAACTCCTTATCATTGCACATTACGCTGCCAACGGTAACATACCTTGTTGCACCGGGTTCCTCCGGAAAAACTGAAAGTGCCAATCCTGAACTTGTTTTAGAGTCTCGCACTCCCAAAACACTTTGTACTAAGGTAGTTTGAGAAGCAGCCAACAAGCCCTCTGAATCGGGATAATCGTACAACATATCTGCTGTGAAATTATTAGGTATTACGTTTTCAACGCGCGATTGAGGATCAGAATCGTCATCACCGCAGCCGGCAAAAAGCATCGCTGCAAGAATTACAATGGCATATTTTTTCATGTGTTTCATTTCATTAGAGTTGAACAAAGTAGTAACTGCGTATTTAAAAGCGCCGGTTTCTAAAGGCATTCATCAAAGTGGGAATCAAAAAAGTTATAGGCAATAATACAATATTTCTTGTTAATTCCACCTGCTTAAATACGTGCCGTATTTGATTATGGTTCTGACCAAAAAAAACTGACGGCACCCATTAAAAACGATAGGAATACCCGAGCCTGAAAATTTGGGTTTCCAAGTAGTCGGTAGAGATGTAATCAAAACCGTCACCCACTAAATCGTATTCGATAACGAGTGTATTCAGCACATCTGAGGCGTTAAAAAACAGTTCACCTTTGCCCTTTTGTATGGGGAGTTTCAACCCTAAATCTGCAAAATAGCGAGCGGCAATTTCACCTTGAGGTACAACATCGCGCGCAATGTAAGTTCCCGTGATTTGAATATCAAGTGCTTGCCAAACTGTAAAATACAGGTTTAATTTTGTGTTTCCTGTCAGGTTTTCCTGTCGCTCAAAATTGATAAGTTCTCCTTGGTTAAAAGGATTCGCCACGGCATAATCATCAATCACATTTTGAAACACATTGGCGTTCCAGTCCATTCTGAAAACGTCGTTAAACTCTTGCGTAAAAACAAGCTCAACCCCGGCATTTGAACCGGTACCGGCATTTTGGTTTACTGATGCTAAATTTTGACTCGCGGGAAAAGGCACCACAATTTGAGTGAGTAAATTATCCATAAAACGATAATATCCCGCTGCATAAAAATAACCGGCATCACCGCTGTGCTTATAACCGGCTTCAACAGTTTGGGTAAATTGCGGAATTAATCCGGGGTTACCAATGGTCAAAATTTCGGGATCGGCGTAAGTGGCAAAACTGCGTAAATTCTTTTCCTGCGGCCTATCCACCCGGCGGTTGTAAAACAAACTCAAATTATTGCGATCGTTGAGTTTAAAAGAGGTTCGAACCGCGGGGAACGGCTCTATATAATCGAAATTACCATCTTCATAAACCGCGTGGTTTTCATCAACCAAATATGAAATGTCGGCATACTCTACCCTTAAACCCGCTTCAACTTCCAGTTTTGGGGTTTCATACACATAGTTGCCGTAAAGTGCGGTCAGGTTTTCTTGATACTCAGCACTTCCCGCCAAACCGGGATTGAGCACGGAATTGATTCCGGGACTAAAAGTAATTTGATTGGGATAACGCAAATTGCGCTGTTTGGCGCCCCACTCCATTTTACCCTTTTTCAAAGGTTTCACGTAGTCTATTTCCAAATCAAAAATATGTTCATCCGCAATAAGCGAGGTGGTGTCTGTTCCCAATTGATCAGGTAAGGTATTGATAAAGTTAAAGTCTTCCTCTTTGCGCCTAAAGGAATAATTAAACACCGTTTGCAATTGATGGCCGGGTTGTTCAAAACTATAGGTATGCGCCGCGGAACCGGTAAAAGTTTGGTTCACTTCCACCTCATCATACTCCCAAAAACGACGCCGCACCCCCGTGTTGCCATCAATGTAAGGAATATCACCTAAATCGTTGTAAGCACGGTAATTGTACAAGGCGTAAACCGAGATTTCGTGCCTATCATTCAACTGCCAATCTAACCCTGTTTTCATATTGTAAATGGGCTGAGTGCGGTTTTCTAAAAATTGCTGTTGTACAACGTCTCCGTTTTCATAAGTTCGCGTAATGAACTCATTGCGCATCATCTTTTTTCTCCACAGCACATCGCCGTTTGCGAAAAAATTCAGGTTCTTTTTGCGGTAATTCAAAGATGCTGAGGGATTCAATTTAGGCGTAACCGTATATTGATTGCGCATATCTTCTCTCAAACTATTATTCTTACGGTACAAGTTTCCGGCGCCGCCCGTAAATCCCAATTTACCGTTCCAACCTGAAGATGGCTCCTTTTTGGTAATAATATTTATGATGCCGCCCATGCCGGTGGCGTCGTATTTTGCTGAGGGGTTATTGATAATTTCGATACGCTCAATAGATGAAGCCGGAATATTATCCAACCCTTCTTGACGACCGTAACCCGTGAGTGCAGTTTGTTTACCGTCAATAAGTACAGCTATTTGATTGCTGCCCCGTAAAGTGACTTGTCCGTTTTGATCAGTGGTAATACCGGGTAAGTTTTGTAAAGCTTGCAGCAATGAACCACCTTGCTGAGATATGTTTTCGTCGATATTATAGGACTTTTTGTCCAGCGCTTTTTGGACCTCAGCTCGGCGCGATGA
>CAJXMT010000156.1 GCA_913056155.1 uncultured Cryomorphaceae bacterium
TCGTCCAAACCGGATAAACCTATGCTTACGCCAACCACTCCTGTTATTTCTTTTGATCGCAGCGGACTCACCGACGATCAATTACGTCAGATCTACGCCTTGCTGCTGAAGCCTCGCCTCATCGAAGAAAAAATGCTCAAGTTTGTTGAAGGTGAATGTGACGTACTAGTAGCCACCACAATTATTGAGTCAGGATTGGATATCCCCAACGCAAACACCATCATTATCAATAACGCCCATAACTTTGGCTTAAGCGACTTACACCAAATGCGCGGCAGGGTAGGGCGCAGCAACAAAAAAGCGTTCTGTTATCTATTAGGGCCTCCCGTTTCAGTTATGACGCCTGAAGCGCGAAAAAGACTAACAGCACTTACGCAGTTTTCAGATTTAGGTAGCGGCTTTAAAATAGCCATGCGCGATTTGGATATTCGAGGAGCAGGGAATTTACTTGGGGGAGAGCAAAGCGGATTTATCTCTGAAATCGGGTTTGACATGTATCAAAAAATACTCAATGAGGCCATTCAAGAACTCAAGCAAAACGAGTTTAAAGATATATTTAAAGCCTCACAACAATCTTATGTTGAGGATACCGTTCTGGAAACCGATTTGGAAATTATGATACCCGATACTTATGTCAACAACATCAGCGAGCGGCTTATGCTTTATAAAGATTTGAGTGAAGTAAAGGGCGAAACGGAGCTGGCGCAATTTAAAACGGAGTTGAAAGATCGTTTTGGTCCCATTCCCGAAGAAACGCAATCCCTCATTGAATCCGTAAAACTCAAATGGGTAGGTAAGGCGGTTGGGTTTGAGAAAATTGTGCTGAAACGCGGCAAACTCATTTGTTACTTCATTCCCGATCAAAGTTCACCTTATTATGAAACCGAGATGTTTCAACAGGTTTTGAGTTTTGTACAGCGCAACACAGGGAAATGTGACCTCAAGCAAAAAAGCGAAAAACTTTCATTGGTGTTCAGCGGCGTTTACAGTGTTGATGAAGCACTTAAGTTATTATTGCCGGTTTTGGATTAGTTTATTTTTAGTCAGAACCCAATGAAGCTCCGGTCAAATTAAACAGCCGAAAATCAAACCAAATTTACCGTGTAAAAGCTAAACCGCAGCTTTTAAAAACTCAATTGCGGGGACTAAAAATAAATGGTTAAATTTGTCCCATTAACAAAACATCTGATGTTGAAAAGATTAAATTCGGTCTTCATATTTGCTGCATTGTTGTTTTCACTTCATCTAAGTGAACTACAAGCACAGCAAGATATGATGTTGTACAACCTTACCCAGATTCCCCAAAGTGTTTATGCTAACCCGGGCATTATTCCTGAAACGCGAATGAATATCGCTATTCCCGCAACCAATAGCTTGGTACAAGGCGGAAAAAGCCGTTTTCATACAACTGAAGCCTTTTATCGCGATGATCAAAATCGATTGCGATTAGATGGCATTGAAATGATTAACAGCTTTCAAGAACGTAATAGAGCGCGAATGAACGGCAGTTTAGATTGGGTTCATATTGGTTTTGAAGCGGGCTTAAATTACATACATTTTAATGTAACCGAACACGGCGGATTTGATTTCGACTTTCCGCGAGAAGCTGCCACCTTAATTAAAGAGGTTTACCAAGAAAATTACCTGGGTCAAGTTTTTGATGTGCGCGATACGCGATTCAGCTTTCAACACTACCGTGAGTTTGGCGCCGGCTTTGCAAGACGCTTTTCAAGTCGTTTCTCGATGGGGGCCAAAGTGAAATACTTATACGGCGTAGGTACTTTTTCAACTAATGAAAACTCTTTTAGAGTAAACACCGATATTACCGGCTCTGAAGGAGAATCTCTCTTGGGAGGCGGGCTTACCTATTCGGCACAAAGTGCAGGGCTCAGTAATTATCAAGGCGGGGATGAAAATACCGGCCTGCTTTACGGTGACGGCAACACCGGTTTTGCGGCAGACCTGGGTTTTAATTTTGAGGTTTCGAATTTCTTTACAGTTTCCGCAGCGGTAATAAATATGGGAGGTGTTATTAATTGGAGTAACAATGTCAGGAATTTTGAACAGCCCAATCGGGAAATAAATATTAACTTACTTGAACTTCCCGAGGCTTTTGACGAGGAGTTACCTCAAACAAGAGAAATTACCGATCAAATTGAAAGTTTATTGGATTCGCTTATGGGAGATGATGCAACTGAGAATGATGCAAATTTCACTTCTCGTATTCCCACAAGAGTCAATCTCGCTACTTCATTTAATGTTTCAAATGCGCTGACATTTACCGTTTTAAACCAAAATGTTTTTATAGAGAATTTTGATAATATGCATTTTTTAAAAGTGATGATGCAGGTCAAATTGAAACGTACATTTACAGCTATAGCAGCTTACGATTTGATAAATAACCAAACCTCGCAATCCAATCTCGGGTTGGGTTTTGCTTTAAATTTAGGACCTTTTCAAATGTACGCATTAAGTGAGGACGTTCTTTTTATATCCAATACCAATGATCGCGTTACGGGCAGTTTGAGATTAGGTATGAACTTGACTTTCGGTCGTGATAATCTGTAAAATGAAATACACTTACATTTATATATTGGGTGCAGTTCTGTTTTTTTCTTTATTATCGAGTGTTTCAGCTCAGGAGAAAGGTGAATTAAAATGGTTGAAGCGCACTGCTAAAGCTGAGGAACACTTTAAAGACGGGAAATACGACCGAGCTTATCGTCGGGTGAAGCGCATTTTGAGGCGTCAAGAAAAAAGAAATAAAGTGCCTCACTTGAAAAGCGGAACGGCCGCCTTATTAGCAAAATACCGCAATGCAATGGGGTTTGGGCGGGAAGCTTTAGACTTGAAACAAAAACACCTTCAACTGCTCGGGAACAGTGAAGTGTTTAGAAATTTAGATGAGATTAGAACAGCTGAGTTGCTTTATATCATCTCGTATTTTGTTCACAGTAAACAAACGGCCCAAGCCGATGATAAGCTTGAGCTTTTCAACAATGGATACAACCCGAATGCTGATCCTGACAGTTCCTTTTATTTGGATTTCTTCAAATTGAAATCTGATAATTATCTTTTTGCAGGCAGGTATAATAAGGCTCTGACTAAAGTAGATGAAGCACTAAGGTTGGCTCAAAGAAAAACAGATAAAACCATTAGAATATACACCGGTAACGGAGAGTCTGAGGAAATCAGGCAACAATCAAAACATATAGAGGAAAATGAATTGAGCTTGGGTAACTTGATGGTAGATAAAGCTGAAATTTATATGGAGTACGGGGATTTGAAACGTGCATTGAAGCTTTTTGAAGAAAATGAGGTTTTTCTATCCCAAATTATGCCTAAGCGATATTTTCCCTACATACGAAACACGTTTGGAACAATTTACGCCAAATTCTTATTGGAAGAGTACACGGCTAAAAAAGCAGCTAAAAAGCAATCGAAAGAAATAAAGCGTTACGCAAACCGCATGAGATACGGCTTACCCAATGTTTTTTACTTGCATCAAATGGAGCGTAAAGCTGAAATGTTGAGTGAGGCTGATAAATTCGGGCGTATTGAGACTATGGCCTCCAAATATGCGCGTGAGTCACTCAAGGGTTTTGGAAGAGGAAACTATCACCATGCCGACGGTTATCGAATAAAGGTATTAAATGATATGTCTAGCGGCAGATATATTTCAGCTGAGCGAAAGATGGAATTGGTTGAGGAGGACGCTGAAAATTTGTCCGAATTACACCCGCAGCGATTGAGTTGGAATGAAATTCATGCTACGATTAAAAAAGCCCTTTTTAAGTTTGACCAACAGGAAACTTTTTTGCAAAACAATATTGCCATAGCCGAAGCGAACTTTGGTAAAGATGCTCCTATTATAGGTAAATACAAGCTTGATTTTGCCGGGTTTGTATTTAAAACTAAAAGTGACTTTAAAAAATCAGGGGAACTATACGATGAGGGAATTTCCACTTATTTAGATGAAATCCATGAATTTCACAGTGATTACTTCAAGTATTATGAAGCGTATGTTTCCTTTTTAACGGAAACAGATCAGCTTGACAGCGCTCTATTTGTTTCTCAAAGTCTTATTCAGTCTGCTATGAATAAAAGAGGCACGAACAGTATGTTGTCTGCACGGATGAATGCATTAAAGGCTGATGTGTTGATTGAAAAGGGGGAGTATATTGAGGCTCAAACAGCTCTTGAGGAAGCCGTAAAAAACATTGAGAATGCCGGTAAAACAGACGGTTTCGGATACATCAAAACATTATTGAGTTTGGGCGATATATACAACATTAACGGGCAAACCGATAGAGCTGAAAAAACTTTTAAAACAGCGTATAAGTTGAGTAATCGTTTATCGGGTATTGAGCAATTTGATGATTTGAGCAGTCCTGAAGATTTGGCCGCCACGTATTTAAATGCAGGAAACTACGATGCCGCCGGCAGTACACTCGATAAAATTATAAAAACAAAAAGTAAAAAATACGGTGCTGAAGATTACAAACTTTACACGGCATATTACCTCAAGGGGCAGTTGAATTACACACTGGGTGAATACACGGTGGCCGAGAGGTTTGTGAGGAAAGCCCAATCTACACTGGTAAATAGCAATATGGGTGAGGACGGTTCAAAACAAATTGATACCGAAGTTTTACTGGGTGATGTATATACAGGTATGGGGAATTATGGTAAGGCTGATGAAAGGTACGCGTATGCATTGGAAAACTGGAGACATAAATTCGGTTTTGAACACATTAAGTCTGCGGAGATATTAACCAAGAAAGCAAAGCTTTATTTAAAGTGGAATGAAGATCGTGAGGAAGTGGTGAATATGCTTGATACTGCAGCTCGCATTGTTCAGAAAGCCGTAACAGATCGACATCCTCAATATGCAGAGGCTATCGAATTAAAAGGCAAAGTGCTTATTGAGCTGGAGGAGTTTGATGAAGCTCTAAAACTGTTGAATACCGCCGCTCATATTTATGAAGACACCTACGGGAGCAAACACCTTAAAGCTGCAGACAACAATGCCATTATAGGTGATTTGTATTACAGGAAAGGAGAGTATAAGGTGGCTGTTTCGCGCTATGATAAATCGGTTAAAAGCTACAAAAACCTTTTTGATGAGTATCACCCCAAATATGTGGGAACAGTAACCAAAATTGCGCAGTCTTATTATGCGCAGGGAAATTATAAAGAGGCCTCTAAAAAATTAGATGAGGCTACTGAAATATACCTTTCGTTTATCAGACGCTTCTTCCCCGCTCTTTCTGAGAAAGAAAAAGCTAAATTCTGGATGTCTATTCGGCCCGTATTTGAATTATACAATTCATTAGCACTGGAATACGGCAAAGATAAAAATAAGGTTATTCGCAATATGTACAGCAATCAAATTGCGACAAAGGCTTTACTCTTAAACAGTTCTGTAAAAATTAAAAAAACCATTTTAAATTCAGGTAAGCCTGCTTTAATTGAAGAGTTTAATGAATTGCTGGAAAAACGTGCCTTGTTAACTTCTACATTAGGTATGACACAAGCCGAGAGGAATTTGAATGATTTAAACCTCAATAGCATCGAGCGAGATATTAACAGACTTGAAAAAAGCTTGAGTGAGCAAACAGGTGTATTTGGTAAATCGAGTACAGATGTGCCCTCGTGGCGAAAAGTAAAAAGATCATTGAATGACGGTGAAGCCGTTGTAGAAATTGTGAGATTTAATTATTTCAGCACCCGTTTTACTGACAGTACCATTTATGCGGCCCTCATCATCACACCCAACACGAAATGGAATCCCGAATTGGTAATATTGGGTAACGGGAACGACATGGAGAAACGATATTTCAAGTATTATACCAATACGGTTAAATTCAAAACGAAAGATAAGTTTTCCTATTCTGTATTTTGGGAACCCATTGAAAAGAAATTGGACGGAGCCTCAAAAGTGTATTTCTCACCCGATGGGGTTTACAACCAGCTGAATCCCGAGACTTTTGATAATGGTACGGGCTACCTTTTAGATGAGTATGAATTCGTGCAAATATCCAACTCTAAAGATTTAGTTAACCAAGAGGAAAAAATTGAAGATCAAGGCTTTGTTTCTCAGGCAGTGCTTTTTGGAAATCCGGATTTCACTGCAAAAAGCGACACGGTTTACGCCAATGAGTCGGCCGGTTTGAGTCGAGAAGGTAGAGCA
>CAJXMT010000157.1 GCA_913056155.1 uncultured Cryomorphaceae bacterium
GGGCGTGTTTATTGTTGGGTGCGTTGCGAATTTCAATACTAAACGTGAGCCCGGTACCTTTTTCTTTATTCAACACAACATCCCTACTCAGTTTAATATCGGTATTGAGCAGTGGTGTTCCTATTTCTTGTAAATAGCGGTCGTTAAGCGGTTCAAAAACAGGGCGTCCCAAATTATTTTCACTCACTTGACGAACAGGTGTATAGCGTCTTCCCGAAGAGTAACTTTGACGGAAAAACAAGCGCCATCCCTCAAGGCTGTATCTCCCAACAGTCAATGAGGAATCGGGTTTAAACATTATGCCCAAGTTGAAGTTCCACGGCCTGTCAAAAGCCAAAAACTGCTCGCGTGCCAGTTCGATTTCTCCGGTTTGTTCAATTTGTAATCCCGATTCACGTGCCGAGTTGGATTTGCCGCGAGCGATTTGGTAAGCCACGTTGCCAAACGCTCTAAAGTGGTTGCCGATGCGCCACTGCATCCCCAACTCTACTCCTTGAATTTTTGCGTAATCTTGGTTAATGTACATGGTTTTACTCACGGGTCGGCCGGTTTGGTCTTGAACGATCACGCGACGGGAGACTATATAGTCAAATCGGTTATTGTTAAAAGCACCCAAAGTCAGAGCTAAGTCTTTTGTCAATTGTGATTTGATACCCACCTCATACGCCACATTTACCTCGGGATTGATATTGGGATTTCCCAAACCGCTCAAAAATGAGCGATCTTGATACTGAGGATCAAGCCCTTGATATACAAAGCGCGGATGCGGCAGCCGCATCGTGTGGCTGTAATTGAAGTACATCACGTTATTATCGGTAACGGGAAAGGAAACGTTAATGCGGGGAAGCAGTCGCGCTTTCCAGCGCAATCCGGCCAGACCAAAAGTTTCATTGCGGTAATCCTCACGCACTTGGTCAATCACGGGAGAATTGGGATTTTCAACCGCATCATCGGCAAATTTACCGGGTGCCCAATAAGATAAGCGTGTACCAATTGTAGCTATTATGCCTTTATAAGTAATGACATCTTGCACAAAAAAGCCGCCCTTCATGGCATTGACCTGCCATATATCAAATGAGCTGCCCACGGCGCGGTTTGGTGTTGAAACCGAGTCGTTGATTTGAATAGGAGCTCCTACCCAAGGTCGGTTTACATCTACCCATTGGTAGGAGGTGAATTTGTGTTCGTGACCAAAAGTGAATTTGTGGTGTTCATTTTTGGGGTAATACCTGAACTTGTAATTGATGGTGTGCTCCTTGGCATAGTGGTCGTGCCACAAGCCGGCAATTCCGCCGTTATTGATAAACCACGGGTTGGGCATGGTAAAAACCGTTTCATCACCGGGATTAAAAAGTTCAACAGGATCGGTTACCACAGATTGTTCATCTAAAATTTGATCTACTGTTTCAGTTCTAAAAGGTCTGCCGTTGGCATCGGCGCGCATGTTGGTGAAAAGTCGGCCCGCACTTATGTCAAAAGACCAATGATTATTAATAAAATGACTAAAGTTCAGAACCGTAAGGTTACTGTGATGGGTGTAGGTTGTGGCGTTATCCAAATTCATGCTTCGGCGGTACTGAAAGCCCGGCGCCAAAATGGCGTCAAACCCTACAATTTGAAGGGTTCTCGTATTCTGATTTACCGCTAAACTGTGCTGATTGGAGATAGACAAACGAGTGCGCTCACTGAATTCGTAAGAAAGCTTCATCGTATGCGACCAGTTGTTGCGCTGGCGAGGTGCGTAAAAAGTACCTTGATTCATGGGATCCACCACATTGCGATCGTAAAAGCCCCAGCCTGAATTATTCATATCGGTTCGCATCAAACTGCTTTCCAATTGATTGGCTGTGGGACCGAAATAATTATCAGACAAATTCGCCTGAAAACCGGTAAACCACTTGAGTTTTTTATTCGTTTTCGGAACCGGGCCGCCCATAGAGAGTTCAATAATGTCTGTATTCCAAGAGTAGGCATTTCCTTTGTCAAAACCCAGGTTGTCACGTTGCCAGCTGCCGGCAATTTCAAATTCATCGCCACCCTCACGTATTTTAGTGGAAATCACCCCGGACGAGCCATCGCCGTATTCAGCTCCTTGACCGCCGGTAATTACATTGAGCTCTTGAACCGAGTTAGAGGCAACCTCTACTCCCATTCCCGTTCCTGCCAGCGGATCCTGAGCAGAAATTCCATCTACCAAATAGGTTGTTTCATAAACCCGAGCGCCTCGAATTTGAAGTCCGTCTGTGGTTTTGTTCACTCCCACTTGCATCGCAGCTATTTCAGTAACATCACGAACGTTCATTTGCTCAATTTCCTCGCGATCGATGCGCACCTCAGAGCGAGCAGATTCAAGATTAATGAGGTTTTGCTCCCCAACTACTTCAACGGCATCTAAAGATTGAGAACGCATTTTCATCACGGCGTCGAGCTCGGTGAGTTCTCCCTCTTTTATGGTGATTCCCGTAAATACTTTATCGGCGTATCCCATAAATGTGAATTTTACCGAGTAATCACCCGGGGCAATATCCTTGAGAAAGTATTCCCCGTCCAAATTCGCTGATGCGCCTTTATAAGTTCCCACCAGCATGACGGTTGCGCCAATAAGCGGCTCACCTGTAGTTTCATCGTTGATTTTACCGCGCAATTTACCCTGGGAGAAACCGGTTGTAACACACAACATAAAGAGGAATGTAAGTGCAATTTTATCTTTCAAAAACGTCATTGTAAAGTTTATCAAACAGTTGTTCCAATTTATCGGTATCACCGGTAAAGCGGTATAATTCGGTATTAAATAAAACTTCGTTAATTCTGCCGTCACCGCCGGTGCGTGCGGCCGCAATGGTATTGGCAGACCATTGCGGGTGATTGTTGAATTGAGCCGTGTAATACTCAGATGCATCTGCAGAGGGCACAAACGGGTTTATGCCAAACACAAAGTTTTGGGGTTTGAGCTCCGGTAAGCCTGCCGTTTGGGGCAGCAACAAACTGTCGGGAGGCATATTTTCACTGGCAGCGGGACCGCTCACCAACTCATCTATGGCCAAAACCCCCGTCACTGAACTGAGGTCATGACTTTCATTAAAACGAGTTGAAATAAGAATACGACCGCCCGCTGCAGTAAAATCTGAAATGGCAGGTGCAGCGAATCCCAGCAGTAAACCGGTTTGATTGGTAGCGGCGTTTGTCATTAAATCGTCACCGCTAAAGAAGAATACTTTTTCGTAATTGCGCAGTATGAGCTTAAAAGTGGGATCCCAATAGCGCGGCAATCGACTGCCCGAGCTATAATTTAAATAATCGTATTGCGGATAAACTTCATTTAAAACATCAAAGTACACGTTGCGAACAGTGTTGGGCTGACCGCCTACTACCAATAAATCGCCGGTAGGTTGTTGAAAAAATACCGTTTGGGAAGTATCTACTCTACTTTCCGCATCTGCCCTGTCAATAACTTTAATATAAACGGTATTGGAATCGTTGTTCACAAAGCCGTTTAATGTCAGGCTCTCTTCATTATCTGTCCCTAAATAGATCTTGGCATTTTGACTTCCGGGTTGTGCCGGGTTTTCGGGTACAACAGAAAATAGTTGGGAGTTAAGATTAAACGGAGACCAGTCGCCGTCGTTGATTTTGATGAAAGCTCCCGTCACGGTTTCGCGTCCGTCGGGGTCATCGTAATTCCACTCGTAGGAAGCGGCTCCCGGCGCCGATTGAGGTATTTCTGCATCACTGAATTGTGCCGTTGGAGGAGAGTTTTTAATCGGAACCGCCAAAAACGCCGGTTCGGGATCGCGCAGGCTGTCATTATCCACGGCTCTTACGTAAAAGGTAATATCGGCAGAGTCGCTGCCGGCGGGAATATCAAAGCTAAAAATACTGTCGTGGGTAGTGGTATAGTTCCATGTTTTATTATCGAGGGAAATCTCGTATCCTTCGATGTATCCGTCTTCATCGATTCCGTACCAGCTGAGACGAACGTTTGAGGTGAGTCGAGCATCGCCGGTGAGGTTGATGGATTCAAAAACGATAAATGTATCGGGCGGGGTATTGGCGTATTCCTCTCCTCGCTTACTGCAAGAAAGAATCAACACAAAAAGTACCGCTACCGTGAAAACCGATGTAAAACGCGTCATTATATGATGTGAGGTGAAATAAAAAACAAGGGTGAGGTCACAATACCTCACCCTTGTTGATTGAGACTTCTTACTTAATAATCACTTTTTCGTTGGCCAGCACTTCGCTGCCGTTTACTACTCTCAAAATGTAAAAACCGCCGCTCAAATTGTCGGTATTCAATCGGTTCACATCGTTGTTGAGTGTTTGCTCAAGAACTACCCTTCCGTTCACGTCGTAAAGCTGAGCACGGGTGTTTTCGGTTCTGACCAAAACACTGACATTGATGAAGTTTTGCGCCGGGTTGGGATATACAGAAACGACGTTGTTTCCGGGCAACTCGCTCACGCTGTTTTCATCTTCAGCTTCAGGTAATGTAGAGGGCTCTAATTGAGCTGAATCCAAAGGCACGCTAAAGCCGATGAGGTCGTCATTATTGCGCGGTGTCAATTTAAATTGGCTGTAACGTGCAGATAATATACCTCTTGCGGCAATCATACTTTGATTGTTGCTCGTGGGAACTACATCCACCATCATGGGCGCATTGGAGTTTGGCAGTTGAGTAGTGTCGTTTGTAATCACACTTACGTAAACCGATGCTTGGTTTTGCTGTGCTTGAATGCCGGTCATGATCCAAGAAGAGCGACTGCGAGGAGCACCTTTTTGGCTGCTCACCGTCCACGATCCAAAAAAGTCGCGTTGCGCTTCTGTTACGTAAATGGAGTCACCGGCGGTTGAGTTACGGTACTCTACCAACATACCTTCGTATTTTTCCCAACCGCGATTGGCTTGGTTTGCGCTATCAGCAGGATCGATTTGTACCGGAGAAACGGTATCAAAGCGCGTAGAATCAATCTCATTAATGGAAGCAACATCCAATTGTGTAACTTCCAGTTCTTCACGTACGGTTCCTGTTACGGTCACAATTTGGTGGCGCTCTAAATCGCCCAATTCAATATTGTTAACCAACATAATTCCGGCAAACTCATCATCATCAGGATCTTGAAGATAGGTGTAACCCAAATCGTAAGCTTTCCAAGATGAAGTGACAACTCCCGTAACCGTTACTTCAAGGCCTTCATAAGGTGAAACATCTGATTGATTGGGGTTGGAAACAAACTGGATATCTTGAATTTTCACTTGACCGTCGCGCACTGTGTAAATAAGCGTGTTTTGACTTTGGCCGGCGCCGGTAACGGGAAAAGTTACACTGTTGTTGTCGTTATCTTCTGCTTCGATATAGTAACCAACGCGACTTCCTTCCCCTTGTGCGGGAATTTGAGCTGCGTATTCATCAGCTGTTGTGTTGTTCATGGTTACTGAGGTAAATGAAGGCGAAGCTACCGTAACATCTGTAGTGTAGTAAAGTGTTGCACCGGAAACTGTTCCGTCAACATCCACAATATCAGCAGTTATTTCAACCGCATCTGAAGTACCGGGAAAGATAATGTCACGCTCAACATTGGAAATAATCGGAGGTGTTTCCCCCTCTACTAAATCACCGGGATAAACCGGAGATATACGGTAGCCGCGAGAAAACTGGCCTCCGCCAAAACAGCCGTTTGCGTTGTGATCAATAATACCGCGTACGGTATCTAATCGCGTACCCACCGGGAATGGGTTTAACGTACCGTTTGATTCAGGTGAATTGGGATTTACGGTTTGCCAGTTACCGTCTTTCATAGCCAAAAACTTGTCGTAAAGTTGTACGCGGTATCCTTGGTCATCTTGAGCCAAGTATTGGCGGCGGTTGCTGTATGACAAATCTTCGATAATGGTTAAGCCGGTGAGCTCCACATAAGATCCCTCCCACTGCTCACCGGTTTCGGGTAAGTTGTTTCCGCTTTGGTCATTGAGATCGCTAACGGAAACTGAAACCGGTTGCGGTGCCGGAATTGTAGGACCGGGAACTACAACTGCAGAGTTATCAAGCGGATAAATTTGCGTTTCATTACTAAAGGCATCTACAATACCGGTTACATAAATAAGCATCCCGGGATTGATATTATCCAAAACTGAAGAAGCGACACCATCGAAATAACCGTGGACTTGTAATCCCCTAAATGCTCCGCC
>CAJXMT010000158.1 GCA_913056155.1 uncultured Cryomorphaceae bacterium
AGATGGATATCAAAAACCAAATCGGTTTCGCCGGGTATATTTTGACGACCGTTTTTACCGTAACCGTATTGGTAAGGTATAATCACGCGCGCTTTTTCCCCTTCACGAAGTGAGCGGGCTGCGGCGTCCATGCCTTGAATCACTGTTCCCGAAAGTACATTAAATACGATGGGGGAATGGCTGTCGTATGATGAGTTGAACTTTTTGCCGCCGTCTTTAAAATACGCGTTGTAATGCAGTTTCACCAAATCTCCTTTTTGAGGTCGCCTGCCGTTCGTTTTTTCAACCTTGTATATTTCGAGGTGTAAAACACCTTTTTCAGGTTCAATTCCCGCGGTATCAAAAGGCGGCTTGGGCTCTTTTTTACCAATAACCTGCACGTGCAAATAAAGCGGAGTACCGGCGGGTACTTTTTTTACAATAAGGTTGCCAAAGCCCAATTCCGGTGGAATGTAAGCTTGAAACTCATTCCCTATTCGCGCGCCGTCCAGCAAAATATTCAGTGCCGGCATAAACTGCTTTTGCCCGATTTCACCGCTCATGGCCATGCCCTCTTCATAAGTATTTTGAAAGGTTTTGTCCAAATCAACACGTTTCCCGTGAAAGTGAATCAACGCTACATCTCCCGTTTGTAATTTTTCACCATCGCCGGGCGTACGCTGTTTCACGTAAAGTCCCGCATCGTGCACTTTTTCAAAATCTGCGGGCACATATAACGGGCGAGTGTCTTTGTTATCGGGTTTTGCCTCATTTTGGTCAGAACCGGAATTACCGCAGCCGGTTAAAACCGCTACTACAAGAATAAATACCGACAAAGCGGTTAAAGTTTTAAGCGTCATGATTTTTTGCGGTTATTGAGTTTTACATCCTCCACCTTTATGTAATAAATAACTGTAGATTGCGGCGGCACAATACCGGAACCCGACCCGTTGCCGAATGCCAAATGCGGCGGTATCACCAACACGGTTTCATCCCCTTTCTTCATGCAGGATAAGGCTTGCGTGATTCCGGGAATAAGTTGATCGGGATCGCCCGCAAAAAACACAAACGGTTCATCTCTGTCTATTGTTGAATCTATTTTTTTGCCGTTGAGCAAAAAGCCTTCATAGTGCAATGTGACTTGCCGGCCGGTTTGAATGGCCGTGCCGGTTCCGGCTCTGACCGAAAAAATATACATCCCGTCCATTTCCCGCGCGGGCTTATTCATCAACGTATCAAAAACGCGGTAACAAGCGCGATCGCCGGTTGTTTGAACACCTGAAGTTATACCGGGAAAATGTGACTCATAGCGCTCTTCCAAAGTATCTGCAACAGCAAACGGCTTTACCGTAAGCCGCATTTGGTTTTGAGGCAATGTAATATGTAACAAGGCCGCGGAGGTGCTGTCTGCCATAAAAACGGCACTATCGCCAATATACAATTTTGAGATAAGCTCTTGAAAGCCGGCATCTTCACGACCTGAGTACTCCAAACTCAACACGCCGGACCGGGCATGCTTGCCGAATTTATTTAAAAGCTGCCAATTTATTTTGACTATATCGCCTTTTCGCGGCTTCTCCTGTTCATCGCCCAAATAAAGTATTTTATACTCCAGTCCCGAGGGGGTAAAGCTGCTGCCGGGGATGTTGTGACCGGTACATGCCGCCAACCACAATAAACAAGTTATGCCGAATGCTCGGCCGGCTTGTCGGTTATGGATGATATGCAATAGTTGTTTCACTTAAGGCGCAAAAGTAGTTTTAATGCAGCACTTTGCAAGGGTAGAAATGCACGCAAAAAAATAAAGTCTCACCCAACGACCTATTGCATAATGCGTCGCAAAAAAGACCAAAGGAATTCAGAGTACAATTTGAGATTAATATAATGCTTTGTAAATGTTTATTTTACATCCAAAAGGTGCACATCATAAATGATGGTGGCATTCATGGGTATTTTTTTTAAATCACCGGCTAAACCGTGTGCTAAGTGGGGCGGCAGTATCAAAACAGCCCGTTCGCCGGGTTTCAAATAGGTTATGCCTTCGTGCAGCCCGCTTTCCACATGATCTTTACCAATTAAAAACTCGGCGGGTCTGCCGGGTTTCGACCGGTAAACCGTATCGCCGTTTAATACGTTCACCGTAAAGTTGATGGTGGCAATTTGATTTTCAGCGGCCGCAGGTAAATCATTTTCAGATTTTTCATATATGTAGTAGCGAAGGCCTGTTGCGGTTCTCGTAAAAGGCAAGCCCGAGCGCTCCACATATTTTTTAATCCTGCGTTCCTCAGCTTGCTTGCGCGATTCATTGATGCGCAACAACTCCTCTTTGGTATACGTTTCCGGCTTTTGAGAATTTGTTTTGGGGTTCTGACTAAAATCACAACTCCCCATTGCACAAACCAAGGCGAGTAGCCCCATGCTTTTACAAAAATGCCGAGTGCAGTTTATCTTCATAAAGCGGTAAAATATTTTTGAGTTTCCGCAGGGTTTCGTCAAGCGACGCGGTGCTTTTACCGCCGGCAGCATTAATGTGTCCGCCGCCTTCAAAGTACTTGCGTGCAATTTCATTTACGTCCACGCCGCCTTTTGAGCGAAATGACATTTTAAAATACCCCTCATTGCTTTCTTTGATAAATACGGCCAACACGATGTTTTCAATACTGAGTCCGTAATTTACAAGGCCCTCGGTATCTCCTTTCTCATAATCGTATTGATCCAGTTCCTCTTTGGTGAGGGTGATGACGGCGGTGTTTAACTCATTCCAAAGTTCGAGTTTTTCATTGAGTACATAGCCGGTAAGTTTGAGTTTACTCAACCGGTTTTGGTCAAATGTTTTATCGTAAATCATACCCGGTTTTACACCGCTGCGCATAAGCCGGGCGGCAATTTCCAGAGTTTGTGCACGGGTTGATCGGTATTTGAAACTACCGGTATCGGTCACTAAACCCACGTACAAGCACTGTCCCGCCTCAAGCGGCAGCTTTTCTTCAAAACTGAGTTTGTCTAAAAATTCATAAACCAACTCTGCCGTGGAGGAGGCTTTGGAATCCAACAAAACAAAATCGGCAAAATCTTCCGGCTCTTGGTGGTGATCGATATTAATAATACAAGCATCACTGTTTTTTACCGCGTTTTGAAGCGCTCCCAAGCGAGTGAGGGAATTGTAATCCAAACAAAAAATGTAATCGGCTTTTGCAATTTTTGCGGCGGCATCCTCGGGGTTTTCCTCGTTAATGAGTATGTGCCCCGCTCCCGGCATCCATTTTAAGTACCCGGGAATAGCATCGGGTAAAATAACGGTGACCTCTTCCCGCCCCAATACTTTCAAGTAATGGTATAGACCTAACGCGGAGCCCACCGCGTCGCCGTCAGGAGATTTATGGGCGGTGATTACAATTTGAACATCATCCGCAAAGCTGTCGTGTAGTTGTAAATAATCTGTTTCAGTCAAAATAATAAAGTTAGCGTGTTTTTCCGTTGCAAAACACTGTGTGTAGTATTGGATTTCAACAAGTGCAAAGTAACGAGTATTACGGCTAATAATGTTACTTTTGCGGCAAATTTAGAATTAAAAAAAATTGAGACATGGCAGGTACAACAACCTTTACAATGATTAAGCCCGAAGCATTTGCCGCGGGCCACACAGGAAATATAATTGCAAAAATCACTGAGGCGGGCTTTCACATCAAAGCAATGAAGATCACCCGGTTAGATAATGAAAAAGCCGGCGAATTTTACGCTGTTCACAAGGAACGCCCGTTTTACGGCGAATTGGTGAGCTATATGAGTTCAGGCCCCATTGTGGCAGCTGTATTGGAAAAAGATAACGCTGTTGCAGATTTCAGAAAACTCATTGGAGCTACCGATCCTTCTGAGGCTGAAGAGGGCACAATCAGAAAAGCTTTTGCCAAATCAAAGGCTGAGAATGCGGTTCACGGATCTGACAGTGATGAAAATGCTCAAATTGAAGCTTCGTTTTTCTTTTCGCGTTTTGAGCGTTATTAAACCGTGCGCTTCACAAAACACATCAAAACCAACACTGTAAAACCTCGGGTTTCCCGGGGTTTTCTTGTTTTAAGCAATTTCAGGTTATTATTTGAGTTTGCTGCCCGGCGGTTTCATTCTTCATCCTCGCCATAGAGTTTCACCGTAACTTCTCCGTTTTCAGCCACAAAGGCGCGGTACATGCCCGGCGTATTAAAACGCATCGCGACATTTCCTTTTTTATCGAGGGCAATGACACCTCCTTTGCCGCCCAACTGTGTCAGCTTAGTAAGAATCACAACGTTTACGGCTTCCTGCAACCCCATTTTGCCGTATTCCATGGCGGCCGCAATTTGAAAAGCTACGGCCAAGCGAATAAAATACTCTCCATGGCCGGTACTTGAAACAGCACACGTTTTATTGTTTGCATAAGTGCCGGCTCCTATTACGGGAGAATCGCCAATTCTACCAAAACGCTTGTTCGTCATTCCGCCCGTTGAGGTTCCCGCGGCCAAATTCCCGTTCAAATCCAAAGCTACCGCCCCTACCGTGCCGTATTTGTAATCGTTAAAGTCTAAATAATCGGGATTGTACCCGCTTGAATTGTCTTTATCTTTTTGGTCAGAACCTTTACCCTTTTCACCGTTTTGCTCCTCTTTCAACCGTTCTTTCACTTTTTGTAAGGAGTTGTAACGCTTCTCGGTTTGAAACCACTCGGGCCGGGCAAACTCCACCTCGTGTTTTTTGGCAAAATCTGTTGCTCCTGATCCGCTCAACATAACATGATTGGAGTGCATCAAAACAGCCAAAGCAGCATTAATGGGGTTTTTAATATTTTGAACACCGCACACCGCACCGGCCTCTAAAGAATGGCCGTCCATAATGGAAGCGTCATTTTCAATTTCACCTTCATAATTGTAAACCGAGCCGCGGCCGGCATTAAAAAGCGGGCTGTCTTCCAATATATTGATGGCCGCTTGAACTGCTGTTATACTGCTGCCGCCCGATTGCAACACTTCAAATCCCTCCAGAGCGGCTTCTTCGAGTTTTTCTCGATACTGTTTTTCCTTCTCTGGAGTCATGTTTTTCTTCAAAATGGTTCCCGCCCCTCCGTGCAGTGCAAACAGCACTTTGGGGTTCTGACCAAAACACGGAAAAAAGGAAATTACAAAAAGGGCGTTAAGAAGTAGTACAATGTAAGATTTCATACCTTATATTTTGCCTCAAAAATAGCAATTCCTTTGAAAACCAATTTAAAACCCAAACATTTCGCAATTCAATTGTCAATTTTAAAAACACATTTTACAAACTAAAAAAAATGCTTACTTTTACGCGTTGATTAATTTGAATCCGAAAACAGGCATGATAAAAAATTACCCACTACCTTACAGAAAGTTAGCAACAGCATTCGCAACTCTATTTTTCATATTTGCCGCTTACCATTCACATGCGACTCACTTAATAGGAGGAAATATAAGTTACAGCTACGGTGGTGGCGACCCCAACACGCCGGGAAACACCCTCTACACACTTACTTTTCAAGCTTATTTAGACTGCAACTCAAACAACTGGAGTCCGGGTTCACCGGGAGGTTTTCCCGAGGACCCGATTACGTTGGGCGTTTACGAAGGTGCAATTGACGACTCGCTGCTTGCCCGTGAGCAAACCATGCAAATGACGGTAGCCGGTTTTGATATTATAGAGCCTCAGCTTCCCGCCGGTTGTACCTTTTCTATTCCCACCTGTGTGGCATTGGTGGAATATACGGGAACGGTGAGTTTACCGCCATCGGCCGAGGGTTTTCACATCATGTACGACAGGTGCTGCCGACCCGGCGGCATCGCTAACTTATTAAACTCGGGATCGCAAACACTTACCTACAAATGCTTTATTCCCTCTGAGGAAAACAGCACCAATTTATTAGCCAATAACTCGGCATTTTTTACCGATACCTTAGCCTCTTTCATTTGTTTAAATGACACGGCTACCATACCCAACTCGGCATTTGATGTGGACGGCGACTCATTAGCTTACCGCTTGGTTACTCCTTTTGAGGGAATTACCTCGCAAGCTAATCCGGTGCCGAATTGGGGCGGCCCCGGTTACGTAACTTACCCCAACCCGCCACCCTCAGTTACATGGGCTCCCGGACATGACGAAACCCAAAAATTCGGACCCACCGGTTTTCAAAGCATCAATACACAAA
>CAJXMT010000159.1 GCA_913056155.1 uncultured Cryomorphaceae bacterium
TCGATCAAAAAAGGCGCCGGTAAATTTCCAATTCCCCGTTTTATACCGTGCCGATAAACCGGAAAACAAGTTCGCTCTCATACGGTTATCCTGCTCATTGAGAAACGGAGAATTAAATATTTGACGGCCCAACGTGATATTCAGATTCTTGTATTCATAATCAATATACAGTTCCTCCAATCGGTCCAAATCACCTCGATTATTAAAATCGTTCATATCAAAAAGCAACAGCTCATACCGGTTGCCCGAGCCGGTTTGGGAATCTTCGCGGTAAATATTGTGTTCAGTCAATTGAAAAACAAAAAATCCACTAAACCCAAAGTGAAAACCTTTCCAACTCGGACTAAAATAACCAATGCCGGCTCCTGCAGCCAAAGCATTGTAATTTAACAAATCGCCTTTATTATCGGTATGCATAAAAAAAGAACGGGCGTGAAATTCGAAACTTCCTTTATCCAAATCTCGACCCAATGTTTGGGGAAGCGAATCATTACCGACCTGAATATGATGCCCGTGCGTTTCATGTTGCCCGATAACCGGAACAACATATAAAACTGCGCAGAGCGTTAAAAAGGCGAATAAGAAGCGCCCGGTTGAACTAAAAGACATGCTCAATTGATTTTATTAGCAACAGCAAATTAAAATAACTGTAATCTCTAAGTTTTAAACAATGATTAATGCGGCAACTTATGCTTAACAGCTCCATACAACCAAGTGCCCGCAACCGCAAAAATGAACACCACGGCAAACATGTAATAGCCGTACCCGATGTTCACTACCATAGGGCCGGGACATGCGCCACTGAGCGCCCAGCCCAAACCAAAAATGGTACCTCCGATTAAGTAGCGCGCAATGGATTTATTTTTGGGCATAAATAAAATGGGATTTCCTTCCACATCACGCATTTTAAACTTTTTGATCAGAGCCACACCTATCGCCCCCAAAACTACGGCTGTACCAATAATGCCGTACATGTGGAAGTCTTGAAAGCGAAACATTTCCTGAATACGGTACCATGATATGGCCTCGGATTTTGTCATGACAATTCCGAAAAGACCACCTACCAATAAGTATTTTAAAAACTTCATTACTTTACTTTTTTTGAAAATGTGTTATGTGTTTATCCGAAGATCAACGGGAAAATGAAAAATGTCATAATTAAGCCGCCTATAAAAAAGCCCACTACGGCGATGATGGAGGGAATTTGCAAATCTGAAATTCCACTGATGGCATGACCCGATGTACAACCACCGGCATAGCGCGCGCCGAAACCCACCAGCAATCCACCAAGTGCCAGTAAAAGCAGCACTTTTATATCGGTAAAATACGTTGATGAAAATAACTCGGAAGGTTGCATGGATTCAGGAGCTCCAAAACCAAGTTCACTTAAGTCATTAATGGTATTTTCTGAAATTGCCGGGGCGTAACCTTCAGGTGTAAGGAAGTTAGATGCCACGAATCCCCCGATTACGGCTCCGACCAAAAACACAATGTTCCAAATTTGCTTTTTCCAGTCGAAGTTGAAAAACTCCACCCTTTTACCTGCACCCGAAGCAGCGCAAATGGTACGTAAATTGGCCGAAAAGCCAAACGATTTACCAAAAAACAAAAGAATAAACATGATGGCTGCGATGACTAACCCCGAGAACCACCATGACCAAGGCTGTATTAAAAAATCTATCATTACAAATTACTTTTTACGTTTAAAATTGAACTATTTCATTCTGTAGGCCACAACGGGCTTGTACATGTGATTCACCAATTGCTCAGCAGCACTTTCGTGAAACCAACCGCCGGTGCCGTGTGTTCCTATAAAAACCATATCCACATTATTCATTTGATTAAAATGAATCACTCCGTTCTCCACATCTGTATCTTTCAAAATATGCTTCTCATATTTAGCGAGTTTGTTGTTTGCGGCAAACGTCTCCATATTTTGCTCTATCTCTTCCATATTTTCAGCTGAAGGATCTGAGGTAATTTGAAGCAAATGAACTCGAGTGTTAAAGGATTTGATCAACACGTTGAGAAATCCGAGTTCCTGATTGTTACACGACCTGAAATCCTGAACCAAAGCAATGGTTTCAAGTTGGAAATCAGACCTGTCACACATTAAAGTAAGAACGGGAATGGCAGATTTGCGGGCAATTATTTGAGACTCACTCTTCGTAATTTTTTCAAACAGCCCACCAGTGCCTTTGGTTCCCATCGCAATGAGGTCAAAACCGCCGGCCTCACTGTAATCAATAATACTACTTGTCAGTTTGCCCAATTTCAGTTCCGTTTTAATAGCGTTGCCGTGCAGCTCATTTAGCGACTGCAACTTTCTCAGTGCAATTTCTTTTTGAGTGTTTATATAATCCGGATCAATTTCACCGCACGTTTTGATGTTCCCGCGGGCATCCATAGATACCGTATCGGGTACATTCAAAACGTGTAGTAAAGTCACCTCAAGCGGTATTTTTTTCGCGAGGTTTTGCACCATGACGTAAGCGTAGTCACTTTGTACGCTAAAATCAGTCGGCAGCAATATTTTAAATTTATTGTTCATTTGTCACTGCTTTTTATTTTAAAGTCTTTTTCAGAACCCAAAACAATCAGCGTTGCGCTTGAGCCACGTGATCTACGGTTCCGCCGTTTGTTACATTTTCAATACCGTTACTTTCCAGTATTTGTTTGGCCTGTGAGGAGCGATTCCCGCTGCGGCAAAAGACAACAATCTGTTTTTTTCCTTTAAACTTTTTCAACTGTCGCGTAACAGCGTCTAACGGAATATTTACCGCACCCTTTGCACTGCCTGAGGCAAACTCACCCGGACTGCGGACATCTACCAAAAAGGCTCCTGAGTTGATTAATTCTTTTAATTCGTCACTTGATATTGACGTGCTTTTAAACATATCGAATAGTCCCATTTTTTCTTTTTTAATTGGTTCTGAATAAAATAATAATAGGGGTTAGCGTAAAGTTTTGCTTATGACTGCTTCATCACTTTTGTGGGGCACAAAAAATCTGTCTTGGGTGCGCCTGTTTTTGCAATGGCGTCAAAGCCGCCTTCCACCTCAGAAAAGTTCCGATAACCGCGAGACTGCAAAATGCTTGAGGCAATCATGCTGCGGTAACCGCCGGCACAGTGTACAAAAAAGTGCTCATCGGGGTTGATGTCTTTCACCCAATCGTTGATGAAATCCAGCGGTTTGCTGTAAGCTTCCTCCACATGCTCGGCAGTATATTCACTTTCTTTGCGCACGTCAAAAACGTTGGTTTCCCCTACTTTCAATTTGCCGAAAAACTCCTCTGCTGTGATGCGATTCACATTATCTGTTTCTTTACCTGCATCCTTCCAGCTTTTGATACTGCCTTTCAAATAACCGGCAACGGCATCAAAGCCCACTCGGCTGAGTCGGGTTACAGCTTCTTCCTCTTCGCCTTCATAGGTTACGAGTAAAAGAGGCTGTTTAACGTCCATAATCATGGCGCCCACCCACGGTGCAAAGTCGCCGTCCAAACCAATATTTATGGAGTTGGGCACAAAACCTTTGGCAAAATCACCGGCATCGCGGGTATCCAGGATCAACGCCCCGGTAGTTTCGGCAACGGTTTCAAATTCATCAGGCGTAAGTGCTTTCATACCTTTTTCCAGTACTTCATCAAAACTGCCGTATCCTTTTTTGTTCATGGCTACGTTCATGCCAAAGTATCCGGGAGGCGGTGTGAGTCCATCAGTTACAGCTTTTACAAACGACTCCTTATCGGGTTGATTCAGCGCGTAGTTCACCTTTTTTTGGTTGCCCAAAGTGTCTTGGGTTTCCTTCATCATGTTTTTACCGCATGCCGATCCGGCGCCGTGTGCCGGGTAGACCATAATGTCATCAGCCAATGGCAGTATTTTATTGTACAAGCTGTCGTAAAGCAAACCGGCCAACTCTTCTTGAGTCATTGATGCGGCTTTTTGAGCTAAGTCGGGTCTGCCAACATCACCCAAGAATAAGGTGTCGCCACTGAAAAGTGCCGTTTCTTTACCATTTTCGTCCATCAACAAGTAGGAGGTACTCTCCATAGTATGTCCCGGCGTGTGCAGTACTTTGATTGTTATATCACCCACTTCAAAAATTTGATTGTCTTTAGCACTTACAAAGTCAAACTCGGGATTGGCTTTGGGGCCGTAAACGATGGGAGCACCCGTTTTTTTGCTGAGATCTAGGTGACCGCTCACAAAATCGGCGTGGAAATGTGTTTCAAAAATATACTTCAATTTGACGTCATCCTTTTCAAGTCTTTCCAAATAAGGTTTTGTTTCGCGCAGCGGGTCAATAATGGCTGCCTCGCCGTTTGAAGTAATGTAATAAGCGCCTTGTGCCAGGCATCCTGTATAAATTTGTTCTATATTCATAATCGTATAATTGTTTTAATTATTGAAATGCAAAAGTGCAAACGGTGAAATTCAAACACCGTGATATGGGTTACACAACCCAAAAGTTTTTTATAAAATCGTTTCCTTTAAAAATATATAAACGCCCATAACGAGCACAAACCAACCAAAAGCCGGTTTTAGTTTTTCACCCTTGATTCGTTTTGATACCGCCATGCCGATAAAAATTCCGACCACAGCAAAAGCGGTAACGAGCAAAATAAAGCCCCACTCAATTTCACTGTGACCCAACTCACCCGTAAAACCAATCAGCGATTTTGCGGCTATAATGACCAATGACGTACCCACGGCCTCTTTCATGGGGAGTTTACTCAAAATCACGAGAGCGGGAATAATTAAAAAGCCGCCGCCAACGCCTACAAAGCCTGTTAGCATGCCCACTATTACTCCTTCGATTAATATTAGCGGGTAATTGAACTTTTGTTCACCCGGGGTTTCTTCAGCATCCGCGTCGGGTCGCTTCTTTTTGATCATGCTGTAAGACGCCAGTATCATCAACACCGCAAAAAGTAACATGAGCATAACCCCTTTTGTGAGTGCAAAACCGCCGATTGTGGCAATATTTTCGGGAATGGCCGGTACAATGAAAGCGCGAGTGGAATAAACGGACACGATGGACGGAATTCCGAAAACCACCGCTGTTTTGAGGTTCACCAGCCCTTTTCTAAAGTAAGAAACCGATCCAAATACGCTTGCTAAGCCCACAATGAAAAGTGAATATGCTGTGGCAGTAACAGGATCTGTCCCCAATAAATATACTAGCACCGGCACTGTTAAGATGCTTCCGCCACCGCCTATCACGCCCAGTGATATTCCTATAAAGATTGAGGCTATGTATCCAAATACTTCAATTATTTCCATGATTACTTTTTGTTTTGTATTTTACTTTGATTGAGGCTGCAAAGGTGCAGTGTGCAATATGCGCAAAAAGTAACATTAGTTACACACCGCAAAAAAAGCTCATGTAAGTATGGATCAACCGTCGCACATCGACTCTAAAGCTTACAAAGCTACGCGAATCATTTCAATAAGGCGGCGGTCGGGGTAGTTTTGAATTCGGCGTTGACATGATCGTTTTTCGGTCAGAACCCGGCAGATCTCGAAGAAATTACGCTTCATTCAGGTGTCGCACCTGACGGCGCTTATAATATGTTCAAAAAATAACGCTATACCACTGTCTCCGGAATTCCACTTTTTAAACAGCGTTTAAATCGCAAGTGACTTCCGAGGAATTCAATGACGTTGCTATTCGACCGCCTCCGGGGTCGGGAAATCCGTCTGTATGTTTCACCCCGAGTTCTCAATCGGGGTTATTGCTTTTTGACCCCTTCAGGGTCAAAGATTTAGGAAGAGCACAATTGTTTCGTGCGAGAGTTGAAATGGTGTTTCGCAGCATTCCGGTTGTTGACTCCGGAGGAGTCAAACAGAAATAACCGCCCCCCAAGGAGTTGGGGTGCGGTTAAGGTGAGTACAAACGTTTTCCAACTCCGGAGGAGTTGAATGCGGGATGTTTCCGGTCAACCTAAAAAGCGCGTATTTAAAAAGATTACACGCTCGAAACCACAGATGCAACAAAAGTCATTACCCTTTCACCCACTTCTTCGTAAAAGAAACGCCTTCACCTTCAAGTCTGATGATGTACATTCCCGAGGGAAGATCG
>CAJXMT010000160.1 GCA_913056155.1 uncultured Cryomorphaceae bacterium
TTTCGTTATAAGGTAGTTCGAGGCCACACCTGTTTCAGAAACCGCAGTGGATTCGAAAGTCATCACACTACAATCCTGCATAACCTCCTTATCTTTTTGAACAAACTCCTCAGCCCTTTGACCGTCGTACAGGTCAAAATCTGTTAAGCCTTTAATGGCTTCAGGATGTTTACCTAAGTTTTTTGAAAAGGCTTGATTTACATAGGTATATTTTCCGCTTTCATTTTTAATAAAAATACCGTAATCCGTATTTTCAAAAACGGCATTTAATATACCCGACAACCTGTTTTGCGCTTTATCGGCTTTGACTTTTTCTGTTACATCGCGAATAACACCAATAACAAAAAACTTTTTAACCTGTTTGTTTATTCGCTCTTTGCGCATTACTACATCAAAGTAGCGTGTCGTATTTTCAATAGTAGCTTTCAACTTCAACCTGCGTTCATCAGCTCCTTGAGTTACCTCCTTTAATATCGTGTTAAATCGCTTTTTATATTTTTCGGTCAGAACCGATGTCAACTCGTCAGGCGTTAAAGATGCCCTTCCTGCGGGAGTTAAATGAAGTAACTTTACGAAATTATCAGAACCGATTATTCGATTGCTGCCGGGGTCGTACTGCCAACTTCCCAACGATGCAATTTCCTCAGCTTTAGCCAGCGTTTTTTCAGATTCGGCCAAACGATGCTCCGCTTCTTTTTTCTCCGTAATATCCACGGCATTGGCCAGTAATACCGATTTGCCTTCCCAAAAAATCTTTTGGAGGTTGATTTCCACCGGGTACGTTTTTCCGGCCTTTGTTTGGTGTTCTGAATAAAAGAACACTTTATTTTTCTTACTGTTTTCCAGCACGCGCACTAAAGTTTTGTAACTGTTAGCATCGCATTTGCCGTTGAGCTCAATAATAGACTTGAGTTTTAATTCCTCTAAGCGGTACCCCAAATTATCCAGCGCTCCTGAGTTGGCATATAATATTTGACCATCGGGCGGATTGAGTAAAAACACCTCATTGAGCGGTTGATTATCTAAAATGGAAAAAAAACTTTTGCGCTCTTCTTCTCGGCTTTTTTTCTCCATGGCTATTCCCGCCAAATGCACAACACCTGAAATTTTTTGCAAATCCAAAGGCGTAGGTTCTCGTAAATCCTTCCAGTAAATCCCAAAAGTTCCCAACACCACACCTTCTGCATTTTTAATGGGTTCTGACCAACACGATTTCAATCCCGTTTCTTTTAGTACCGGCCATGCGACTTTCCATGCCGGGTGGGTATCTAAGTTTTGGTGAATTATGCGTTCACCTCGAAATGCTGCCGTACCGCAAGACCCTACTCCTTCTCCAATTTCCACACCTGAAATGGTTTCATTGAAATTTTCGGGTAAATCATTTTCAGCAGCGGCGTACATTTTATTTTCCCGAATCTTTATCACTGAAGGAATGGAGCCGTTGAATTCTTTTTTAATAATGCTGATGAGGTAAACGAGAATTTCATTGAGCGATTTACCCTCCGCCAACATTTCTAACGTGTTGTAAGCCATGTTGGTATGGGTGAAATGATAATCAAATGATATTTCCCGCAGGTATCCTTCATAATACTTCACTTTTCCGTTTTCCTCAATAGCAATATTGGTTTCCCTCACCCAGATGTATTTGCCCGTTTTTGTTTTGATTCGGTACTCCAAAGTCGTTTTTATGTCGGGTCTTATGTTGCCGGACATGATGTCTTTGACGCGCTCTAAATCTTCGGGATGAACGAGTTTTGCTGCGGCGCATTCGGGGTTATTAACGACCTCATCCGGGGTAAAACCGGTGAGTTCTTTTATGCCGCGTGTAACGTGTAAAAAAGTCCAATCTTCATCATTTGCACAACGAAAAAACATCCCGTTAACCTCATCTGCCAGTGCTGATGATAGTTGTTCGAACTGATGTATAGACTGAAACGGCAAAGGGTTATTTGTTTTAAAGGCTTTGCAAATATAACCTTTTATATCCTTCGAGATTTGTTAATTTTGATTTTTTTAAATTTCATTGGTTTTGTAGTAAATCAGGAGCATGCTTCCACCGGCGATGCGACCAAAGCCAGAATTCGGGTTGTTGAGCTATACTTTCTTGTAATTTTTTGGCGTGGATTTTTGTGATTTTTCCATTAGGTAATTGACCGGGACTATCTGTGATGACTTCAAAACGACACGAGTAGTATCCTCGTTTCACTTTTTTCACTCTTGCAAATAGTACGGGATAATTAAACCGTTTGGCCAATTGTTCGGGACCTTCAAAGAAAGGAGTAGGCCTGCCCAGGAAGTTGATGTTTTTACCTCTGTTTTTTAGAGGCGTTTGATCGCCGATTAATGCGGTGTTGGTGACCACGCCGTCTTTATGCTCGCGGTACATGCGTTTAAAAATTTTACCCTCAGGAATTAAGTCGCCTCCAAACCGGGTTCTGACCGAAAAAATAAAATCGTTAAAAACAAGGTTGCTCAGTGGGCGATAAACGAGGTTGGGTTTGTGCCGGGCGCAGACTGAATATGCCATACCGGCCATTTCCCAATTTCCGTAATGTCCCAAAACGGTTATAATACTGCGACCTTGCTCATGATAACGGTTGAGAAGCTCGGGGTTTTCAAAAACAAACCGGCTTTGAAGCTCCGTTTTTGTAATGGTGCAGCACTTTAAGGTTTCAACAATGACATCGGTAAGGTGGAGTTGAAATTTGGATATTATTGCGGTTATTTCCTTTTCCGTTTTATCGGGAAAACTTTGAGAAAGGTTTCTCTCAATCACATCTTTTCGGTAGCCGAATATATCGAAAACGATGACTTTTAACAAGCTGCTTATTTTGTATAATACAAAAAACGGCAGCTCAGCCAATAATTTAATCATAAAAACGGCCGCCCTGCTTGCCATACTAAACGGTTTGAGCGTCGGTTTTAAACTCAGTATTGGTATGAAACTCAATCTCGGGGTAATCGCGAACAGCTGTTTCCAGCAAGAACTTACTTTCTGCCAAAAACACGGGTCGATCATCTTTATCGTAACCTACATTCCGGCCTTTTATGCGCATAAACTCCTTCAGTTTGGCTTCATTGTCTGTCGTGAGCCATACGGCTTTGTAGAAGGGCTTAGGTCTAAATTCACACGATGCGCCGTATTCATTTTCCAAGCGGTGTTTAATGACCTCAAATTGCAGCTCACCCACGGTACCCACAATTTTTATGTTCCCGGGTTGTTGGGTAAACATTTGCGCCACACCCTCCTCAGTAAGTTGCCGAACACCTTTATCCAATTGTTTGGTTTTTAGCGGATCTTTATTGATGACCTCTCTAAAAATCTCGGGCGAGAATACGGGTACGCCTTTGTAGCTGAAGTCTTCTCCCTCAGTAAGGGTGTCTCCTATTTTAAAATTGCCGGTATCGTATAAGCCAATTACATCGCCGGCATAGGCGTCGTCCACTACCTCTTTGGATCTGGCCATAAATGAGTACGGATTGGAAAATTTAATTTTTTTGCCCTGTCGCACATGTCGGTAAAAGGTGTTGCGCTCAAATCGGCCTGAACAAACTCTTAAAAATGCAATGCGGTCTCGGTGGCGCGGGTCAATATTGGCGTGAATTTTAAAGATGAATCCGCTGAATTTTTCGTCATCGGGCTTTACTTCACCGTGATCTGTTGTTCGCGGCTGAGGCTCGGGAGCAATATTTACAAAGGCATCTAACAGTTCTTGAACGCCAAAGTTATTCAGGGCCGAACCAAAAAACACCGGCGCAACCCGTGCGCTTTCGTATTCGTGCTTATCAAAATCGTCGTACACGCCTTCCACCAACTCAATATCCTCACGCAGTTGGTCGGCAGCAGCATCACCGATAATTTCATTGAGCCGGCTCGAACTCAAATCTTTGATAGCGATTATGTCTTTGGAAATACGTTGTTTATCGGCTTCAAAAAGGTTTACGCCTTTTTCCGGTAAATTATAAACCCCTTTGAAGCGCTGTCCCATACCTATGGGCCAAGTCATGGGTTTTACTTTGATGCTGAGTTTTTCTTCCAGCTCATCCATCAATATAAACGGGTCGTGCCCTTCGCGGTCGAGTTTATTCACAAAAATAAGAACGGGAGTGTCGCGCATACGGCACACTTCCATGAGTTTTTCGGTTTGAGACTCTACTCCGCTTGCAGCATCTATTACCAAAATAACAGAGTCAACAGCAGAAAGTGTGCGGTAGGTATCCTCGGCAAAATCTTTGTGACCGGGAGTATCTAAAATATTCACCAGCTTACCTTTGTACTCAAATGTCATGACTGAGGTGGCTACAGAGATACCCCGTTGCTTTTCTATTTCCATAAAATCAGAAGCGGCGGTTTTCTTTATTTTATTATTTTTTACCGCACCGGCCACTTGAATGGCCCCTCCAAAAAGCAATAGCTTTTCGGTAAGGGTGGTTTTACCCGCATCGGGGTGTGAGATGATAGCAAAGGTTTTTCGTTTATTTATTTCTTGTTGTAGCGCACTCATAAATGACTTTTTAGCCGTGCAAAAGTAGTAAGTTACGGAGATTTGAAGGCGGTTGGTCGTAAAGGTTACCGGCTGCTTGGGGTTCTGACCAAAATAATGCACTGCCGGGTAATTCACCGGTAAAACGTTCATAACTTACATTTGCCCAATTGACGGCTCACGTAATAAGTTTTAATTTAGCGCACTGATATGTTATTGAATTATATTTTCATCGGTTTTATTGTAATTGCCTTTATTGTGGGCATAATCAGAACCTTAGGCTACTTCTTTAGAGAGCGTTTGGCCGAGTACGGATTGTATTTTGCACAAGAAGATTTGCTCATTTTTAAAACTATGGCTGAAGCCTCCTTTGACAATGCACAAAGTTCAATTACTATTGTGCTTCACCTCATTGGTGTAATGACGCTTTGGTTGGGCATTTTACGCGTTGCCGAAAAAGCCGGTGTGGTGGACTGTTTAGCCAAGTTTATACAGCCGTTTTTCAGTAAACTTTTTCCCGATTTACCTAAAGGCCACAAGGCTTACGGTTCCATGATTATGAATTTTTCGGCCAATATGTTGGGATTAGATAACGCCGCAACACCCATGGGTATTAAGGCTATGAAAGATTTGGAAGAGGAAAACCCCAAAAAAGGAACGGCCTCGCGCTCGCAAATCATGTTTTTAGTTTTGAACACCAGCGGACTCACCTTAATTCCCGTAAGTGTAATGGCATTGCGAGCCGGTGCTCAAGCCTCCGCCCCCTCTGAGGTGTTTTTACCCATTTTACTCGCTACTTACTTTGCCACGGTGGGAGGATTAATTTTTGTGGGAATTAAGCAAAAAATAAATCTCCTTAATCCAATGGTTTTATCCATATTAGGAGGTTTAACGGCTTTTATTTTTGGATTAATTTTATGGTTAAATCAACAACCGGATTCGTTCACAGAGCACTTTTCTTCAGTTGTGGGGAATTTTATACTAATGGCCGTAATTGCGCTGTTTTTCTATTTGGGATGGCGCCGTAAAATCAATGTGTACAATACCTTTGTTGACGGTGCCAAGGAAGGGTTTCAAATAGGCGTAAAAATCATTCCCTACTTGGTGGCCATTCTGGTTGCTGCCGGCATATTCAGAGCCTCAGGGGCGTTGGATATACCTCTCAAAGGAATTGAATACGCGGCCGCGGCCATGGGGTTGAATACCGATTTTGTGGGCGCCCTTCCCACCGCATTTATGAAGCCGTTGAGCGGCAGCGGAGCGCGCGGCATGATGTTGGAAACAATGTCCAATTATGGCCCTGATTCTTTTCAGGGATTCCTGTCCTCTGTATTTCAAGGCAGTACAGAAACTACTTTTTACACCATTGCCGTTTACTACGGCGCGGTTAATATCAAAAATACGCGCTACACCGCAACGGCCGGTTTATTCGCTGATTTCACCGGTATTATAGCCGCTATTTTCATAGCTTACATTTTCTTTACGGGATGATGTAAAAAAAAAGCGACCCCCGTGAAGGAGCCGCTTTGTATTGATTTTAAAGTATTTAAAACACTCTACTTAAAGTTGTGCGTCAAGTTTACTTGCAAGTGCTTCTTTAG
>CAJXMT010000161.1 GCA_913056155.1 uncultured Cryomorphaceae bacterium
TTTTTGTGCAAAGCGTATCCCAATGAACAAAAAGCTTTAGCCGGCGCGCGCGATATTATTGCCGAGCGCATCAATGAACACCCGGTAATCAGAGAAAGGGTGCGGGAGAACTTTGATAAACACGCTCAAATTCATGTGCCGGCCGGCAAGAAAAAAGAGGAGGATGCGGGCGGACTTTTCACTAAGTTTATCAACTCTGTCCATCGCTTAAAAACCATTCCGGCGCATCGCTTTTTGGCGTTGAAACGCGGCGAGGAAAAAGGGGTTTTACGACTTAAAATCGCACCGGATGAAGAGCGCACCCTGGACTTTATCATTCGGTTTTTTACCAAAAACCACCAAAGTTCACGCTGTACCGAGCAGGTGGAAATTGCCGCAAAAGACGCCTATAAGCGACTGCTGCAACCTGCTCTGGAAAATGAGTTTACGGCAAAAACCAAACAACGCGCCGATGATGAAGCCATTGCAGCTTTCACCGTGAATTTGGAGCAGCTCTTGCTTTCACCGCCCGCCGGAAATAAACGCGTTTTGGCCTTGGATCCGGGATTTAGGACGGGCTGTAAAGTAGTTTGTTTAGATGAACACGGCGATTTGCTTCACAATGAAACGATTTATCCGCACCCGCCGCAAAATAAAACCGCACAAGCTAAATCTAAACTCAATACGCTGGTCAACATGTTTAAAATTGAGGCGGTGGCCATAGGTAACGGCACTGCCGGTCGCGAAACCGAGCAACTCATGAAACACATCCGTTTTGAGCGTGATTTGGAGGTTTTTGTGGTGGACGAATCGGGCGCCTCGGTGTATTCCGCGTCTAAAGTTGCGCGGGAGGAGTTTCCCGATTATGACGTAACAGTGCGCGGGGCGGTGAGTATAGGTCGCCGACTCCAAGATCCGCTCGCTGAGTTGGTGAAAATCGACCCTAAATCCATAGGCGTTGGTCAATACCAGCACGACGTGAATCAAACGCTGTTGCGTAAAGCGCTGGAGCAAACCGTGATCAATACCGTGAATAAAGTGGGGGTTGATTTAAATACGGCAAGTGCTTATTTATTGCAGTATGTGGCGGGTTTGGGTACGTCAACCGCTAAAAATATTGTTTCGTTCAGAACCGAAAACGGGGCGTTCACCTCGCGAAGCCGGTTGAAGAAAGTGCCCAAAATAGGCGAAAAAGCCTTTGCGCAGGCGGCGGGATTCTTGCGCATCAGAGACGGAAAAAACGTATTGGACAATACGGCAGTTCACCCCGAGCGTTACGACTTGGTCAAGCGCATGGCTAAAGATGCCGGTTTTAACCTCAACGAGCTTGCGGGTCGCGCCGATGCCGTGAAGCGTTTACCCCTTGAAAAATACGTCACTACCGAAGTGGGTCTGCCCACTTTGCGCGATATTGCCGAGGAACTGATGAAACCCGGTCGCGATTTCAGGCAAAAAGCCAAATCCTTTAGTTTTTCAAACCGCATCAAGTCCATTGCCGATGTGAAGCCCGGCATGGTTTTGCCCGGGATGGTTTCTAACATTACCGACTTTGGAGCATTCATTGATCTGGGAATCAAAGAAAACGGCTTGGTGCACAAAAGTGAAATGGCGCGCGATTTTGTGCGCAACCCTGCTGATGTGGTGCGCCTTCATCAAGAAGTGGAAGTAAAAGTACTCACGGTGGATGCAGATCGAAAGCGAATTGGGTTGACGATGGTTTTAGGGTAGGGAACCGGTAAAGAAAGCATAACTCATTATTCAACAAATTGTGGTTCCGGAATATTTTTACGTTGTAAATCTCCAAGGCTCAACATGATCTCAACGCTGATGTTGTTCCTAAAATACTCTTAGTTTCTGCGATAGAGTGAGTTGTATAATTTCAAAATATAATTTTGATTTTTATACGCACGCACAAACAAATCACTGTTTGTAAGTTTGTCAATTACAGAATTAACCTATAGAGAACCCGCTTAATTTTGACTCATTTTAAAATTACAAAAAAGATGAGTACTACATTACAAAAATTAACGGCTTATACTTTAGTCTGCTTGGGCTTGGTATTGATCACCACACAAGTAAGATCTCAAACACCCGGAGGGGTAGCCACAACAAATGAGGTGCGATTTTGGTATGACATGGGCGAATTTACCTCAACCTCTGATAACTCGAACGTGAGTTCTTGGTCAAATAAAGGAGGAAACACAATAAGTGCAGTAAGTTCGGGGGGAAACCGTCCTATATTACGAAATAATGCTCCCAACCAAGTTAACGGGTTTCCTGTTATACGATTTGACGGGAGTAATGATGATTTACAAATTGCCAATAACGGTGATTTGAATGACGGCGGCCCTTGGAATGAACGAACCTTTTTTCTTGTTTTTAAAACGGGGAGTGACGTGACAAGTCAACAATTGCTATATGAAGAAGGCGGTACAACAAGGGGTTTTTCTTTTATAATCAATGGCGGAAAGCTGCATGTTTCAGCATGGAACCTCAATAATGACGGCGCCGCATCTCCATGGGGTCTTGAAACGCAAAATTTTAATATCTCCGTCGGCAGTGAATATATTTTAACCGTGGTTTACGACGGTTCTACTACGGGCCTTACCGGAACTGTAGATTGCTTTTTAAACAGTTCTCAAAGTATTCAACTTCAATCTATTGGGACATTATATGATCACACGGGAGATATCAAGATCGGTAATTCTAATTCAGTATTAAATCAAACCGGGGCAAGCTTGAGTTCCGCTCCATACTCCGGGGATCTTTTAGAATTTATCATTGCTGATTATGCCTATTCAACAAGCGAACGCTATATCACAGAAAATTATTTATCCTCAAAGTACGATATAAATATTGGAGTCAATGACTTATTCGCTTTTGAAAGCGGTGGTTACTTTAATGATTTAATAGGAATCGGGCAAGAAGGCGGGGAATCTAATGCCTCCGCAAAAGGTGAGGGCATGATTTCTTTATCTAATCCTGCTTCTCTAAGTAATTCTGATTATCTATTAATGGCGCGTGACTCCGGAAGTACCGGAACTTGGTTGACATCCAACTCCCCTGATGCAGCAAATGTTGAGCATTTGGGTGAAGAATGGCGCGTTTCGGAAATTGGTGAAACGGGAAACCTCGATGTAACCGTTGACGGCTCTCAACTACCGTCTTTAAACGCAGGATACAAAGTAGGTATAATGTTGAGTGACGACGGTGATTTTACTACGGGAGCGCAACTTTATGAATTGGCAAGCTCGGGAAGTGACTATACGGCAGCCATTAACTTAAACACGGGTGATTATGTTCGAGTAGCGCAATTCAGAGAGGTGATCGGCTTTAATAGGCAAAACCAAAACGGGCCGGAAAGCTCTGATGCTATTCCTGTGGTTTCGCTCAATTACATACCCGCTCAAAACACCACTTTTACCGTGAATCACCGCACGAATGACGTAACAGCCGTGAGCCCCGGTGATTATACAGCCGTACCTAACGGAAGTGCGAGTATTACTTTTAATTCCGGTTCGGCACTTCAAAATTTACCCGCAATTTCCGTAACAGACGATACATCGGTAGAGCCCGATGAAACTTTTGAAGTCATTCTGGAAAGCGGTACGGGTTACACCTTGAGTGCTGACTCTGTTCTTACTTACACCATAAACGATAATGACAATCCGTATAAATTATATTTCGCATCTGACACATCTTCAGTTCTTGAATCTACTTCAAGCATTTCCATTCCGGTAGAGCTCAATACTCCGAGCCCCGGCGGAATCACCGTTGATTACAATGTTGTAGGGGGTACTGCCGCAAACGGTACCGATTACAATTTGTCATCAGGCACACTAAATTTCGGTAACGGAGATTCCGTTCAAAATATTACGGTAAATATTACAAATAACTCAACATATAATCCGGATAAAACGGTGCAAATACAACTTTCAAATCCCTCAGGAGCTTCACTTGACTTGGGTTCAAGTCCGGCCGGTACCGGCTTTATCAGCCATGAGCTTATCATTATAAATGATGATTTTCCCGAAGTTGAGTTTGCTAATGCCACATCCTCTGTATCCGAGTCCGCCGGATCTGTCTCCCTCGCTGTTGACTTATCTTATTCAATTCCTCAAAACATCACGTTTGATTACACGATCAACCCGGGTACGGCATCCCAAGGAGTTGACTATACAGGTTCATCGGGTTCTGCAATCTTTTTAGCCGGAAATACCGGTTTGAATATTCAAGTTCCCATCATTGACAATTGTGTTGTTGGTGGAGACAAAGACTTTACGGTTACCATTACAAACGTTTCCATAGGCTCCATCGGAGCCGTAAATACAAATACCGTTACGATTCAAGATGATGATATTTTGGCCCCCGGCGGAGTGGGCTGTTCCATTCAGTTGTGGTACAGACCCGACGCCGGCATTAGCGGCGGAAGTTCCGTAACCTCTTGGACTGATGAAGCGCAAGGTATTCCGGCAACCGCGGCAACCGCAAGTAACCGGCCGCAATACAGCGGGGGAATAAGTGATACCGCGTTTAACTTCCAAAATTACTTGACTTTTGACGGCTCTAATAACCGACTCGGAATCGATTTATCTTACAACAACGCAAGTCTTTCCAAAGTGTACACGTTCGCGGTGTTTCGAACCAATGAAACCGGAGGTGGTTACAACAGTAATTGGGCTTTTCTGGATTTTGACCGATCTGAGTATTTTAATACATACATCCAAGGTGACGGAAGAGCCGGTTTTTCCTACGCACCGGGAATCGTTGATGAAAGCGGGACTACCGCACTCAATGACAACAGACCGCATATCGGCGGCTTTTTGTTTGATAATTCGCTCATTGAGGACACGAAAATATTAGCTGATGGAGCCGTTGAGTTTTCCGCTGATAAACAATCATCCTTCTTTCAAATTAATGCGAACACAACTCGATTCGGCTATATTGGAGACGGCTCTGAAGCAGAAGTGCTGAATGGTGACGGAAATGACATTTACTATAAAGGAGATATTTCAGAAATCATATACTATGAAGGTCTTACGCTTTCTAATACTCAAATCAATCAAATCCAATCATATTTGGCGTTGAAATACGGCATCACCTTAAATATGCCTGATGACCCGGCAACGAGTTCAACTGATGAGCGCGATTATTTGAATTCGGCGGGCAATACGGTTTGGGATTACTCGGCAAGTACAGGCTATAATAACGGCATTGCGGGTTTAATTAAGGATGACGATGTATCTCTTGAGGTTTTGAAATCCCGATCGGTAAACGGTGGCGCCGTTTTGACGGTTGAAACTGCTTCATTGAACAACATGGAGTCTATTGTTTGGGGGCATAACAACGCATCAATCGCGAACGAAAAAAATGAAACCGGAGAAGCTTCCTTGAAGTTAGAACGTGAATGGAGGGCGACTGAAGTAGGCCAAACCGGCAACCTGACACTGAAGTTTGATTTAAGCGGTTTACCGTCGCTTCCCGCAGACATGAGTGAAATCGTTCTCCTTACAGATGACGACGGCGATTTTTCCGATGCCGTTACCGCTGCGACTGCATCCTCTGTAAGCGGTTCTGAAGTTACTTTTACCAATGTAAATATCGAAGACGGTGATTACTTTACGGTTGGTTTTTACAAGGCTGTTATTTGGAACGGTTCAGCTTGGCAAAATGGCAGCGGTTCGGCAAACAGACCCAATCAAGCAGATTCTGCAAGAAAGTTATTCATCAACGGTGCTGCTGCCGATATTCAGGCCGATGCCGCTGTTGATTACGCTGAAATCGCAACCGGAGCCGAACTGACCGTTTCATCGGGAAATCAACTCACCGTAAAAAATGAAATTATCAATAACGGAATCGTAACCGTTGAACATACAGGTTCACTCGTTCAAACGCACACCGGGGCTAACCTGAACTCCGGCACGGGTACGTATAACGTGGAAAAACAAGGCGTTTCAAATGAGAATTATTTCAACTTGTGGAGTTCACCCATTCAATCTGCCGATATTATGAACTCGTTTAGCGGAGTAAATCCGTGTGACGTATTTGTTTTTGAAGCTTCAAATCAAATGTACAGCCAC
>CAJXMT010000162.1 GCA_913056155.1 uncultured Cryomorphaceae bacterium
CGCCGCTTTCATTCCCATAAAAACTCCGTAAGCAGTGACAGGAGATGGATTTCCCGCTCCGCCTTTCTCTTCAGAAATACCGGTCACATAAGGGGTCACTTCTCTCACGGTATCCATATCGGCTGTTTCCATACCCACATCTTCCGCAGTGATGTATTTTCCGCTTAGCGAATCTACGAATTTACCAAAGCGTCTCATTAAAGCTTCGTTTTTCATAGTGCGTGAATCACCTATTATCACAGCTTTTCCTCCGCCCAGGTTGAGCCCGCTTACAGCATTTTTGTAAGTCATACCGCGCGAAAGACGCAATACATCTTGTATAGCCGCCAGCTCATTATCGTAAACCCACATGCGCGTTCCGCCCAAAGCAGGTCCCAGATGTGTATTGTGAATACCGATTATGGCTTTTAAGCAGGAGGCTTTATCTTGACAAAAAACGACTTGTTCGTGTTCTGTTTGCAACATTTCAAACAAAACCGGGTTGCTTTGATTGACCCCGTTTGATATTGTTTCTACTTCCATTGTTATTCGATGTTTGTAAAGGCAATTACTTTGCGAATAGTTACCTTCGCGCTTTTTAAAAACGCGCCGCAAAAGTACTATTTTTCTTTGACCGGTTGTACCTTGGGCAAACTATAAATTGGCAAATGAAGGCATTAAAATACCTCAATAAATATCTTTGGAAATACCGCTTGCGATTGGGACTGGGAATACTATTCATTATTATTTCCAATGTTTTCGCCATTATTCCCGCCCAAATTATCAGGGTGGCTTTTGATGTGGTTAAAGAATCGCTTCAGCAATATCAAATGCTCGAGGGCAGTTCATTTCAAGATGAGTACTACGGTTTGTTAAGTAAGGTCCTTTTGCTTTTTGCCGGCGGCGTATTATTGATGGCGCTGCTAAAAGGTGTGTTTTCCTTTTTTACGCGCCAAACCATTATTGTGATGTCGCGATTGGTTGAGTTTGATTTGAAAAATGAGATTTTCGGGCATTATCAATTGCTGTCACTTTCATTTTACAAACGCAATAATACCGGAGATTTAATGAACCGAATCAGTGAAGATGTAAGTAAGGTGAGAATGTACTTAGGCCCGGCTATTATGTACAGCTTAAATGTGTTGTTTTTGTTTATAATGGTAATTGCCACCATGTTAACGGTTAATCCCAAACTCACGCTTTATGTATTGGCACCGCTTCCTGTTTTAAGTGTAAGTATTTATTATGTTAGTGCGGTTATTAACACGCGAAGTGAGCGCGTACAAAGGCAGCTTTCGGTTCTTTCCACTTTTGTACAAGAGGCCTTTTCGGGCATTCGTGTTTTGAAATCGTACAGTCGTGTAAATGATTACAACGCTAACTTTAAACAGGAAACTAATTTTTATAAAGATAAAAACCTCGAGTTGGTCAAAACCAACGCACTGTTTCAACCGCTCATGATTTTATTGATTGGCTTAAGTACCATTATTACGATCTACATAGGCGGGAATTTAGCCATGACGGGGGATATTACTACCGGCAATATTGCCGAGTTTGTGATTTACGTGAATATGCTCACTTGGCCGGTGGCTGCATTGGGCTGGGTAACGGCCATAACGCAACGCGCCGCGGCCTCACAGCATCGCATCAATGAGTTTTTAGAAACAACTCCTGATATTCAAAACCCGGTAAAAGGTTCTGACCAAAAGAAAATAATAGGCGATGTACGTTTTGAAGATGTACATTTTGTGTATCCCGATAGCGGAATTCACGCATTAAAAGGTGTGAGTTTTGAGTTAAAAGCGGGGGAAAGTGTCGCTTTGATTGGTAAAACAGGCTCGGGGAAATCAACGGTTGCCGATTTAATAGGGCGGTTGTTTGACGCCACACAAGGTGCTGTCAAGGTAGATGGTAAAGATGTCAAACAACACGACTTGTATAAGCTGAGGCGGGCTGTGGGATATGTGCCGCAGGATGTTTTTTTATTTTCAGATTCTATTGCAGAAAATATTGCGTTCGGCTTACCGCAAGTAGCAGACGATTTGGAACCGGTGATACAGGCGGCTCAAGATGCCAATGTGTACCACAATATTTTGGAGTTTCCCAAACAGTTTGAAACTGAGCTGGGTGAGCGGGGCATAACACTCTCGGGCGGACAAAAACAGCGAATATCCATTGCCCGTGCTATTATTACACGACCCGAAATTTTGATTTTTGATGATTCATTATCGGCGGTAGATACGCAAACTGAAGAGCTGATTTTATCGAGTTTAAATCGCATTATGAAAGGGCGCACAACGCTCATTATATCACATCGTATTTCAACGGTAAAAAATTGCGATAAAATACTGGTGCTTGACGAAGGGAAAATTATTGAACAAGGCACTCACCATGAATTACTCTTGAAAAACGGTGTTTACGCCGAGTTGCACGATCAACAATTAGTAGCGAGTTAAAGATTGTATTACAAGCGTGAAGATTAAGCTGACTTGATATCAATTCGGTTTTGAGGTGTTCTTTTTCAAGTATTTGAAAGTGCGTGTTGCAATGAGTTATTTTCTTTAATTTCACGTAAACATAAAATTGAAACAAAATGGACCTCAAAACAAAATGGACCTCAAAACAAAATGTGTGATGCAGTCATTCAAGAAATCACGAGCTTACACCGCAATCCCCGTTGTGCCGTTTATGAAGAAAAACAATTGGAATAAATCGTTTAAAACCGTTTTAATGACGGGGATATTGGGTGTGGTTTCCTTTTCACAAACCGGCTGTATTGGTTCGTTTTCACTTTTCAACAATGTGTTGGAATGGAACCAAGGTGTAGGAGGTAAGTTTGTAAATGCCGGCTTGTTTTTCGTTTTGTGGGTCATTCCTGTTTATGAAGTCATTATTTTTATAGATTCTGTTGTCCTCAATTCCATTGAGTTTTGGACCGGTTCAAACCCCGTAGCCATGAAGCCCGGTGAAAAGGAAGTAGAATATGTTCGAGGGAAAGACGGCCAACATTACAAAATTACGGCTTCACAAAACCGTTTTGACATTGAGCAAATAAACGGTGACCAAAAGAAGCAGGCTTTTGTTTTTGTTCCCGAATCCAAAACGTGGAGCTACCAAGATGCCAATCAAAAAGTGGATTTGCTCACCTTACATGCCGATGAATCCATCTCTGTTTATTTACCCGACGGCGGTGAAAAACATCTTTCCGCAGCGGAACTTTCTCAAATGCAAAAATCAGACTTTCGCCACAGTTTACTCGTGGAGTCGGCATTAGCTGCTGAATAAAACCAAACCGTCCCGGTTTTTTTAAGGCCTGTAACGCAAGTTGCGGGCCTTAGTAGTATGCGTAATTTCAATGACAACCGGATTGAGCTTTTAAAGCAACTTGAAATATGTTTTGTTTGTTCTTCGTTTGCCAAAGGGATTATTTGATCTTCAAAATCCGGATGGGGTAGGCTCTGAATGATAAAACAGAATAGGAAAAACTGCGTTTCACATAAATATGTGCCAAACAAAAGGAATAAACACGTTGCGAATGCAATCAGAACCCCACACATTATCGTAACTTTATTAGCTTTGCACACTTTAAACTAAATCGAATGAATAAAACAGTGAGCCGTATTTTTACCCCCTTAGCCGTATTGCTCTTTATTTCCTGTGAATCAGACGTAGATATTGTCGCACCCGAAAAAGATGTACCGGTGGCTTACGCCTTGTTAGATGCCGATGCCGACACACAGTTTGTAAAAGTAAATCGTTTGCTGCAAGGAACGGAAAGCTTTGACGAGTTGGCCAACAACCGAGACCTGGCAGAATATGAAAACTTAGATATTTCCATTACCAAAGTGGAAGCCTTTAATACGGCACAGGAAGGACTTCAATATGAGGATGTGGAATTTTTAGGACCGTTGGAACCCATTGAAGTAAACAACAAGCAAGAAGGTCTTTTCTACAGCCCCAACCAAACGGTTTATTACACAACCGCGCAACTTGAGGATGATGCCTATTACAAAATAAATATTACCACCCCTCAAGGAACGCAAATGGAAGGATATACCGGAATGGTTCAAATACCGGCTTTTCGAGTTTTGGGCAGCAGTGAAACACAATGGCGTCAAAACGGCATTTCATTTATTGCGGCCAATGAAATTCTGGAACAACTCTCTTTTCGTGTCACACAACCTGTGCGAGCTCGAGCTTTGCAAACCAAAATTGTATTTACCTACAAAGATATCGCATTGAACGGAAGTGGAAATCCCTACTTTCTCGCCGAGCATGAACTCGAAATTGAGTTGGGTCAAAACTCATACGATAGATCGCGACTTGAACAAACCGACAGACCCGGTTTGGCTGAGGTGGTTTTGGGACCGAGACGTTTTTATCAACTTATTGAAGAAAACGTACCGGATTTAAGCGAAACACCCCAAGTGGAACAACGCATTTTAGATAGCGGCAGAATTGAAATCACTTTTGTATCTGATGATATTCAGTTATACAGTGAAGTTGCTCGACCCAGTGAAAGTTTATTGGAAGATAAACCCTCTTTTTCAAATTGGAGCGACGGTGTGGGCGTCATTGGCTCTCGAGGGAAGTATGTGTTTCGCATAGGCTTAAATAGGGCAACACTTGAAGAATTAAAAAACGCTCAAATAAGTGGTTTAACAGGGGCAAAAGGATTTTGTAATGCCCGCGAGCCCAACGACTGTTTATTGCGGTAATTTTTTTGGTCAGAACCCCGAACCCGAAGAAAAAAGTGCCCACTCATTCCCGTTAAACCCAACACTCAAAAGCATGCAATCATTATGGATGAAGAGCTGTTAAAAAAAATAAAAGAGAAATACGAGGCACAGGGTGAAGATCCCAACGTTTATCTCAAAGGACTGCTGCATCAAAAACCCGTAAATTATTGGGAGTATATTGATGTGGAAACACTCCTCAGTTTACAGCGAACCAAAACCGGCTATCACGATGAAACGGTATTTATTGTTTATCATCAAATAACAGAATTGGTTCTGAAACTAATGATTCACGAACTCAAAGTGCTCACCGGTGAAGAGACTCCCTCGCATGATGTCATGGTAGATAAATTGAGCAGACTCAATCGCTACACCTCTATGCTGATTAACAGTTTTGCGGTAATGACGCGCGGAATGAGTTATGATGATTACAATGAATTTCGAATGAGTTTAGCACCGGCCAGCGGCTTTCAATCTGCACAATTCAGATTGATAGAACTGTATTGTACTGATATGAAAAACCTGATTCACGACAGTGTTAAAAAGGATGTGCCGCAAGATGCCGGTACACGTGAATTGTTTGACTACTTATATTGGCAACAAGCGGGTTACGATCGTAAAACCGGAAAAAAGTCACTCATGCTTCGCCAATTTGAAGATAAATATTTGGATGAATTTGTGGAATTGGCAGAGCGTATGAAAACCCGCAATCTCGATGTGCGCTCAGCCCACTACAATCCCGATAATCCCGAAGATAAAAAGGTTATCAATGCCCTGCGTGTTTTTGATCGAGCGTACAATATCGATTGGCCCATCGTGCATTTGGAAACCGCTAATACCTATTTGGCCAAAAAGGGCGCCAAAAAAAGAGCTACCGGTTCAAGTGATTGGCAAAAATATTTGCATCCCGCTTATCAGCGACGTAAGTTTTTCCCTAAAGTTTGGAGCTCCGCGGAACTTGAAAATTGGGCCAAAGACAGATTGTGATTCACAGTACTTTATTTCATGATCATGAAAAAAGAACTTCGAAAAAAGATCTTGAACCAGCGTTCTCAACCTTTTCTAGAGCGGGAAACGCAAACGCAAAAAATTGAACAAAAACTATTCAATCTTCCCGAGCTTGTCAAAGCTAAAACCGTATTTTGTTATGCAGCATATCGGGGGGAGGTAGAAACGCGCCCGCTTATTGTCGCATTGCTCAAAGCGGGTAAAACGGTTTGTGTGCCGTATTTGACATCGAAAAAACCGCCCATGGCAGCTAAACAGCTTTTAAATGTAAGGGAGTTAACCCCGGGTGTATTTGGCATTGATACGTCTCCCGACTCAGCACCCT
>CAJXMT010000163.1 GCA_913056155.1 uncultured Cryomorphaceae bacterium
TTAAACCTGCTTTTTTAAGGGCTTTAGGCAGTGCCTTAGACGGCGCAGTGGTAAACCACTCGGGGGCTAGAGCCGCATCGGCGTATGAAACAATTTTGGCCAATGGCTTAACGCCTAAAGCTTCTGCTCTTTCTTTGCTCATGAGTACCAAAGCCGAGGCACCGTCATTTAATGTAGAAGCATTTGCTGCGGTTACCGTTCCTTCTTTTTGAAATACGGGACGCAATGCCGGGATTTTTTCCAGTTTCACGTTTTTGTACTCCTCATCTTCGTTAACTATAACGGGGTCACCCTTGCGTTGTGGAACTTCAACAGGAATTACCTCATCGCTGAATTTTCCGGCTTTCCACGCGGCTGCCGAGCGCTTGTATGATTCAATGGCATATTCGTCTTGTTCCTCGCGCGAAATGTTACACTCTTTGGCACATAACTCGGCGGCGTTGCCCATGTGGTACTTGTTGTACACGTCAAAAAGGCCGTCGTGAACCATGCCGTCAACAACCTTTACATCACCCATTTTATAACCTTTTCTACTGCCCTGTAAATAATGAGGCACTTGAGACATGCTTTCCATACCGCCGGCTACAACAATATCATTGTCTCCCGTCATAATGGATTGTGCACCAAACATGACCGATTTCATACCGCTGGCGCAAACTTTATTAATGGTGGTGCACGGTACAGTTTGCTCTATTCCGGCATAAATAGCGGCTTGTCTCGCCGGTGCTTGGCCGGCTCCCGCTTGCAACACATTGCCCATAAAAACCTCTTGAACATCGGCGGCTTTAATTCCCGCTTTTTCAATGGCACCTCTAATGGCGATCGAACCCAATTTGGTGGCCGGTATTGAAGATAAAGAGCCTAAAAAACTTCCAACGGGTGTGCGCACCGCTGATACTATATATACTTCTTTCATACTTTTTATTTTAATGTCATTTGAAATGAGGGACAAAGGTAAAAAACAGTTTGGGTCGGTAAGAGGGGGAGTCTCTTTCTTTTGTTTTTTTAGGGTATCAAAGCGTTGGTTTTTGGTCAGAACCGACCCCGAAATTGCGGCGATTCACCGAAATGAGGCACTGTACTACGGCTAATCTGTTCTTTTTGAAAATGTTTTGGTGTTGTAAAAGTAAAGTGTTGTATTTTTGCACTCCTTTTGAGAAACCGAAAGGACTGTCGCGGTAACAGTTATGTAAAACACCTTGTAAACGCCGTGGTTTGCAATACAAAAACAGCCTATTTTATGGCAGAAGAAAAAAAAGAGTCCGCTGAAAAAAAAGCGGAAGAAACTCAGGCTTCAAAGTCTGAAGAAACAAAAGCCGAAGCTCCCGCTGAGGTGAAACAAGAGGAGAAAAAAGCCGAAACTCCCGAAAAAACGGAAAAAGCTGAGAAAGCCGAAAAAGTTCCCGAAAAAAAGGCAAAATCCACAAAAGTTGATGTTGAAGCTGAGGCGAAAAAGGAGAAAAGTCAAGAAACTCCCGAAACCGTGGGCGTAAACGAAGTAGCTGAAGAGGTTGAAAAAGCCGAGGAAGTTGCCGCTGAAAAAGCCGCAGCACAAGATCCTCACGAGCCGGTTGATTACTCGCAAGTAAAACCGCTCGAAGATTTCAACTGGGAAGCACTGGGAAAACAAAAAGACATTTACACCGAGGAAGAAACCCTAAACTTAGATGAGGAGTACAGCCAAACGCTTACCTCCATCGGGCGGCATGAAGTTGTTGAGGGAACCATTGTAGCGCTATCTAAAAAAGAGGCCGTAATCAACATCGGTTACAAATCTGAAGGTATCATTCAAGCTACCGAGTTTAGATACAATCCCGATATTGCCGTTGGCGATAAAGTTGACGTTTACGTTGAAAACTTGGAAGATCAAGACGGCCAATTGGTGATTTCTCACAAAAAAGCGAGAACTTTAAGTGCTTGGCACAAAGTGAATGAAGCGCGCGAAAGTGGTGAAATCATTAAAGGTTACGTGAAGTGCCGCACGAAAGGCGGTTTGATCGTTGACGTTTTTGGTTTGGAGGCCTTTTTGCCCGGTTCACAAATAGATGTAAAACCCATTCGCGATTACGACCAGTTTGTTGATAAAACAATGGATTTTAAAGTTGTGAAAATCAACCAAGAATTTAAAAACGTGGTAGTGTCGCACAAAGCACTTATCGAGGCTGAAATTGAGCAGCAAAAAGCTGAAATCATGACCAAGCTCGAAAAAGGCCAAGTACTGGAAGGTGTTGTGAAAAACATCACGTCGTACGGTGTGTTTATTGATATGGGCGGCGTTGACGGACTTATCCATATTACAGACCTCTCTTGGGGTCGTATCAACCACCCTGAAGAGGTTGTGGAACTGGATCAAAAACTCAATGTGGTTATTTTGGACTTTGACGATTCTAAAAAACGAATTGCATTGGGCGTTAAGCAATTGCAAGCCCACCCGTGGGAGCAGTTGAGTGAAGACCTCAAAGTAGGTGATAAAGTGAAAGGTAAAGTAGTAGTACTTGCCGATTACGGTGCATTTGTTGAAATTCAACCCGGCGTTGAAGGATTGATTCACGTTTCTGAAATGAGCTGGTCACAACACTTGCGCACCGCTCAAGATTTCTTTAATGTAGGTGATGAAGTTGAAGCTGTTATTATGACACTCGACCGTGAAGAGCGCAAAATGTCGCTCTCAACACGTCGCTTAACTCCTGATCCGTGGGCAGATATTGAAACCAAATATCCGGTTGACTCAAAACACAAAGGCAAAATCACCAACCTTTCAAACTTTGGTGTTTTTGTTGAACTCGAAGAGGGAATTGACGGTTTAGTTCACATATCAGACCTCTCATGGTCTAAGAAAATCAGCCATCCAACAGAATTCTGTAAACCGGGTGAAGAACTGGAGGTTGTGGTCATGGAAATCGACAAAGAAAACCGTCGTCTTTCATTAGGACACAAACAACTCGAAGAAAACCCGTGGGATGTATTCGAAACCGTGTTTACCGAAGACTCAGTTCATCAAGGAACCGTTATCGGGAAAAACGACAAAGGTTTTGTGGTTTCACTTCCATACGGTGTTGAAGGATTCTGTCCTACACGTCACGCCAACAAAAAAGAAGGCGGCAAATTAACTTTTGATGATACACTGGATTTCAAAATTCTTGAATTCAATAAAGAAGCCAAGAAAATCATAGTATCACACGGTGCATTGCACGATGATGTTGACGAAGGAAAAGGCAAGCGCAAACCACAAAGCGGCGGCTCTAAAGGCAGCGGCAAAGCAACGCGCAAGCAAATGCAACAAATCAATGAGCAAGGCGAAAAATCAACACTCGGTGATTTGGACGCGCTTTCTAAATTGAAAAAAGAAATGGACGAAGGCGATAAAAAATAAGTGTCACCTCCATTTTTGAATAATGCCTTAAGGGCTGCCGATTTCGGCAGCCCTTTTTATTTGCCCAAGTTTATTTTTACACCCGGTTTTTTATCAACTTTGCCGGCTAATTTGACAAGATTGAAATTTTTAAAGTCAGTTCTGCTCGTATTCGTTTTGGTCATTGCCGGCCCAAAAGCGCAAGCACAAAAAAGCTTCATAGACAAGTTTAAATTTTGGAAGCAAGATACAGCCGTAAAAAGCGAAGGCATTTTTCTTTTCCCGCTGCTTTATTACACTCCCGATACGCGAATAGCAGCCGGCGCAGTGGGAATTTACTACTTCAACACCGGTTCGCACACTACCCTAAAAGATTCGAAAACAAGACTTTCCTATGTGAAATTATTGAGTGATTACACGCAAAACAAGCAATTTGATTTGTGGTCATCGTGGAATGTTTTTACCAATGAAGAAAAATACCTGCTCAAGGGCGAGCTGCGCTACCGCCGATTTCCCGATAGGTTTTACGGTGTAGGCAATAATACACCTGAAAGTAATGAAGAGTTTTATACCTATGACTTATTTCATATAAAATTGCTGGGTATGCGTAAGGTGGCCGATAAGTTTTTCGTGGGATTGGATTACCAGTTTTCCTATGAGTATAATTTTGGTTTGGAGGACGGGGGTATTTTGCAGCGCGGGGATATTGTAGGCTACAACGGCGGAACCGGCTCGGGAGCAGGTGCTGTTATTACGTATGACTCGCGAGACAACGTGGTGAATGCTTATGAAGGGTCGCTGTTTGAAGTATCAGCCTATTATTTTGATGACAATTTGGGCGGTAATTTTTCTTACTTCAACCTCAATGCTGTTTTCTCAACATACAAAGAGGTTTTTAAACATCACGTTGTGGGCGTTCACCTGTTGTCCCGAACTAATTTTGGAGGCGTCCCCTTTTTGGATATGGCCAAGGCCGGCGGCGATGAAATTTTAAGAGGTTACGCGGCAAATCGCTATCGGGACCATCATTTTGCCGGCATGCAAGTGGAATATCGCTTTCCTGTTTGGTGGCGATTCGGCGCAGTGGTTTTCGCCGGTGCGGGTGATGTGATGCGCTCACCCGTCGACTTGAGTTTAAATCGTTTAAAATACTCGTTTGGAGGCGGTTTTCGCTTTAATATAAATAAGCGCGAACGACTTAATTTGCGGTTTGATTACGGCTTCGGACGCAAAAGCAATGCGTTTTACATTATGATGGGCGAGGCGTTTTAGGTTGCCATTTAACGCGGCTGTATTTTGCTTTTCCCTTTCTTTCAGAACCGTAATGACTTTGCTTTGCGGTAGTAAAATCGCAAGTCCTTTTCAGCAGTCGAGTTCGGTTCTGACCAAAAAAATTGCACCTTTGCAGTTCAAAATTATCAAGTAATGTCAGAAGATAAAAAGATTATTTTTTCCATGCAGGGCGTTTCCAAAGTGCATCCGCCTAATAAGGAAGTTTTAAAGGATATTTACCTCTCGTTTTATTACGGGGCGAAAATTGGCATTTTGGGTTTAAACGGCTCGGGGAAGTCATCATTGCTGCGCATTATTGCAGGGAAAGATGAAAGTTACCGGGGCGATGTGGTTTTTACGCCCGGATACTCCGTGGGCTTTTTAGAACAAGAACCCGAGTTGGATGAAGGCAAAACGGTTTTGGAAATAGTAAAAGAAGGCGTGGCCGGCACAGTGGCGCTGCTGGAAGAATACGAGGAAATCAATACAAGCTTTGAAAAACCCGAGGTTTACGAAAACCCGGATAAAATGGAAAAACTCATGGCGCGCCAAGGTGAGCTTCAAGACGAAATTGAGGCGGCCGGCGCATGGGAGTTAGAGCAGGTTTTGGGCCGGGCCATGGATGCGCTCAACTGCCCCGATGAGGGCAAAAAGGTAGAGGTGCTCTCCGGCGGTGAAAAGCGTCGTGTAGCACTTTGTCGTTTGCTTCTTCAAAAACCCGATATCCTTTTGTTGGATGAGCCTACTAACCACTTAGATGCTGAATCGGTTTTGTGGCTGGAACGTCATTTACAGGATTATAAAGGTACTGTAATTGCCGTTACGCACGACAGGTACTTTTTGGATAATGTTGCGGGCTGGATATTGGAACTCGACCGCGGCGAGGGAATTCCGTTTAAAGGAAACTACTCCTCGTGGTTGGAGCAAAAATCAAAACGCTTGGAACAGGAGGATAAGCAAGAATCAAAACGGCAACGGGCTTTGCAGGAGGAGCTTGATTGGGTGAGAAAGGGACAAAAAGGTCGGCAATCAAAAGGCAAGGCGAGATTGAAGAATTATGAATCTTTATTGAATCAAGATGCCAAGCAAAAAGAGGCTGAATTGGAATTGTGGATTCCGCCCGGGCCGCGCTTAGGCGATAAAGTAATTGACGCTAAAAGCGTAAAAAAGGGTTATGGAGATAAGCTGCTTTATGATAATTTGAATTTTGAGCTTCCGCCTGCGGGCGTTGTGGGAATCATCGGGCCTAACGGGGCAGGGAAAACTACTGTTTTTAGAATGATTATGGGGCTTGAAAAGCCTGATGCCGGGGAGTTTAACATCGGGGAGACCGTAAAAATTTCGTATGTAGATCAGAGCCATGAGGATTTGGATCCCGAAAAATCGGTATGGGAAGTGATTTCCGGCGGAAACG
>CAJXMT010000164.1 GCA_913056155.1 uncultured Cryomorphaceae bacterium
TCATCAATATACCGGATCCCGAGCGCGTACAAATAAAAATTATTCCCGGTATGCATGATATTTTAGCCGGACGGGTAAAAATGACTGCCATTTTCGGCGCACCGCTCATTGCCGTTAAACGCGAGTTTATGGCCGTTTGGCAGCAATACATCAAGCGCACAGCTGATGTGGTTTTGAGTATTTTATCCCTCATTTTACTTTTCCCGGTTTTTATCATCTTGGCCATCCTAATCAAGCTCGATTCGCGCGGTTCGGTTTTTTACACCCAAGAACGCATAGGTAAAAATGAAAAGCCTTTTCACATTATTAAATTCAGATCCATGATTGCCGATGCTGAAAAAAACAAACCGCAATTAGCCGAAGAAAGTGATCCGCGTATTACGAATATAGGAAGATTTATGCGGAAAACACGCTTAGACGAAGTTCCGCAGTTTATCAATGTGCTCATGGGAGATATGAGTATTGTAGGCCCTCGTCCCGAGCGGCAGTTTTACATCGATCAAATCATTAAACAGGCTCCTCACTACAGGCATCTGCTCAAAGTAAGACCGGGCATTACCAGTTGGGGTCAAGTTAAATTCGGTTACGCTTCAAATATTGAGGAGATGGTGAGGCGATTGGAATACGATATTATTTACATCGAAAATATGTCGCTGTTTGTTGATTTAAAAATATTGATTTATACCGTTTTAATCGTTTTAAAGGGCGAGGGAAAATAAGGTCTTGTTCACAGTGTACCTGTTTACAAAATTAACGCGTTAAAACGATTCGCATTTAGAAACTTTCTATTTTTGTAAAAATATGGTTGAAAATATTACAGGTAAAATACCTCCCTACTTGAAAAACAGGTACTCGATTGTAGTGCTGTTCTTTTTTGTTTGGATGCTTTTTTTTGATCAAAATGATATCATTACTCAAATTAAGCTCAAAAAGCGTTTGAATAAAATTGAAAAGCAAAAAGAATACTACAACAAGGAAATCAACAGAACTCAAAATGAGTTGGATAATTTATTGAATGACGATGCCAAGTTGGAGAAGTTTGCTCGAGAAAAGTATCTCATGAAGAAGAAGGATGAAGACTTATTTATTATCACAAATGAGTAAAATCCGTCTTAAGTCATCAAATAAAATGCAAGCCTCCGCTACGCAACATTTTACAAGAGAATAAATTTCCTGATTGAATATAGAAAAAGGAAATATAAAAATACTAAATTTGCAACCTGTATCATGTGATACATATTGATAATTTAACGAACACTGTTCTCAACCTTTTTTTATACTTGAAAGAAAAGGGCTTGAAACTTTTAATCCCGCTGATGAACAAATTAATATTTCCCATTTTAGCTCTCGGAATGCTCAATGCTTGTAATACTGAAGAGAAAAATAAGGACACCAAAAATACGTGGAATCAAATTGAAGTGAATTATCCGCAAACAGAAAAGAGGGATTCCGGAGACACCTATTTCGGCACTTTTGTACCTGACCCTTACCGTTGGTTAGAGAATGATACAGCACCTCAAACTACAGATTGGGTAAGCCGCCAAAATGATGTAACCTTTGATTTTTTAAATCAAATCCCATACAGAGATTATATCAAAGAACGTTATACAGAGTTAATCGACTACCCGAAAATTTCCGCTCCCCGCTCTGCAGGTGATTACTTTTTCATCTATAAAAACAGCGGTTTGCAAAATCAATCTGTCATCTATTACAAGAAGGGCGAAGACGGAAAAGAAAAAGTGTTTATGGATCCCAACTCAATGAGTAAAGACGGTACAGTTACTGTCGGATTATTGGGTTCTGACCAAAATGATGAATATATGGCTTACCGTTATTCAGAGGCGGGCTCTGACTGGGGAGAAATTCGCGTGAGAAACATCGAGAAAAATGAAGATACGGGAGATCAACTTAAATGGGTGAAATTTTCGGGCGCAGCTTGGTATAAAGACGGTTTTTTCTACAGCCGATACCCCGCTCCCGCAAAAGGCACTGAACTGTCGTCAACCAATACCTTTCACTCGGTTTATTATCACAAAATCGGTACAGATCAAAGTGATGATATTTTGGTTTATCAAAACAAAAATAATCCCAAGCTGTACCACAATACCTCAGTAACCGAGGACGATGAGTACTTGCTTTTGTATGTATCGGAAGGTACGGAAAACAACGATATTTACTTCAGAAAAGCCGGAGACTTTAAGGCCGAATTTAAGCCCCTCATCACCGGTTTTATGTCTAAAAGTTCTGTGACCGACCACAAAGACGGTAAGTTTTACACCGTAACTAATCACAACGCGCCCAATCGCAAATTTGTTGCTATTGATGTAAATAACGTTTCGCCTGACCATTGGGAAACGATTATCGAAGAAACAGAGCACACTTTAAAAACGGTAAACAAAGGCGGCGGCGGTTTATACGCTATGTATATGGAAAATGCCACCGATAAAATTTACCGCTTAAATTACGATGCCTCTCTTTTTGAAGAAATCAACTTACCGGGAACGGGCAGCGTAAGCGGGTTTTCAGGAAAGGCCGAGGATGAAGACTTGTATTTTAGTTTCACCTCGTTTACTTACCCGACAACCATCTTTAAGTACAACGTAAAAAATGAAGATATTAAACAGTATTACAGTCCTAAATTGAGCTTTGACCCCAATGATTACGAAGAAAAACAGGTTTGGTATGAAAGTAAAGACGGTACCGAAATCTCACTATTCATCGTTCATAAAAAAGGCCTTGAATTAGACGGCAGCAACCCTACCATGTTGTACGGGTATGGCGGTTTCAATATTAGTTTAACACCTTCATTCAGCACATCTAATATCATATTATTGGAAAACGGAGGCGTTTATGCCATGGCCAATTTGCGCGGCGGCGGTGAGTATGGTGAAGAGTGGCACAAACAAGGAATGCTTACCAAAAAGCAAAATGTTTTTGACGACTTTATTGCAGCGGGTGAGTATTTGGTAGAGCAAAAATATACTTCAGCCGAAAAGTTGGCTATTGCCGGCGGCTCAAACGGCGGTCTTTTAGTAGGTGCCTGTATGACGCAGCGACCCGATTTATTTCGAGTTGCATTTCCCGCTGTAGGTGTTTTGGATATGTTGAGATACCACAAATTCACCGTGGGCTGGGGCTGGGTTCCCGAATACGGATCATCAGATCAAAGTGAGGAAATGTTTAAGTATTTATTGAACTACTCCCCTCTGCACAATTTGAAAAAAGGAGTTGAATACCCCGCCACAATGATTACCACTGCCGATCACGACGACCGCGTGGTTCCTGCTCACTCGTTCAAATTTGCCGCTGCACTTCAAGAACATCATCAAGGTGAAAATCCTGTTTTAATCAGAATTGAAACACGCGCAGGACACGGTGCGGGCAAACCCACCAAAAAAATAATAGAAGAACAGGCAGATAAATGGGCGTTTATGTTTTGGAATATGAAATATGGCAATTTGCCTAAACAAACTGAATGACAACTCAGCTATCATCACACTAAAAAGCCGAATAGAAATATCGATTTCCATTCGGCTTTTTTGGTTGTCAATTGTATTTTTTTGGTCCGAACCGCATTGATTCAATCCAACTCCAATGTGATTTGACCGTTGCTGTCATCATCATCATTCGAATCTTTACTTTCACGCGATTTTGACGGCAGTTCAGGCTCGGCAGATTCATCTTCAACTTCATCCGGCTCTTCGGGTTCCAACTCGTTAATCTCCTTTATTTTATCGGCTGTTAAGCGGTTTCCCATTGCTTTGAATCCCTTGACCGAAATAAACTGCTCAAGTTTAATCTGCTCGTTTTCCTTATCACTGCTTCTTTTGTCGTAGGCAATTTCAATAATAGGTTTGGTGTGTGTGGAAACCAACTCCAAATAGGAGTCGGGATGCTCGGTGATGAATGTTGTTTTTTTATCGGTTTCCTCAATTAAGAAGCGTTTCACATTGAACTGCTTCTTTTCACCGTCCCAATAAACAGCTGAAACGGGCTTTTCGGGTTTCCATTTTTCCAATACGATAAAATCATCTTCAAACTTGGTACTCAAATCAAAACTCGTGAGCTTGTAGTGGCCGGTTTGCGTAATTTGCAATATTTTGTCCTCACCTCTAAACGCTCCGAGGTAATCTCCTCTTCCATCGGTGTTGAGTCGCTGTACAGAATCATCAAACCAAATTTTACGCGGAGCCAGTGTTGAAACGCCCTCTTCTTTTAAGTCAATCCTGTTGATGGGGTATTTGGTCAAAATATTTCCGCCGGCGCCGCGCCCTTTAATGTCGAGTTCTGAAAAGTCAAAATCAAATTTGAGTTTGCGAATTTTACCGATATTGCGGTGTTTTACGGTAACTGTTTCGGCCTCGCCGTTGGGATTTACCGTGAGATACAACACTTTACTTTTGGCGGTGCCTTTGGTTAAATCATACTCGCGCTCACGCGTGACAGACTTCACGTTGAATCGCTTAACGCGCGCCGGACCCGAAACGCCGTCTTTGTAAATCAAGTTGTAGGTTGTGCGCTTGTCACCCCTTTTCCATACCCCAACATGAATGAGGTTTTTTCCCATAAAGTTTTTATCGGCAATTTTAGCCACTACCATTTTGCCGTCTTCCCGAATCGCGATAATGTCGTCAATATCTGAGCAATCTGCAACAAATTCACCCTCTCCCCGCTTGAGTCCGTGCCCCACAAAACCCTCCTCATAATTGGCGTACAACTTTACATTGGCAACGGCCACTTTATGCGCTTCAATATTTTCGAATTCGCGAATTTCGGTTTTTCGTTCGCGACCTTCACCGTATTTCTTTTTTAAATTCTCAAAGTATTTAATAGCGAATTCAGTAAGGTGATCCAAATTGTATTTGACCTTTTTGATGGCCTCTTCAAGTGAAGCTATAAAAGTATCGGCCTTTTCGGCATCGTGCTTGGTAATTCGTCGCATGCGAATTTCCATGAGCTTTTTAATATCGTCATCCGTTATTTCCCTCACTAAATGTTTCACATGCGGTTTCAGTAATTCGCGGGTGAGGTCTATAGCCTCATCATAGGTTTTACCGTCAAACTCCACATAAATCTTATTCTCGATAAAGATTTTTTCCAGCGATGCAAAGTGCCACTTGTCTTCCAGTTCGCCCAACTCGATTTCCAGCTCACGTTTGAGCAGCACTCGTGAAGCATCCGCAGATTCGCGCAGCATATCTGATACACCCGTAAAACGCGGTTTATCATCTTGAATAACGGCCGCGTTGGGTGCAATACTCACTTCACAATCCGTAAAAGCGTAGAGGGCATCAATCATTTTGTCGGGGGAAGTCCCGCCCGCCAAGTGCACTTGTATTTCAACAAACTCCGAGGTGTTATCCTCGATTTTTTTAATTTTGATTTTGCCTTTATCGTTGGCTTTTAAAACACTGTCTATCAAAGAGCCTGTTGTAGTACCAAAAGGAATTTCAGTAATTTTAAGTGTCTTTTTATCCTCAATTTCAATTTTGGCTCTTACCCTTACTCTACTGCCTCTTAAACCGTCGTTATAATTGGTAAAATCTGCCATTCCGCCTTGCAAGAAGTCGGGTACAAGTTTGAACCGTTTTCCCTGATAATGCTTAATGGTGCAATCAATCAGCTCAATAAAGTTATGCGGCAATATTTTGCACGACATGCCCACAGCAATACCCTCAACACCTTGCGCGAGCAACATGGGAAACTTCATGGGAAGCGTTACCGGTTCATCATTTCTGCCGTCGTAAGATCTTGTCCAATTGGTTGTTTTGGGGTTAAAAGCAACCTCAAGTGCAAAAGGCGTCAATCGCGCTTCGATATAACGCGCAGCGGCTGCGCTGTCACCCGTTAATACATTGCCCCAGTTTCCTTGTGTATCAATCAACAACTCTTTTTGCCCCAAACCTACCATAGCATCGGTAATACTGGCATCGCCGTGCGGGTGGTATTTCCCCATCGTCTCCCCGACCACTGTCGCACTCTTCCGGTGCCGCTTATTCGGATACAGGTTCAGGTTGTGAAACATCGCAT
>CAJXMT010000165.1 GCA_913056155.1 uncultured Cryomorphaceae bacterium
CGCGTTACGCATATCCCGCGGGTAAAGCCACTATTCATGTTGTGGGTGCGCCCAACCTGGCATCTGTACAAACCATTATGTTGGGTATTCGCAACCCCAAAGCCGTTCAAGGTTCTGAAGATGACGGACTGCCCAAATGTGCCACGGTTTGGTTTAACGAAATGCGAATGAGCGAGTTTGATGATAACTCAGGTTGGGCAGCTATTTCTCAGGTAAATGCCAAACTCGCCGATTTGGGAACTATATCATTCAGTGCTGCTATGAGTACACCCGGTTGGGGCTCCATAGATAATAAGGTGAGTGAGCGCCAACGCGAAACCATTCAGGAATTTGATGTGAGTTCCAATTTGCAAATGGGGCGGTTCTTTGGAAAGGACGCGGGCATCAGGCTGCCCACTTATTTGGGATACGCTGAGATGGTAACTCGCCCTCAATTTGCTCCCCTCGCCCCTGATTTGGAGTTTGACGATTATGTGAATCAGTCATTTCCCGAAGAAGGAGATCAAGACTCTGTCAGGCGTATTCAAGAAACACGTATTATCAGGCGAAGTATTAACTTGACGAATATCCGCAAGGAAAAAACCAACCCCGAACGTAAATCGAGATTTTACGATATTTCGAACTTCTCGGCAACATTATCGTATGCGCAGGATCGCCGGCGTAATTTTGAAACGGAATACGACGATACCAAAACCTACCGTGGCGGTCTTACTTATACTTTTGCTCCTAGCCCCAACGCTATTAAGCCGTTTGAGAAAATCGGATTTCTCGATAAAAGCAAATATTTGCAGGGAATAAAAGATTTTAATTTTTTCTTGCTTCCCAAGCAAATTGGTTTTGTCACCAATATGAATCGCATGTACAACGAGCGTAAAATGCGGAATAACCAACCGGGAATCACCGCTGACATGCCTCCTTTTTACAACAAAACATGGAACTGGAACCGAACCTATAATTTGCGGTGGGATTTAACTGAAAAGTTAGGCTTGGATTTTGAAGCCAATAACCAAGCTCTGGTGCAGGAGCCTGAAGGCGCTGTGAATCGCAATGTCGATCCGGACGGATACGATCGATGGCGCGACTCTGTGTGGTCATCAATTCGTGATTTTGGAACCAATATGCGTTACAATCACCGCATCGGGTTGAATTATGAATTGCCATTGGATAAAATTCCCGCATTGCAGTGGGTGAGCAGCTCGGCTCGCTACAATGCTACTTATGATTGGGAACGTGCGGCTTTTGCCGCAGATTCACTTGGGGGTACAATTCAAAATACACGTCAACTTTCCCTCAATACTACTTTTAATTTTACGCAACTCTACGGGCAAATAGGCTTTTTAGATAAAATCATCAAAAAAGCGAAAAAGGCCGAGCGGGAAAAACAACGCGAAAAGCAACGAAAAAAGCGAAATCCCAACGATACGACCGAGAGGGAAGACAACAGCCTCAATATTTTTGAGCACATCATCAAATCCATGATGATGGTGAAAAATGCATCGGTCAATTACTCGCTCAATGAGGGAATCATGTTACCGGGTTACAATCAAAAACACCGCATATTGGGGATGAACCCCTCATTTGATGCGCCGGGGCCGGGCTTTTTAGTGGGTCAGCAGCGTAATTTTGGTCCTGATAATGAACGTTTTTTGGAATACGCCCAAAGTCGAAATTGGTTAGTGCGGGAAGAAGCGTTCAACAAGGCCTATTCTGAAACCTACTCAGAACGTTTTGATTACCGAGTCACCATTGAACCCATTAAAGATTTGAACGTCACTATTCAAGGTAACTGGGACCAATCAACAAGCTTCAACGCCTATAACCGCTGGTATGATACCCTCACAACCGCAGACGGTGAAGTACAAACAAGCCTTTACAACCTTGAATCCCCTATAAATATGGGTAATTTTAGCAGGTCTTTTTTTGGACTGAATACCACTTTTGCAAGCGACAGGGATGAATTTGTGAATGAGGCATTTGAAAACTTTAGTGATTATCGTTCTGATATATCACGACGTTTGGCAGAGCAAAACCCTTTTACATCTCCCGATACATTGTTTAGGGTTGACAGTATTGCCACCGACGCTTCCTATTATCAAGGGTACGGTCCCAATCACCCCGATGTAATGATACCGGCTTTTATCGCCGCATACTCCGGCAAAACGCCCGAAGAGGTGGACTTGTCCCCCTTCAGTAAAATTCCCATGCCCAACTGGCGATTGCAATATACGGGTCTGACCAAAATTGAGTTTTTAGAAAAATACTTTAAATCCGTTACACTCAGCCATGCGTATCAATCTACTTTTAGTGTAGCCGGTTTTAGAAACAACGTGCTTTGGCAAGATGATAGCGGTGACGGCTTTACCGCCCAACGCGACCCTATTAACGGCGTGAGTATTATTGCGCGCAATGAGTATCAAACGATCAATATTACGGAGCAATTTGCCCCACTCTTTAATTTAGATATGACGTGGAAAAACAGTTTGATTACCCGCGTGGAGATGCGGTATGATCGGGCGCTGTCTCTCAATATTGCCAATGCACAGGTTACTGAGGTCAAAGGTGAAGAATATGTTGTGGGCTTGGGGTACACCTTTGATAATGTGAAAGTGCCTTTCACGCTCCCATCCAAACAAGAGAAAATACAAAGTGATTTGAGATTGCAAGGTGATTTTTCCATTCGTAACAATGTAACCGTATTGCGCAAATTGGATACCCCCGTGAGGCCTAATGAACCCACTTCAGGGCAGCGAGTAACCACGATTAAACTTACAGCAGATTACTCAATCAGCCAAAACCTCAATATCCGCTTTTTTTATGACCGGGTAGTAAATACGCCTGCCATTTCCTTGACCTTTCCCACTGCCAATACCAACGTGGGTTTGAGTATCCGCTTTCAAATTACGGGTTAACCAATCATAAAATTACGGGCACTTTCAAAAAGGAACGCCCAAATAATTTGACCAATCGAAATAAAAGCACTTATTTTGAGCCAAAATTGAGAATATGAATATACCCGGTGATTTAAAATACACGAAAGACCACGAATGGATTAAGGTTGAGGGAGATATAGCTACTATTGGTATTACTGATTTTGCTCAGGGAGAATTGGGAGACATCGTTTATGTAGAGATTGAATCCGAAGGTGAGGAGCTTGACCGCGAAGAGGTGTTTGGCACTATAGAAGCTGTCAAAACCGTATCAGATTTATTTATGCCCGTTTCAGGGGAAGTTGTTGAAATTAATGAAGAGTTGGATGACAATCCCGAAACGGTAAATGATGATTGCTACGGCGCGGGCTGGATGGTTAAAATTAAAATGAGTGATATTTCAGAGGTTGAAGAACTACTTTCGGCTGAGGATTACAAAGAGGAAGTAGGTTGATGCATTTGCTGCGGTTTGCGAGAGTAATTACTGTCGCGGCAGCAGTTGCTTTTGTGAGTTTGTGGCCCATGAGCGCAGGTGGTACGGAGTTGTTTCCGCAGGCCGATAAGGCCGGGCACTTTGCCATGTATGCATTGCTCTCTTTTGTTTTGGTCAGAACCGTAAAGCCCGATGAAATAAAAACCGTAAAACTCAAGGTATTCATTATAGTATTTTGTGCCTTTTATGGTCTTTTAATTGAAATACTGCAAGAATTAATGCCGTACGGCAGAACTTTTGAATGGTTAGATGCCTTTGCTAATTTGGCGGGGGCTTTAGTAGGTGTGGTGATAAACGCCGTTTTTTTTAAAAACCAATAATAATAGGCTTTACGGCTGCGTTATTCATAAATGAAGTGTTATTCATGTTGCCTTAATGGAAAGTTCTCACCAAAACCATTATTTTTGCACATTGTAGAAAAAAATTAGATTAAACCAATTGAGATATGGAACCGAAAAAAAATCCCGAAGTTGATATAAACCGTAAAAAGTTACTATTCTTTTTTGCCGGATTGTCTGTTGCTTTGGCTGTGGTTTTAGCCGCATTGGAGTATAAAATATTCGAGCGCACAACAGTTGAGTTAGGTTCATTGGAAATTCAACTGGAAGAAGAGGAAATGATTCCCATTACACAACGTCAACCCCCGCCGCCGCCACCGCCGCAAACAGAAGTTCTTGAAATTGTAGATGACGAAGAAGAAATTGAGGAAGAAGTCGAAATCGAAGATACTGAAATTGACGAAGATGTTGAAATAGAGTTCATTGAAGATGTTGGAGAGGAAGAGGCAATTGGCGAAGAACCCGAAATTTTTCAGGTTGTAGAAGATCAACCCGAGTTTCCCGGGGGCGAAAAAGCACTTTTTACTTACCTTTCTAAGTCCATTAAATACCCGCCTATGGCAAAAGACGCAGGCGTGCAAGGCGTGGTTTATGTAACTTTCGTTGTTGAACCCGACGGAAATATCACAAATGTTAAAGTATTGCGCGGTATTGGTGCCGGCTGTGATGATGAGGCCGTTCGCGTTGTAAAGGCCATGCCCAAGTGGAAGCCGGGTAAACAACGCGGAAAATCTGTAAGGGTGCAGTTCAACTTACCTATCAGGTTTACATTGAGGTAAAACTCGAAATAATAAATATTTATATATTTGAAGCCTTTTCCGGCATTTGCGGAAAAGGCTTTTTTATTTGCCTGTATTGGAGGCGCAACAAAATACATAACTAAACCATAAAACCTTACATTATGAATGATGAAATTTTAGATCAACAGGGTGAAGCGCATTCAGGTGCGCGTAATTTTTCTGTTTCAAACAGCTTTAAACGTGGTTATGAACTTTTTAAAAAGCAATGGCTCGTGCTTGTGGGAGCGCTTATTTTATTTTCTATTTTAACTGTTCTCGTACAATGGCTGGCAGGTTATATCGATGTGGTGGGCAGCATTATTTATACACTGTTCTCCGCTTGCTTGTATGCCGGTTTCTTTATTCTTTATCATCAAATCGCTAAAGGCAAAGAACCCTCATTCTCCCATTTTTTCGGCGGTTTTAAGTTTATAAAAGATATAACCCTTTATCAACTGGTATATTTGGTATTTATATTAGTTGCTTCAATACCTGTTTTTTTAGGTGTTGCGGTGGCTTTTGCGCCCGTGGCGTCAGATTTGGTGAATTGGTTTGGTGAAGGGATGAATCCGCAGGAGTTAACGGGAGTTCTCCAAGGTGTTTCGTTTTCCCCGGTATTTGTCATTTTCTTTGCCGTTAGTTTTGTGTTATACTTGGTAGTGGGCATGTCGTATTTGCTCACCACTCCGTTGATTGTGCTCAATAAAAAAAGTTTCTGGGAAGCGATGGAGCTGAGCCGTAAAGCTGTTTGGAGCCGTTTCTTTACTTTTTTCGCGCTTCTTATTGTGTTGGTTTTGTTCAATATTCTCGGTTTGATTGTATTGATAGTCGGTGTGGTATTCACGGGTGCAATCTCAGTAGGGGTTTTCTATGCGGCTTACGAGTCTCTGTTTTCCCATTTGAAAACAGAGGAATCGCCTGAAGTTGCGGATGACGATGTTTGAAGGACTTAAAGTAGTAGAACTTGCTGCGGTTTTGGCCGGACCCGCAGTTGGTACGTTTTTCGCCGAAGGGGGAGCAGATGTAATCAAAATCGAAAATAAACGTACAGGCGGCGATATGACCCGCCGGTGGTGGGTTAAAGGTGAAAACCGCGAGGGAGTAAGTGCGTATTTCTCCTCGGTGAATTACGGCAAAAGCGCGTATCACAATCTCGATCTGAATAACCGCGATGATTTGAATCGTGTTTATGATTTAATCAAAAGTGCTGATATCGTTATTTCCAATTTTAGCACAACGGCTGCAAAGCGATTTGGATTAGACTTTGAATCATTGAAAGCACTTAATCCCACAATAATTTCCGGTGAACTTTCGGGTTTTCCCGATAGTGAAAGACCTGCTTTTGATGTGGTGCTTCAGGCTGAAACGGGGTTTGTAAGTATGACGGGCTCTGACCAAAATCAACCTGCAAAATTGCCCGTGGCACTCATCGATGTGTTGGCTGCTCACCAATTGAAAGAAGGCATATTGACTGCACTTTGGCA
>CAJXMT010000166.1 GCA_913056155.1 uncultured Cryomorphaceae bacterium
CATGCCCAGTTTCATAACGGTGTCAATTTCTTCAACGCCGGCAACGCCTTCATGTAAGGTGATGATGGCCTCGTTGATCATGGGCATTAATATGCGGTTGGCCACAAAACCGGGATAGTCGTTCACCTCGGTGGGTACTTTACTCAATTTTTGCGAGAGTTCCATTACGCGTGAAGTTACATCGTCTGAAGTGGCATATCCGCGAATCACCTCAACGAGCTTCATAACGGGCACGGGATTCATAAAGTGCATGCCAATCACGTTTTGCGGCTTGCTTGTAACGGCTGCAATTTTGGTGATGGAAATGGATGAGGTGTTGGTAGCCAGAATGGTGTCATCGGCTGTGAGTTCATCCATTTGCTTGAAAATTTTCAGTTTTAATTCGGTATTTTCAGTGGCGGCTTCCACTACTAAATCACAACCGCTCAATCCGCTTTTCATTTCGGTGTGTGCGGTGACGTTGTTGAGCGTGTCGGTTTTGTCCTGCTCACTGATTTTCTCTTTCTTCACCATGCGATCTAAATTTTTATCAATGGTGGATATACCTTTGTCTAAAGCCGCCTGTGAAATATCAACCAGTGATACTTCAAATCCGTTTTGTGCAAAAACATGTGCAATGCCGTTTCCCATGGTTCCGGCTCCTATAACTGCTACTTTTTTCATATTGATTTTTTGATTTTAATATTTACTATTCGTCAAACTTGTTTGTCTTGGGTTTAACACCCATAATTTTAATGTGGTAATTTACGGCGTCTGTACCTATTTTTTTGCGACTTACATTTAAGTAAGGCTCGTATTTTTTCTTGAAAAACAACCACCTGCGCTTCACCACAAAAATGTGAAATACATCTTGCGGCCTAACGTTGGCCAATGCACTCATAAAGTTCCCTAAATAAACGGTGTCACCACGCGAGAGCGAAATTTCCTTTTCTTCAAACGGAATCTCATTTCCGTCATCATCGGTTTTGGAAATAATGTGCAGTTTTACTTTTTTACCCGCATCGTTATAAACATAATATTGGTGCTGGTACGATTCAACATGAGAGTTGTTTGGTTTTTTCGTGGTGGCGGGTTTTACCCCTACACCTATTTGTGCTGCGGCACATAGAGCAAAACCAAGAAATGCAGCCGCAAAAGTTATCATGTATTTCATTTTTTAAATCGGTTTTTGAGTGTGTTGGATTTAAATCCGGTGCAAAAATTAGGAAAGTAAGCGAATTGGCGATGATTTACACCATAAAAATATCCCGAAGCTAAAACAACGTATTTTTGCAGCTCAATAAAATTGAATTGTTCAAGTCATCGATGCACGGTTTTGCCGTGTGTAGGAAAGTCCGGACAGCACAGGACAGCCCGCTGCTTGTTAAAGGCAGGCTTTTAATCGGCAACGATTAAATGACGGCAAGTGCAACAGAAAGTAAACCGGCCCCGATTTTTCGGGGTAAAGGGTGAAATGGTGAGGTAAGAGCTCACCGGCTTTGTAAGTGATTGCAAAGGCCGGGCAAACCCCGGGCGCTGAAAGGCCGCGTAAACTTTGGCTTGAGGGTTGTTCGCCCGATCAAAGAGGGTAGGCCGAATAGATAAATGATGGCTCGCGACAGAATCCGGCTTATCGAACAATTCATGTTAAAATGCCCCTTCCTTTATTTCGGTAGGGGCATTTTTTTTGCCGTGAAATCATATCTTTGCGGGTAAATCCGACACCGTGATTTACATCAATAAAGAGCTACATTTTCCGCCCGTTCAAATGGCCGATCAATCGGGCGTTTTGGCCGTTGGCGGCGATTTAAAACCCGAGCGCATCATGCTGGCTTACCAAAAAGGAGTTTTTCCGTGGTTCTCTGATGACGGCCCGGTATTGTGGTGGGCGCCCGATCCGCGGTTTGTCCTTTTCCCCGATGATTTTAAAATGTCTAAAAGTACGCGCCGACTTTTGCGTAAAGGCATTTTTCACGTGAAGTTTGACACGTGCTTTGAACGTGTTATTGACGAGTGCCAAAATATTTCCCGACCCGGCCAAGACGGCACCTGGATTAATGATGACCTCAAAAATGCTTTTGTGGAAATTCATCAAAAAGGCTTTGCCCATTCCGTTGAAGTATGGCGGGGTGAGGAGCTGGTAGGCGGACTCTACGGTGTGTCGTTGGGCGGTATGTATTTTGGCGAGAGTATGTTCAGCAAGGTGAGTAATGCCTCCAAAATCGGATTTGTAACGCTCGTGCCCGAGTTGATTAAGCGCGGAATTAAACTTATTGATTGCCAAGTTTATACCGAATATTTGGAGCAATTTGGCGCCAAGCATATTCCGCGCGAATCGTTTATGCACAATTTAGAGGTGTTGCTCGATTTTGAAACGCTTAAAGGTTCGTGGACCGGGTGGCGGGGCAAATGAATTTCCGGAGGGTATTACGGTTCTGACCAAAAAAATAATACAACTATGAAAACAGTGCAAACGGCAGTAGAGGCTGTAAATGCCATACAATCAGGAGATCGAATTTTTGTTCAAGGAAGTGCGGGTACGCCGCTTGTGTTAACGCGTGCGCTTGAAAGCAGGGCGGGGGAGCTGGAAAATGTGGAGGTGGTTTGCCTGAGTGTTTTGGGTGATATAGGCATCAATAAGCCGGCGTATGAAAACAGCTTTTATTTTAATGCACTTTTTGTTTCAGAACCGATAAGAGCCAATGTGGCAGGCAATAACGGGGATTATATTCCGGTGTTTTTGAGTGAGATTCACCGCCTTTTTGAGCAGAAACACTTGGCTTTAGATGCCGCGCTCATTCACGTTTCACCGCCCGATCAACACGGTTTTTGCTCGTTGGGCGTCTCGGTTGATGTGGCTCGCGCAGCCGTAAAACACGCAAGGCGGGTTATTGCTCAAGTGAATCCGCAAATGCCGCGTACCCACGGTGACGGACTCATTCACACGCGTGAAATAGATTATATGATTGAGGTGGATGAGCCGCTACCTGAGGTGAATTACAGCCAAAAGGTAAGTGATATCGAGCGCCGTATAGGCTACAACGCCGCCTCGCTGATTGAGGACGGTGCCACATTGCAGGCCGGTATAGGTACTATTCCCGATGCGGTTTTAGATTGCCTTCACAACCATAAAGATTTGGGTGTACATACAGAGATGTTTAGTGACGGCGTGATTCGATTGATGAAGAGCGGTGCGGTTAATAACAGGCTCAAGCACAAACATCGCTTTAAAACGGCAACGGCTTTTGCCTTGGGCACGCGTGAATTGTATGATTTTGTTGATGATAATCCCGAGTTTTCTTTTTTGAATGCGAGTTATGCCAATGATAATTACGTGATTCGCAGCAATCCAAAAGTAGTGGCCATCAACAGCGCTATTGAAATTGATTTAACGGGGCAGGTATGTGCGGATTCGATCGGACTCAGGCAATACTCCGGCGTGGGCGGTCAAATGGATTTTATGCGTGGTGCGGCGCTATCAGAGGGCGGGAAGCCCATTATTGCGCTCACGGCAAATACGGGAAAGGGAATTTCAAAAATAGTGCCCGAGCTTAAATCCGGCGCGGGTGTGGTCACTACCCGGGCACATGTGCATTGGGTGGTGACGGAAAACGGAATCACCAATTTGTTTGGTAAAAACCTAAAACAACGTGCATACGAACTCATTAAACTCGCCGCACCCGAGCATCGTGAGTTTTTGGAAAAAGCCGCTTTTGAGCGTTTTGGGAAGTAGAGTTTGTGGTGTAAAAAAACGCTTTGAACCCGGGTGACTCAAAGCGTTTGTTTTTAGTGGGAATACTTTTTCAATTCTAACAAAATTGTATTTGATGCATCTGCTTCATCTTCTAATGTAGTGGTTAACCTGCAAGAAGAGCATTCGAAAGAACTGCAGAGAGCTAATGGCCCGTCATATACAGCAGAGCAGCTGCCCTCAGACAAACAATCACAATTTATATGAGCTGTAGTGAACGCATCTTCAGCGCCGAAAGCAATTGTGATTTTGTTTTCCGGAATTAATAGGGCAAAAGCGCGACCAAATGCATTGATGAACATGAATTTATGATTTTGAGGAGCCGTTAAACTACCATCTTGTTCTACAAAAGGTTCAGCGTACTCATCCTCTCCGTATATATTATCGATAAATGAGTTGATTTCACTTTTTATATCATCATAATCGAGCATAGCTTTAAATCCAACCGGTATATTTTCGCTTGGATCCAATGGTTTTACATCTCCGGACAGCAGGACGAAACCGCCTGAGGTTACATCAGGTAATTCAACCTCATCAATTTCTACTGCTGATCGCTCACAATCATTACAAGGATGAGTTACAACACAGCTTAATGCACCGGAAGGCCGATGTAATTGAGGATGGCAACCGCCTCCGGATTCACCTTCTTCCCACGCAGTACAAGTGCATGTAATGGAACCCTGTGAGCCGGCCTCCAACCCTAGGTATGTTTGATCATTATAAATATACGTCCAACCTTCAGGTACCTCAAAAGTCATTTGAGTCGCAGTGGAGTCAAAATGAGTATGAGGTGGAAAGTAAATAGATTGAGAAGTCAATAGACTCATAATGTCTATACTTTCAGTGTTGTGATTTTCACTTTCTGAGGTTTTTGAATTCTCTTTTTTTGAATTCGTTGCGTCTTGTAATGTGTCATCACTGTTGCACGAAGTGTTCAACATCATAATTGCTGCCGCAACACCGGCAAGCATTAAATATACTTTTTTCATAGTATTATTTATTTAATTAAATATTATTTCACAACCATACCCCCTCCCCGGTGTAAAAACCAAATAATTTAACATATTAATTTTGGGAGGCAACAAACTTGTGGATTGCTACAGCCTAGTTTTTTGGAGTTAAAACTAAATTATTGTGTGTGTTCAATCATTGGAGAGAATGGTGTTTTAGCGTTTTGGGAGGTAGTTTGTTTTCTTGGTCAGAACCCAAAAAAATCCGGCGTTTTTACAAAACGAAATACGCCGGATGGTGGGTTGAGTGAAATCAACGAGGTTGACTTTGACGTCAAGTTCCTCATTGATTCACAATTTTCAAGGTTTCGGTTTGGTTTTCACGGTTAGTGACGCGCACCAAATAAATCCCCTTGGTTTCAATGTGTATATTTTCTTGCAGTGCATTGACCTTTTGTGAATAGATCATTTGCCCCGTAGTGGTAAACACTTCAATTTGTGAAATAGATTCCTCTTTTGATTGAATAATGAACTCACCGGTGTTTGAGGGGTTGGGGTAAATTTTTATCAAGTTTGTTTTTTCTTGTTTCTCAGCAACCGATGATGTGGGGTATTCATCAACGTTTTTTAAGTTCACTTTCATAACAAATGCGCCTCTGCCGCCGGGTGAACGACTGCCTTGAACATAAATTTGATCGCCTTTGTTTGCAAAATGAGGATCTTCCCACTGTAAAGGGTCTTCCATTATCGTATCATACAAAACTTTAAAATCAACAGGCCGGACTTGCGTGAATTGACTATACCGAATTGTACTATCTGCATTGATTTCACGAGAATAATTACCGAAGAGTAAAATACCTTTTTGAGGATGAAACAGATAACCCTTAAAAGCAGCGGAATTAGACAAACTGTCTTCGTGATTGAAGGTTGATTCATGTATAATCTTCCTCTTTCTAATCAAGTCTCCATTGTAATCGAAAAGTTGTAATTGACGAACGACACTATACCGTTGGTCTGTTCCTGCAAATCTATTTCTTAATACATAGAACCCGTTTGAATCTAAGTTCTTTATATCATTGGGAGAACTCATAGGATTAGGCTCAATAGAATATGCTCCTGATTTATCAAAAGCTAAAAGCCCCAACCCGGATTCACGATATTGTTTCCCGTTGTAATACATATCACTTGGGCGCGCATTAATCCAAGTTGAACTTAAAACAGA
>CAJXMT010000167.1 GCA_913056155.1 uncultured Cryomorphaceae bacterium
GAGCTCTTGTGTTTTCAAAATTGGGATTTCCGTCTTCATTTTTACGCCCGGCAATAAAAGCAAAGGTGATGTTGATGGTGTCACCGGGATCAAAATCATAAAAGGGCCCCGCTGAAATCAAATCCGATCGATTTCCCGGTGTGGCAAGGTCTTCCTGTAAGTCATTCCACTGCGGCAAAAAATTGATGCCTTGTGTCATTTTTTGCCAGCGGGCTTGCTCTGAGGAAGGAAATGCAAAAAGTTGATTGGAAGCATCATTAAAAAACCACGGATTGTAATGAACTTTAAAATTAGGTGTTGCAAAAGGCGGCTCTATATTGGGGTGCATAAACTGCCCCTTATATTCAGCTCCTAAAAATTTTTGACCAATGTAACTATCCGTAAACCCTACATCACCTTGAATATCCCATGCATAAGCCATCTGCAGCGTATCGTCATAACTGTTTCCGCCCTGACTGTAAAAAGCAGCTCCCCCCTGACCGGCCGGCGTAATATTGATGTTTCGCACAACCGTATTGGCCCATAATCCCACATATACCGAGTCGTAAGGTTGCGGGTTGTGGTTGACAATAGAAAAATCGGCAATCACAAAAAAATCGCTGAACGGGAAGTTCCAATTGTACGTTTTCATTTCCACACTTACATTTAGTGGAAAGTCATGACCGTTAAGAGGCGTGTTGGTGCCGGGAACAACAATATTACTATCGGTAAAAACGGCGCTGAAATCCTGGTGAGAAACAGCTGCGGGATTGAAAAACGGACTATCTTCAAGGCTTGAGCTTTCCGTAAAAGTTTGACCCACGGGCACCGTCATTTCAAAACCGCGAGCGCCGGTTTGATAACCTTGCGGTGCATCATAAGCCGCCGTGGAAACACGGTTACCGCTTGCTCCTATCCAAAGACCCGCTTCAAAAATGTGCTCTATACCCGATCCCGCGGGATACTCGCATGAAGGCGTTCCCGTACCGTCGCGATAACCGCGAAATGCATTGCCAAACGTTCCCAAGTTTGTTGTGGACAAACGCATTTGTGCTGCTGATGTGGTTTTTTCATCGAAGGTTTGTGCATGCAAATGCGCTGATGAGCACATTACCGTGCCTATCCAAACCATTAAGCTTACTGTGAATGTTCGTGTAATTTGCATTCCTGTTCTCAATTCCAACAAAACGTCGTCCCACTTTTTTGAGTTTGTCTCAAAATTTCGTGCAAAAGTACGAACGACGTTATTCATAATGTTACCCCAATATTAAATCGATACTGCGTTTCGGGTTCTGATCAAAAGCTTAAGGTTTTAATACTTTTTGACGTGTTGTTTTCCCGCTGTTTGCAATTTCTAAAATATACATGCCCGACTGAATATCAGCAGTGTTCAATTTGTAAACATACTCTTGAGCAGTGCGGTACTGCTTGATTAATTTACCCGAGACATCAAATAAATTCACAGTAACATCACCCTGTAATGCCGGCGCACTGATGTTGATTTCATTGACAAACGGATTGGGATAAACCGCTATATTCCGTTTCTCGGCAACAAACTCCTCGGCCGATGCAATCACGATGTAATCCTCACCGCCTAAATCGGTAAACCGGCGCACCCACTCTTGAAAAAACTGATTCGCCACAGAGGCATCGTGAATAATTACGGTATTTTCATCATTGCGCGTGTTGGCCGCGTTGGACCAATTGTGTGAACCCGTGATCACCCGCGGATCGCCCGTAAAAGGATTGGATTGATCCACAATAGCATATTTGTGATGAAGCGTGTTGGGGCGGTTGTGAACGAAGAGGTGCTCCCCCTCATTGAGTTCCTCATTAACAAGCGAATAAGGCAGCGATGAGTTTTGGTAGCTGGTATCATCAATGATAAACCCGCCGTAAACACCGTTTTCACGCACCGCGTTGCGCACAGCATACGCATAAGGAGTGCGCGTCATGAGCATGGTGCCCACCTGAATATCATCGGTGGCCGATTCCAACGCGTTTACAATGTTGGTCTCAGTGGCGTCTGAAGGACTAAAATACAGCTCCACGGGCGATTCATTCAGCATAAACAAACGCGGTGTATTACTCGATTTATCCGGACCGAATTTGGAGGTGTTGGAATTAGGTGTAGCGCCGGTGCTGCCCCACATTTCTTCAAATTCCAATGTGTACGCACGAGCCAAAGCGCGGTCTTGAAATACTACCGTGTTATTGGGGTCGCGATTCACTTGACCGTCTGTCCAATTCATAGAGCCGGTTACCACCAGCGGCTTATTCGGGTTGTTAACTTCAGCATCTGAAACTACAAATTTATTGTGCATGATGCCGTAGTTTTGACCGGAGGGACTCTCCATACGCGGTACGCCCTGCACCAAATCATTAAAACCCAAAGTAGCCGTGCTGCGGTCTGTGATCATGCGAACTTGAACACCGCGATTGTGCGCATCATTAATGGATTGTGAAATATCTCGAATACCGTTGTTGTTCCAGTTGTAAATGGCAATATCCAGCGTACTTTCCGTATTTTCAATAATGGCAATAATACTGTCCACAACTGAACTTCCCACATTTTGAGCCGCCACCTGTGTAGCAACTGTGGTATCCACGGGCGCGTTAAACCATATTTTCATCGCACCCGTTGAGAGAGATTTGGTGCTGTAATAGCCAACCGGGGAGTAAGATGTATCGGCATTTTCAATCAACCCCGCACGAGCATAATAAAAAGAGGCCGTTTGCAAACCCGTAAGCGAAAAAATATGCTCAGTATCCTCATTGGTGTTGATTAAAGGGGCTTCCCCTAAAGCCTGTGTTTCCCCCCACTCTATAATGGCCGATGCGTCAACATCGCTTGTAAACTCCAAATCAAAAGAAGTTGTTTGAATATTTGTTTGGGCGGGCAACTCTACAAACTCGGGACCGCTGATGTTCCCTATATCATTTATTGAGCGAGGGAGTAACTGTTGATTGGCATTGAACCTTCCCACAACCCCCGTTACAGCCACCTGAGCCGTGGGAATAGCGGTTCCCACCAAATTGGTATTTCCGTTAATGCGCACATCGCCCGTGCCCGTGGCATCAATAATATCGTAATTGCTCTGTCCCGAAAAACTTCCGCCTTGGCTGAACGTAGCACCCGGAATTTGCACCAACATACATTCTTTGGGCTCTTGCATCGCATCCATAATAGTCAGAACCTCAGGAACGGGCAACGCATTACCTGAATTAATAATTTGAACGTTTGTGACCGGAGAAATTTGTTTCAGTTGAAAGAACTCAGATAATTCACCCGTGATCATGATACTGTCACCGGGCTGAACCGGAGCCAAATCATTCCCAAAAGCTGAGAGTCCGCCCGTCGCATCTTGAAAATAGCGTGTAGAACCGGAAGAAGGATCCAACGAAGTGCCGGTAGTAACAATTGCCTTAACAGTAATGGTAGAACCGATTGCTTGGGACCGGGCCGTTGAAATATCGGTAACTTGCGAAAATACCGAACAGGACACAACAAATACCGCGATAAGTACAGAAGTAATTTTAAAAGTCATAAAATGCATTTATTTGTGCGCGAAATTACTACAATCAAAAACAGGTTGTGTTCATTTAATAATGCCAATATATTTTTTTTAAACAGGTTTTCCACAAAAAAAAAACGCCTATCCATTCGGCTAATCTCAATAAATTAGGTAGAATCAATCAGTGAGCCAACAAGTGAGATAAAGAATATTGTTAATAACACTATTTTTTTGAGAGCGATTCACGCATCATTAATGTTGTGATAACATAAACAAACAAATTAACCCCTTACATTTGCAGTCAATTAAAAACAATTATTTTCAGTTATGAAAAAACAATTACTATCGATTGCCTGCTTAATAGGAAGTGCTCTCAGCCTCAATGCACAGCAGGACACTATTTTATTTGAGGAGCTACGCAACGGCAGTGCACCGGCCGGTTGGAATACCAATGGCATTGACTGGCAAACCGGTGCCGGCGGATATGCCCGAATGGACGAAGACACATCTGTTATTGAAACCCCAATCCTCAACTTGAACAACTACAGTGATGTCAATATTACGTTCAGTTTAGCGAAATGGGGAACCGGTAATAACGGCCCTGTTACCGTTGATGTTTCAACAGACGGCGGCGCTACATGGACGGCTCAATCCTACGACTCGCCCATACCGAGCAGTTCGACCTACTTAACCTCAGGTCCCGATACTTTAACCGTAACGGGAAGTAACGTAAAAGTGCGCTTTACCCGTCCTAACAGTCCGTCAAGAAAGAGATTGCGTGACATTGTTATTTTAGGCACCCAAGTTTCCACACCCACACCTAATTTATCGCCCATGTATCCCATCAGCGCCATCACAACTGTTGACGCTAACGGCGTAGTTGATTCCAATAACGTACAGTGTTACACCAAAGGCGTTGTATTGGGGGTGAATGCAAGAACTAACGGACTCCAATTCACGCTTTGGGATGACAACGCCGGTATAGGCACATTCAGTTCTTCAAATGACTGGGGATATACTGTAAATGAAGGTGATTCTATCGTAATCGGCGGTACTGTTGGTCAATTTAACGGTCTTACGCAAATGAACTTAGACACCGTAATACACATTAATTCCGGCAATACCATTCCTTCCCCTTCTGTTGTTACTACCCTTGACGAAAGTAGCGAGAGTCAACTTGTAACCCTTGAAAACCTTGAAGTAGTGAGCGTAGGCGGCGGCTTCAACTACAACGTTGACGTAACCGACGGTACCAACAACTTTACTGTACGTATTTTGGGTAATACCAACGTGGGTGACAGCATTTCTTTTGCCATTGGCGACTCACTTTGCAGCATAACCGGCATCGGCGGTCAGTTTGATAACTCTTCACCTTATTTCGACGGTTACCAACTATTGCCCCGCTACTACACCGATGTTGATACAACATGCGGCGGCGGTGCAGCTCCCGAACCCACTCCTGTTCCCACTTATCCCATCGCAGCAATCACCACAACTGATAATGACGGTGTAGTGGATTCAGCCAACGTTTATTGCGCTATTGAAGGTATCGTTTACGGAGTTGACTTTAGAACATCAGGTCACCAATTCACCGTAATTGACGAAACAGGCGGCATCAACGTTTTCAGCTTTAGCGATGTGGACGGTTACAACGCACAAGAAGGAGATGAAATTCGCGTTTACGGTCAAGTGGCACAATTCCGCGGACTTATACAACTCGAGCCCGATACCATTCAAGTATTGTCGCAAAACAACTGCATCCCCTTCCCCGCTATTGTTACCGAGTTGAGCCAAGAAACCAATTCAGAATACATTGAATTGCGCAACGTAAGTATTGTGGATGACAACCAATGGCCCACACCCGGCAACAGCGCCAATGTGGACATTGTAAATTTAGACGGTGACACCATGACAATGCGCATTGACAGAAGCACAGGCATTGCAGACAGCCTCATGACAGCTCCCCAAGGTCTATTTCACCTGACGGGAATCGGCGGGCAATACGCCGGCTTTAACCCACCATTCACAAATGGATTTCAAATCTTCCCCATGTTTGTTTACGACTTTATGGAATTGCCCGTTCCCGCAGTTGAAGACATCTACATCAACGAAGTGATGACCGATAACCAAAGCGTAATCATGGATGATAACAGTGAATACAGCAACTGGATTGAGATTTACAACGGAACAAATGCAGATGTAGATTTAGCCGGGCACTTCATCACCAACGATGAAAACAGCACCGAGCTTTACCGCATCCCCCGTTGTCACGAAACAGAGACCACGGTAGCGGCGGGTGAATTTGCCTTAATTTGGGCAAGTACG
>CAJXMT010000168.1 GCA_913056155.1 uncultured Cryomorphaceae bacterium
CCCAACGGCGACGGCTTAAACGACGTCTTCAAAATGGAATCCGTAGAACTCGACGAATTCTCAATCCACATCTTCGACCGTTGGGGTCGCTTACTGTTCCACAGCACAAGCACCGATTTCGAGTGGGACGGCACCTACCGCGGCAAAATCGTCAACCAAGGCATGTACACCTACAAAATTTGGTTCCGCAAAGGCGATTACCGGAGCGAGGAGAAGATCGGGACGGTGACGGTGTTGCGGTAAGGAGTAAAGAGTAAGGAGTAAAGTGTAAAGAGTAAGGCCCACCAACGCATGTCCCCAATTCATTGGCGGAAGTTGGGGGTAAACGTAAAGCGTAAGGGGGTGAAATTGTGCCCGCCGCGTGGGGGATGCTTTTTGCTTGAACCGCAAATCTTGTTTCTAACGCTGTTAAGGCGATTGACGTGCAAACGAGTCCACCTTCACCTTCACCTCCGCCTCCGCCTTCACCTTTCATGCGGTGGGTACTTGAGTTCAAGCAAGAACTACCAAATATGCGTTGATTACTAACCGGACGCCTTACGCTTGACCCTTTACGCCTTACGAAATCGAATGATACACCAATAGCGTGTTAAGTACTTTTTGCTTGAACCGTAAATCTTGTTTCTAACGCCGCTAACGCGATTGACGTGTTAAGCCTTTAGCTTTTAACCTTTAGCCTTCACCACCTTCAATTCCGCTCACACTTCTTGTTTGGGAACCATTGAGCTTTCACCCGGGCACACCCTTTGTTAAAACACCGTTAATCCGAAAAGGAAACCCACAAAAAAACGACCTAATTAAATCAGTCGCCTTATATTTGACGCTTATGTTTTATGTAAACTACAAATCAACCATGAAAAAATTATTGTTAGCTCCTCTTTTCCTGATATTTACAATTTCGTCAACCGCACAAGTGAACTGGATGACTCTGGAAGAAGCTCAAGAAGCGTTGGAAAAAGAACCTCGCAAAATACTTATTGACGTTTATACGCTTTGGTGCGGACCCTGTAAAATGATGGAAGCTCAAACTTTCAAAAACCCCAAAATTGCCGAATACATCAATAAAAATTTTTATGCTGTTAAGTTCAACGCCGAGGGGCCCGAACCGATTACATTTAAGGGTAAAAAGTTTGAAAACCCCAACTATCAAGAGGGCAGGAGAGGACGTAACGGCACTCACCAATTGGCGTACGCAATAGCGGGCGTAAACGGACGTCTTTCTTATCCTACGGTAGTTTACTTGGATGAAAACCTGAATATAATTTCGCCCGTTCCGGGTTTTATGCGCCCTCCGCAAATTGAACCGCTGTTGAATTTTATTGTAGAGGATGCTTATGAAGATACTGAATATGAAGAGTACAAAAATAACTTTGAATCTAAACTTTAATATGCGTTTATCAAGCCTGCTCTTAATCAGCGTTTTATTTTTTTCTGTCAGAACCGTAAACGCTCAATCTGAAGAAGGAAAAATCAACTGGCTTACTTGGGAGGAAGCCTATGCCAAACAACAAAAGGAGCCGCGAAAAATATTTATAGACATTTATACAGACTGGTGCGGCTGGTGTAAAAAAATGGATCAAAGTACATTTCAAGATCCCATAGTTGTGAATACATTAAATGAAATGTATTATCCCGTTAAATTTGATGCTGAACGTAAAGATACCATCAATTTTAACGATCATGAATTTGTAAACCCCAAGCCCAACGCGCGTCGCAGTGCACATACATTTGCAGTTACATTGCTGGAAGGGCAAATGTCCTATCCTTCTTACACTATATTGGACGAGAATTTCAACAGAATCCATATTATCAAAGGCTTTAAGCGTGTTCCCGCACTAAGTGGTGTATTGCTGTTTTTCGGATCCAATGAGCACATGGGATATTTGCAATACATGAATCAGCAGCAAAAACGCCAACAAAAACAGCAGCAAACCCAAAACAAATAGCCCTGCAGACTCATTTATTGAAAATGACAAAGAAAGAAAAAGCCGAATATATCACCGGGGAGCTTGAAAAACTATATCCCGAAACCCCTGTACCGCTTCAACACTCCAATCCTTACACGCTAACCGTTTCAGTTTTACTTTCGGCACAATGTACTGATGAAAGGGTAAATAAAACCACTCCGGCCTTGTATGCAAAAGCAGATAACCCCTTGGATATGGTGAAGCTCACTCCCGAGCAAATTGAAGCCATTATACGTCCATGCGGACTTGCACCGGCAAAATCCAAAAATATTCACAAACTGTCACAACTACTCATCGAGCGACACAATGGAATCGTCCCCCAAACTATCGACGAATTGGAGCAACTGCCCGGGGTTGGACATAAAACTGCCTCTGTTGTGGTGGCACAAGCCTTTGGCGAACCGGCATTTCCCGTAGATACGCACATATACAGACTCATGTATCGTTGGGGATTGTCAACCGGTAAAAATGTCAAGCAAACAGAGAAAGATGCCAAAAGATTGTTCCCTAAAGAATTGTGGAACAAGTTACACTTGCAAATCATTTTTTACGGTCGTGAGTATTCACCCGCGCGCGGTTTTAGCCCTGAAAAAGATTATATCACGGCCAAAGTGGGACGTAAAAGTTTTTTAAAATCCGCAGGATATCTGTAATGAGGAGAAGCGCTGCAGATGTTGAGGGTTCTGAAAGAAAAAAGTATTAAAACTTCACGGGTTTTCGCGGAATGGCGGCGGGCAGCCTGCTCATCATCTCCTGATTGAGCAACATGGTACTTTGGGTGAATGAAGCCACGTTGATGGAATTGTTTTTTTGCCGGCCTATTAACACCACCTCATCGCCCAAGCGCGCTTCGGGAATATGTGTGATGTCCACCATAAATAAATTCATATTGATCAACCCCGTGATTGGAGCCTTTTTGCCGTGTATTAAAACATGTCCGCGATTGGAGAGTCCGCGCGGATAGCCGTTTGAGTAACCCAGAGGTAATACCGCAATACGCATATCCCGCGTGGCTTGATAAGCAGTGCCGTAACCTATGAATTCGCCTTCCGGAACATCGCGGGTGTCCATAATATCTGTTTTCCAAGTGAAAATGCGTTGTAATCCTTTCTCATAGCGTTTCCCCGTTTCATTGAGGTGGTGGTAGTATATATCGGGACTCGGCCAAAAACCGTATTGCGAAACGCCTATGCGCACCATATCAAAACGTGACTCGGGATAAGCCAAGGCTCCCGCTGAAGAGGATATATGTAAATATTCCGCTTGGTATTTTTTCTTTTTACAATCGGCAGCAAATTGCTTAAATCGCAAAAACTGCCTATCAATTTTAAACTTATTCGCTTGAGACTCTGCACCGCCAAAGTGAGAGCACAACCCTTTAAAAGTCAGGTGATTGCGATTTCGCTTCATAAACGTGATGCACTTTTTGAACTCCCCGGCTGTTACGCCGGTTCTATTTGCGCCGGTTTCAACTTCTAAATGTATTTTAGCGGGTTTTCCCACTTTTTTTGCAGCTTCCAATACTTTTGGAAAGCGCAGGTAATTGAAGACGTAAAACTCAATTTCATGCTCAACGGCCCATTCCAAATCTTCATCATAGAGAATGCCCATAATGGCGATATCCGTTTCGGGCTTTGCAACGCGCAAAACTTCTTCAGCCTCAAATGATGAGGCAACGGAAAAGTGATTGATCCCGCATTTTTCGCACATTGTAACGTAGGGATCAATGCCGTGACCGTAAGCGTTCGCTTTTACTACTGAGGAGAGGCGAACGTTTTTCCCGATTTTCTTTTTTAAAAAATTGAAATTCTTTTTCAGAGCCGACTGACTTAACTCAATGCGTGAAGAGTGCCTTACCATATTTTTTGTATTTCATTCCAAATATACTTTTTCCCCCAACTGTTTTTTGCCATGTATTTTATTTTGGAAAGTTCCTCTGTGATCACGAGGGGTACTCGAGGCAATACAATTAAGCTGTTGTAGTGAAATGCGTAAACGCGGGCAGCGAGTTGGTAAAAGGGCAAGGAAGATTCTCCGGGGTACTCTCCGTTGCCGTAAACCGAAGGTTTTATTCCCTGACCCCAATCTTGACGTCCTTCATTATTGGGATTTAAGAAATAGGCACGAACCTCACCGTTTTCGAGTTTAGCCGTTCGCAAAAGTGCGATAGCGTGAAAACCGATCATTTCAGCTTGAGCCGAGGTGACATAGATTCCCAGCGGATTGGGAAAAACAAGCTCTGTGTTGTCGTTGTAGTCCGGGTGAAATGAGGCGTAAAAGATTTTTAAGAATCCCTTGAAATCTTGAATGGAGTTGATTAGCGGATTGTAGTTACTTGCAAATCCTGCCGGTACGCGATCTCCGTATAGTGAGGGATTTACCCATTTATGGGGATCTTCACCGCGCCCCGAGGCCCTTCGCATCATCTCATTGTAAATTTTATCGAGGTGCGGCACCAAAACCACAGAAACGGCATCCAAGTCATAATCAAGTTCGTTGATAAGTCCTTTGATCAACTTTCCCGATTCTAAATCCTCATTCTCGAATCGCATGATTAAGTTATTACGGGTGCACACCGTTATAATGGTGTTGAGTAATTTAGCGGGCTCATGTCGGCTCCACATAGATATGCCGCGCGCACTTTGACAGGTGTTATTATTACCTTGTCCAACGCCGAGCGGCTGACCCAAAATCCTGAGAGTGGCACTGATCAAAAGCTGTTTGGCGTTTATTTCACCTTTTTCGGCAATGTAGGATTTCAAAACACTTTCCTCAACCTCGGGGTGGAGGCGAGCGGTGCGCAAATTATTAATGGCAGAACGCAAATCGGTGCGTTCAAACAATCCGCGTTCAAGTGTATTCATCAACCCGAATACAGACCTGTGGTTCACGGGAGTAACGATTTCGTCGATAATTTTAAAAATGAAATCTTTGTGTACTTCAAATTGCGCTTTTCCCGTTTGAGATAACCCCATGCACTCGGCAATTAGATTTTCATCTTTATTTTTTAGCGCAAAGCGCAAGAATAAGGCTAAATACGGATTTGTAAGTCCCGTTTCGTTCAAGTAACGGCTGAGGCTTTCACTTTCCGTTTTTAACACTTTCGCTGAGCTGTTTTCGAGTTTTTGAGTGTACGCATTAAAATCAGGAGCCTCAGCTGCAATTCGAGAAGGGGCATAAAGCGCGTTGACGTAAAACCGCAGTTTATCGTCGGCATCTGAAGTGCCCTGAATGTCAATTTTTTCTTTTACCGTGGCAATGATGTTTCTCGTGCGGCGTGTCACTACAGGTCGCTGTGCGCAGCTCAAAAACAATTCTTCGGCAAGGGCTTCTTTAATGCCGCTTAAATCGAGTTTACTCATAATGAAATCAAAAAGCAAATACACTTTATTGATTTCGTTTTCTGTCATTTTTTGTCTGGTATCCTCAAGTAAATCTTTAAATACAAACTGTCCCCAAAATTAACAGTTATTGATTTAACATATTGCGCAACTTTCCGCTTTCTTTTTGGCTCTCTTTCTTGTCGTCATTTTCAATTTCTATCTCGATGGCGCTTTTTTGGTTTTTTTCAGGCAGTTCCTTTGTATCAGTCTTCTTTTTAATTGATGAGGAAGGTTTTTCATCCGTTACAATAGCCTCAAGGTTCGATAATCGTTGATCGGTTTTCTCTTTGAATTCCCGTAGAGCGGAGAGGAACTCCTTATTTTCTGATAAATTTTTTGAGGAACCTTTCTTGACCCATGCTTTAATTATACTGCCAATAATCCCTAAAAAAACGATAGATACGATACAAAATATCCTCCAAAAAAATTCTATCGATTGTTTGCTT
>CAJXMT010000169.1 GCA_913056155.1 uncultured Cryomorphaceae bacterium
GGATGATGCCTCCAAAACGAAGTTTAGCTTTTCACTGAACGGCGGTGTGGTGGAAGTGCAAAAAGATAAAGTGATTATTCTGGCAGAATAATTTCAATTCAAGTAATAGTGAAAAAGGGAATTGCGTAAAGTGATTCCCTTTTTTTTGTTGTTTTTTTGCTGATTCGACAATTCGTATGGGCGCAATTTACTCAAATCAATTTATTGGATATCGGATTTCCTCAGTGCTGAATGATACCGGACTCTTTTCTTCATACTTTCGTCAATCATAAAAAATTGAACCATGAAGTACAAAGTTCTTGATGAGGAAACTGTATTTGAGGATTTCATTGCCGTTAAAAAGGGAAACATTAGAGGGAACGCAGATGAAGTGTACTCGCGGGTGCGGGTGGAGCGCGATGATGCTGCTGTGATGTTCATCCACAATATCGAGAAAAACACAATTGTTTTGGTAGAGCAGTTTCGTTATGCCATTCATCGTCATGAATCAAAACCCATTCTTGAAATTCCGGCCGGAAAAGTAGATTCGGGTGAATCGCCTGAGGAGGCCGCCGTTCGTGAAACACTTGAAGAATGCGGCTATCAATTGCAAAAAGCAAACCTCACCAAATTGGGAACGTTTTTTGTGTCGCCGGGTTATACAAGTGAACGCTTTGTGCTTTTTTACACCGAGGTAAAGAATAGTGATAAAATCGAAGCCGGCGGCGGACTCGAAATTGAAAATGAGTTTATCAACGTAGTGGAAATGTCGTCCGTTGCTTTTTATGAGGCCGTTTCAAAGGGCGAAATTTGTGATACTAAAACCGCATTAGCTGCACAGTTGGTCAAAAATAAATTTTCTTGAAACACGACTCTTGCAGTTTGAGAGGCAAAGATCTGCCAACCGGCGAAGCTGACTTGCGCTTGCCTCTAATTCATACGCGGTACAGCACTGATTGCGTAACAGCAAGCATGATGAAAAATAAAGATGCCGCACCTGACGGCGCTGAGATTATTCTGTCCTGCATCCTTTCTACAAAGGTATCGCACCTAACGGTGCTAAATGACAGTTCCACGACCTGCCGGTTAAACCTTTCGGAGTCTCAATTACTCTAAAGGCAAAGGTCCGTGAACCGGCAAAGCTGATTTGAGCTTGCTCCCAACGGCAGTTGGAGGGACAATTGGCGGTTTAAATGAGCTCGCTTTATTACAGATCCAAGGGAGTTGAATAAAAAAATCAACCTATTTTTGCGTACCCTCGTTAAAAGCTTTAAATTGCATTTATGAAAAAATCGATACTCATTCTGTTCTTGTTTGTTGAGGCGATTGGTGTGAAGGCACAAACCGGCTGCACGGCTGATGCCGGCGGAGATCGTGTTTTTTGTTTGCCCGCTTTTGGGGATAGTACGCCTCCCGATACCTCGCAATTGACGTTAGGCGGATTTCCCGCAGCATCGGGAGGGATTGAGCCCTACACTTATACGTGGACCATGACGCCCATTACATTGGAAAAAGGTCAGGTGATTTCAGCAGCCGATATATTGGATGACACTACAGCCGCCAATCCGCTCGTGACGTTTTTTCAACGCGATGTGCAAACCTTTTTTCTAACAGTTCGTGACTCAACAGGAGCCGTTTGTCGCGATACAGTGACCATCAAACAAAACATTTGGAATGTCTCATTGGCCGAGTATGATTATTTTATAGAGGAGGGCGAAACAATCACACTAAAAGAACCCAACTTTAGTCCTAAATCGGGGGAAATAGACTCTGTTCTTTGGAGGCCGCATCATGGTATGATTGACTCCACCTCTCTTTTACCCATTGTGAGTCCGACCAAAAACATTGGTTATTATGTAACTATTTGGGACGATTCGGGGTGCCGCGCAACGGGCAACGCATTTCAGCATGTAACGGTGTATCCTTTGTCAGCACCAAACAAGTACAATAAAAAAGAATTTGATATTTACCCCAATCCGGCGCGTGACTTCATCAGGGTTGAGCAATCTTTTGGTCAGAACCCCAAAACGTTCATTCAATTGATTGACCTTCGCGGGCAAACGGTGAAGCGCGTGCCGTACAGCAATGCTTCTGTTCAGATTGATCTATCGGATTTGGCACCGGGAGTTTATTTGGTTGTGGTTCGTGATCACGGCGGTAATACACTGCATCAAAAAACCATTGTCAGGCAGCGGCGGTAGTCGGTTCTGACCAAGGAATAAAACTTACGCATAAAAGCGCTGTCTCACAGCTTCAAACAAAATAATACCCGCGGCGGTGGAAACATTAAGGGAGTCAAATTCACCGGGCATGGGAATTTTTACATGCATCTCGCAAGAGTTCAACATTTGCGTGCTGATGCCTTTTTCCTCATCGCCCAATACAATGGCAACCGGCTCATTCAGCGGTGCTTTGTAAAGGGTTTCATCAGCTTTTTCAGTACAGGCAATGAGCTTGATGCCGTAGTTTTTAAGTAATTCCTTCGTTTCATTCATGTGCTTGGGCTTGCACACCGGAATTTGCATCAAGGCACCGGCCGAGGTTTTTACCGCATCGGCATTTACGGGTGCCGAGCTTTTAAAAGGTAAAACGAGGGCGTGTGCCCCGGCACTCAGCGCTGAGCGTGCTATGGCGCCCAAATTTCGCACATCTGTAATGCCGTCAAAAACAACTATAAGCGGTGTTTCACCACGCTCAAAAACCTGTTGAATCACTTCGTCGAGCGGTTGAAAATCTATAGGCGCCAAAAAAGCAATACAGCCTTGGTGATTTTTCCCGGTAATGCGGTTGAGCTTGGGCTCGGGAACATACTTAACGGGAATTTCCATCATGCGTGCTAAAGCGGCAATTTCTTTAAGACCTTCATTTTTGGAACGCTCTAAAATAAATACGCGGTCAACGCTTTTACCGCTTTCCAAAGCCTCTTTTATGGGGTGTATGCCAAATATGGGTTTGGTTTCTTTACTTTCTTCCATAAACTTATTTTTTTGCCTTTACAAAAGTACTCCGAATCATGAGCCTTAACAGGTAAATTGTTGAATAATATTATGAATTGCCGGGGGTGTTGTATATTTGGTTTTTGTAAGGAATAAATTATAAAACGACTTTTCTCTTTATATGAAATTGAAGAGACTATAGTTTGAATGAAATGTCCTTTATAAGCACACTTCTTTATGTATAAAAATCAATTCGCTGAACCAATGAGGAGCTCTCGTGAGTTAAGTGATGCAGCAAATTTAACCGATGAATTACGCGCTTTAGCGGGTATTGAATTTAAAGGGAGAGGTTTACTGCTGTATGATTGTGAAAAACAAATTTCAGTTTTATCTCCCGAACTGATTCGACTAACCGGGTTTGAGTCTGAATTTCAGGGCCATCCCGCTGATCTCTTTCACAAGGGGCACAGGGCGATTGTACGCCGTATGGTAGAGGAGCCCGCACAACCCGACAAGCGAGTTGAGTTGAAATTGAAAAACACCCGAGGTCAAATACGAACTGTTTATTTGCAAAAGCAACAAGTTCACAACAAAGTGGCTTTGGGAATTACAGATATTACCAAAGAGCAAAATATAATTGATCGATTTGAGTTGGCTTTGGAAACCTCAAAAATCGGTTTTTGGGACTGGAATATTGAAAGCAATACATTTTACGTGTCAGATTCTTTTTACACCATTTTAAATATTGAAAACCTGCGCGCTTCTTCAAAATCTGCTATACAATTATTGCCGATGAGCGAGAAAAGAAAAGTGCTGGCGGTTAAACAAAAATATCTTTCGGGACTGGTGACTGAATATTTTAATGAATATTGGGTGCGGTTGCGAAGTAGCCAAAGCAGGTGGTTTTACAGCAAGTCTAAACTTATAGATATAGAAGACGCTGATACACCTAAAAGAGTGATTAGTGTAATTATTGATATAAACGAGGAGGTGAAGTACAGAGAAAGTTTAAAGCTGCACAATGAGCAAATTAAAAACCAGGCTTTTTCCTTGGCTCATGAAGTGAGGCTGCCGGCATCAAATATAATGGGTTTAATTGATTTGTTGTTGACGGGTGAAGAAAAGGATAGGGAAGAGTTGATGCAAGCGCTTCAATCGGCCTCAACTGAACTGGATCAATCTATACGCTGTTTAATCAAGCAAATGGAAGATTTCAATAATTAGCAGAGGTCTTGATAAAGAGTTTTCCAATAGATACATGATGTTGAAAAATGCTGCAGAGATCACGAAAATTTTGTATGCAACTAAAGGTACTCAATTTTGAATTTACAGCTCATTTCTTTTTTGCGCAACAGGGTTTTTATTTGTTTTTTTGCAGCGTGTTTGGAATGAACAGTATAAAGTAAAATAAGCTAATCCACAAACTGTTGGAAAAGCTTAAAGTAAAATGTACTGTTAACTTTTAACCGATTTCTTTTGCGGTAAACCCTCTTTTAATTTATGTAGAATGAAATACCTTTTAGCCCTTTTTGGAATCGCTTTATTGCAGTTTGCCTTTCCCGATTCCACTTTATCAGAAAACTTAGAGGAAGGAGTCATTGATTTGCGCTCACATAATGTCGAACTGAATAACATTGTATTAAAAGGGAATGTTGAGTTTTACCCCAACCAGCTGTTGTCTCCCCTTCAAATCCAAAATTACAGCGGCTCTCATAAAAGGTTTGCCCCAATTCCGGGCATGTGGAACGGTTTCTCACCGGATGAGTTTACCAACTTATCCCCGCAGGGTTACGGCACGTATCGCTGGCGCATTTTATTAAAAAATGCAGTGAGCAATCGATATTCGTTTAAAATGCCGGCCATTCATTCTGCTTACAATTTGTTTATCAACGGTGAAAAAGTTTTTAATGTGGGAACGCCCGCAAAACTGAAGGCCGAATACACCCCGGAGCTTTTTCCCGGGATTATCACTTTCGAAACCCAAAGCGACACCATAGATGTGGTTTTGCAAGTTTCAAACTTTCACACGCAATCAGGCGGTATTTTAGGGGAAATCACCTTTGGAGAGCCTAAATCGTTACGGGCCTCCCACAATCGCCGCATCTTTTTGGATTTTTTCTTCATGGGAGCACTTTTCCTAGCCGGCTTTTACTTTCTCATCTTATTTGCTGTTTACAGGCGTGAATATTGGCACTTGTGGTTTGGTATTTCAGCATTGTTCGGCATGTTAGTCATGGCTACAACCGGTGAGTTTGTGCTTTCTTATTTGCCGGGAGTGAGTTTTGAGTTTTTATTGAGAACAAGTGCTGCGGCCTTTTACGGCATAGTAGTTTTTATTACGCTGTATGTGTGGCGTTTATTCGTGAACGAATACAATAAGTATGTGGCTTACTCTATTGTAGCCGCGGGATCTGCAGCATTTGCCGTTTCGCTGATTGGGCCTTTCTTTTTGATTCAAACGCTTTCCGTTCCGGCCTTGGCTATTGTGATTTTACTGATTATTTACAAGCTTATTCTGGTAGTGAAAGCCACTCGTAAAGGTAAACGCGGCGGCTTCTTTTTCCTGTTTGGATTTGTTTTGTTGGTAGCT
>CAJXMT010000170.1 GCA_913056155.1 uncultured Cryomorphaceae bacterium
TTTCAAAAAAAGTATAACGTTGCTCAGCGGCCAACCAGGTACTGTTGGGCGTGAGGTTGTAAAGGGAGTACGCCCTCGGCACCGGTGCGTCATCCACATAGCGTGTTCCGTCGCTGCCTGCATGGATGCGGTTCACGAGTTGTAAATCAAAATTGCGTTGCTTACTTATTGCCGAATCTTTATCGAGCGAATCATTTGAAACGGTTTTTTGCAGGAGTGAGTCTGCAACAGCGACTGAGTCGTGCCGCGCTGTATCGGGTAAAAGGGAGTCGGCCGTCCAAGCGGTGTCGGCTTGAAGCAGTGAATCCGCCGGTGCCGGTTTTGTTTTTTTCACCCGGGATTGGCTAAAAACCTTGTAGCGTGCAGTTGCTGAGAAAAACCGCTTATCGGTTTCCATATAAGCTTGTTCTGAGTTGACCAAAATCCCCGCGCGCGTGGGTTGGCGGTTTTCTAAAAACAAATTGCGGTCAACAATACCGCCGTTTTGTCGCGTGTCTGAGTTGTTGATACCTGCCTCGGCATGCAGCACAAATTTGCCGTTTGGCGAAAAATAATTGGATGAAAAACCAAAAGCAGACATGCCCGTGCTTTGATTGACGTAATTGCCTTCGGCGCGCAAGCGTTTCATACTTGCCGTAAAGTTCCACCCCGGTTTTACGTTGCGCGTTAACAGCACATCTAATTTTTGCTCCTCATTGGGCCCTACGCCGTATAAGGCTCGTGTGTAGGGCACGGTGGCGTTGTAAAAGCCCACGTTGCCGGCGAAATGAAAATACGGATTAAAAAATTCGGCGTCTCTAAAATAACGGCGTCGGTTTTCTTGCGGCAGTATTTCAAATGAGGGCGTTCCGGGATGACCCAAATCCAGTCGGTCTTTACGCCACATCTCGGTATATGTGTGCACCTCGTAGCCCTTCATATACACATTGGAATCCACCTTGTTCGTATCCAAGTTCACCGCGGGCTCATACCACCTCACCAGCCGGGGCAATTGCCCTTTACCGATGCTGTCAATTTGCCCGTAAACACTGCCGCACAGTAAAAAAGGTATAATGAGAAGCCTGAGTTTCATTCGGCGCAAAAGTAAACCGACCGTTTGCATTGTGCAATGTAATTAAAAATCAATATTTTTTAGAGGAAAATTCCCCGCACTCGTTTGCGGCGTATTCATTTTATATTTGTGCACAATAAACACCATGAGCGAGAAAAAAAACATATTGGTAGCGGATGGCGGATCGGGAAAAGTGGATTGGCTCTTTTGGTCAGAACCGAATACACCGCCGGTGCGCTATCAAACGGGCGGACTCAATCCTCTCGTGCTTACCTCAGATGAAATGGCCGTTGAAATGCGCAGCGCACTTCAACTCACTGATGTCAAACACATTTACTTTTACGGTGCAAGTTGCATCACACCCGAGCGAAATGCCGTGGTTGAAAAGGCGTTTCAACACGTATTTCCCGGCGTGCCCGTTACCGTGAACCACGACTTAACGGCGGCGGGCAGGGCTTTGTGGCAGCGCGAATCCGGCGTGGCAGCCATTTTGGGAACGGGCTCCAATTGCGGATTGTACAACGGTGAACACATCACGCGCCAAATGAATTCTCTGGGGTACATCATCGGGGATGAGGGCAGCGGCGCCGATATTGCCAAACACTTGCTTCGAGGTTATTTTTACGGTGCTTTTTCGTCGGCTCTGACCAAAAAACTGAGTAAAAAAATACCCGATAACGTCATTGACTTGATTTACAACGCAAAAAAACCCAATCATGAGTTGGCTTCGCTCACTCAAATTGCGGGGGCGTTTATTCATGAGCCTGAAATTCAAGAAGTGGTGAAAGATAGTTTGAATAAATTTGTACACCTGCATTTAAAATCACTCGCGGGAACTGAAAAAAAAGTGGGTTTTGTGGGCTCCGTAGCCCATTATTTTCATGCGCTATTAAAAGAAGAACTCCATAATGCGGGATTTGAACGGGTAAAAATACTGCGGCGTCCCGTTGATGAATTATTGAAATACCACGTTGAAAATGAGTAAAATAAAGCATATAGGGATTTTTACATCGGGCGGTGATGCCCCCGGAATGAACGCTTGCATCCGGGCAGCGGTGCGCACGGCACACCACAACAAATTGAAAATAACCGGTATTTATGAGGGATATGACGGTTTAATCAACGCCAAGTTCAAAACCTTGAGTCCGATTGACGTAAGCGGCATCATTCAATCGGGAGGTACTATTTTAAAATCTTCCAGGAGTGCCGAGTTTATGACGGCTGAGGGCAGGAAAAAAGCTTTTAAAAACATGAAAGCCAAAGGTATTGATGCACTGATTGCCATCGGCGGCGACGGCACTTTTAAAGGCGCTGAGGTTTTTCAAGAGGAGTACGGTGTGCCGGTTGTGGGGTGCCCGGGAACTATTGACAACAACTTGTACGGCACAGATTTTACCATTGGTTTTGATACCGCTTGCAACACTGCCGTTGAGGCCATTGATAAAATTAGAGATACGGCTACCTCACACAACCGCATGTTTTTGGTGGAGGTGATGGGCAAAGATGCCGGTTATATTGCACTTCACGCTTGTGTGGCCGGCGGCGGTGAGGCGGTTTTACTTCCCGAGCAAATCAATGACTTACCCCGACTGATGCGGTTTTTAAAAGAAAAATCAACCGGGAAAATTTTTGCCAATATCATTGTTGTGGCTGAGGGCGATGAAACCGGCGGCGCCGCTGAGGTGGAGAAACTCATCAACGCCAATTACAGCGAGTATGAAACCAAAGTTACGGTTTTAGGTCATTTGCAACGGGGCGGCTCACCCACCTGTAAAGACCGACTTTTAGCCGGTAAACTGGGCATGTTTGCCGTTGACGCGCTCATGGGCGGTAAAACCGGCGTAATGGTGGGTGAGGTGCATCAAAAGGTGCAATACACACCGCTGAACATTGCGGGAACAACCGAAAAACCACTCGATCCCGATTTGGTGAGAATGAGCGAGACGTTGGTGATTTGAGTTTTTAGTTACTTATGTTGCCGGAGGCTTTTTGTTTGCTTGGGGTTTGACTGTTGTCTCATTTTTTCGAATTATTTGTTTCGTAAAGTTTCTTGGAATCAGTTATTTAATGGCGTGATGTCTAATGTTAGATTTAAAAATCTTTCCAAAAAGGAATGGTAAAGAGAATCAATGAGTCTTTATCGTAAATATTTAGTTGGTGTTTTCCTCTTTCAAAATCAGAAATGTCAATTATAGCTATTGCTCCCAATTGTTTGCTTTGCGGGTGCTGATATTGATACCAAACAACATTTTCAATTTTTGACTTATTTACATCTATGATTAATTGTTGGAACAATGGAGTGGTATCCTTTTTACTCAGTACGTCAAAAGCTTTCATATATGGGGTGAACACATTTAAAAACCCATCATGAATAAACTGAGACTGTATAGTAGGGCTTCTTGCCTTTTCGTTATTTTTTTCGAGTTCATCCCTGTAAAAGCCGTAGTGCAAATGATTAGATTTAAAAGTCAGGTTATTTCTGTTTTCCCGCGGATCCATAAACTTAGGCCAATGCATCAGTTCATCAAAAGTGGAATAAGTGAGAAGGATTGCGATACCCAATAGTAATGAAAACCCGGAATAGGCATATTTTCTTTTTAAATTGGAACTCATCAATTGAAGAGGCTTTTCGTAGAGCAGTCTAAATGAGAGTCGATCCGCAATCCAAAAAACAGGGAAAATGACATATGTCAAATAGGGTACTTTCCTTAAAACTCCAAAAAACAATAAGTCAAATACATAAAGGAAGATGAGCAATTGGCCAATTACTAATACCGGTGTTGAATTGCTAATGAATAATAGTGGAATTGTAATGAATGTAATTGTGAGCATTAACAAGCCGATAACGATAACAAATGACAGAACCGAAAAGAACATGACCAAACCGGAAGCTTTGTCGATTTTTTTGATTTCATGGTATAGGTTGTTATACGATGAAAATCTGTTTTTAAAGGGCTTGGCGTACATTTTAGTTTTATCGGAAATTCCTGAAGGAAACACGTAATTAATGCAAATCATTCCCACCCATAAAGCGCGTAGAAAAAGATGGGAAAAGAATCCGACGGTTAGAATCTTTATGGCTGTCATTCCCAAAATGATGAATATATCAGTTCCCGGGAATTCGGAATTTATTTTTAAAGAAAACGCGAACTCCAAGAAAAAATCTGATACTTGGAATAAACTGAAAATAGCACCCCCGGAGATTAAAATTTCCACCTCCCAAGAGTTCTCTTGAAAATTTTTAAGCCATTCGGGCAGATGAGGTCTTTTCTCCATTACAGGTGGAATTTGATTCAGTATAATTTTTTCAGTTTACACGATTTTAATGCGTTTTATCAAAATTGAAGTCAAGACACACTTTATTTTGCGGTACATGTAAAGGTGATGAAAGGGGTCTTGTTTAAGTTCACTTTGAATCCTTTGAGATAAAGGGACTAAAAACAATAAATGCAAATGTAATAAAAATAATTTAAGCTATCACAGTACTGTGTTAAACGCATGTTGAGCAGGGTGTTGCGTGGTGAGCATTCAGGAAATTCTCGTTTGGTGTATCGCAAAACGCTTTGTGAATTGTATTGAAGCCATCTACAGGACGTGTTTTTGAATTTTCCGGTTTTCATCTATTTTCCCGAGATGACATACCCTGTCATTGGCCACAAGGGTGAGGAAATAAATAGCCTTACCAGAATAATTCCACCGGGGCAATCGGTGTGCTTCGCTTCTGTGTTTTCCTTTAAGCCTTTTCATAGTGCGGGTTTTGGACAGTTTGTACTGCACGTTCCTACACTGTGAATTTGTTTCAAGTGCGCGATTTGAATTGGAAAAAAGAATTTTTTGGCGTTTCAAAAAAGTTTTTAATGTAGCACGTAAAGAATGCAATTCGTGTTTAGTGAATCTTAAATTTGACCGGTAATTTCGGGTGGCTATGTACTTTATAGTACTTTTTATAAAAAATAATTTTTAAAAATGAACAAAAAATTATGGCTGATTCGATAATAATTATTATATTCGTTCCCAATTAATATTTTTATGTAAATTTAAATTTTTTATTATGCACTTAAATACCACTCTCGAAAACTCTCGAAAATTTTCAATCTAATTTTCTGTTTACTCTTCGTTTTTACGTTTAATTCGTACAAAGCTCAAGTTTGTGATGGTGTTTTACCCAAGTCAGATCCCTTTACGGCCGCAAATCGTTGTAAAATGGTTGTGAATGCCACAAGTGAAACCGGGACTTTCCAACAAAGAATAGAAGCTATAAATATCCAACTCGGAGACGAAGCCGGCAGTAAAATGCAATCCCTCTCGGGGCAGTTGATTTACTCCGGTAAAACCAACGCCTTGCAACAAACGGTAAAGGTTGACGCCAAGGGTGTTTATATTTTGCGTGTTAAAACCGCGGATAACCGTATGGAGAATCACAA
>CAJXMT010000171.1 GCA_913056155.1 uncultured Cryomorphaceae bacterium
TATTCGGCATTGGATGTAGTTTACGAAAAGGGAAATGGAGTTTATTTACTCAATAAATCGGGAGCACCGCTGCCGGGCTTCCCCATGCGCGGCGCTTCACTTTTTACTTTAACCGATTTAAATCGAGACCGAACCTTTAACCTCCCCATTGCCGACCAATCGGGTATTTTTTACAATTACCTGATTAAGAATAATTAAAAACCCCCAAATATGATTGCACCGGAATGAGAATACGCGGATATAAAATCATTGCCCCTTTTTACGAGCACTTGAGAAACTTCTTTTTCCCCGCGATAAAAAAATACCAAAGTGAGTTTCATAAACTCAAACCCCAATTAATTGATCGCATTGTTATAGTGGGCGGCGGCAGCGGAGATATTTTAAAGCCTGTGCTCAAAAAGTTCAGTAAATCTACAGTTTATTTTGTGGAACCCTCAACCTCTATGATGGAACGCGCTCAGGAGCGGTTTGGAACATCACGGCGTGTTTTCTTTATTCAAGAATCCATTGAAAATGCAGTGGTTGAAGATGCAGATTTAGTCCTATTACCTTTTGTAGTGGATATTTTGGAAGAACAACAGTTGATCCCGGTGGCAAAAAAAACACGGGAATTACTCAAAAACAAAGGATTTGTATTGTTCTCTGACTTCTTGAAACCTCGCACTTTTTCAGCTCGGCTCAAATTGAGTGTACTGTATATGTTGTTTATGCCCATTCGCGGAAAATTCCAAACTTCACTTCCCGATTATGATGATTTTTTTAAAACTGCCGGTTTGCGTAAGGTGACTGAAAAGCAAAGCCAATCCGGACTTTTTGTATCGGAATTGTATCAAAAGGTTTAACACTTTGTTGCGCTGCCTTTTCTTCACCCGAAATGTTTTACTTCAACACTATTCTTTTACGGAGGTTGCTGCATTCGGCTCTGACCAAAAGAAGAACAACAAGGTATTTCCATACCTTTGCACTTTAATTAAACAGTACATGAAAAAGCTTACGGCAACACAAGAAAAAGCGCGCAAAAAGAAACTGGCTAAAATTTTAGATACACTTCAAAACGGATCTGCTCCTGAGGTTTTGGAAGGATTGAAGAAACTGAAAGAACACGGGGATGCTACGGCTATTCCCGTTATGGTTGATTTGTTTTTAAACCACCCTGAAGAGGAAGTCAGCCAAGAGGTGAAAAAAGTATTTTTGGGGCTTAACGATGGCGATGCGGTAGCACCTCTTTTACATGCCGTAAGCCAAAATATAGGTACTCAAAATAAAGCTTTTTTACTTTCAGCTATTTGGGAATCGGGATTGAAAGCGGGTAGTTATGTTACGCCACTCACTGATCTTTCTACCCGTGCAGAGGAAACGATTTTGATTGAAATACTCACCATCGCCGATACTATTGAAAGCGATCTAGAGGAAGAAGAGGTCACTAAAAATCTCAAAAAGATACGGGCTGCCGTTGATCAAGACCCTGAGGCCGATACCCGAAATAAACTGCTTTTAAGCTATGCTGAGATCCTTACCGATAAATTAATCGCATAAAAAAAGCCGACTTTTACAAATCGGCTCGACTATATTAAATCGATTTTTTATCTGTATGTCACAAAAAGTGCACATTTATTAAGTGCGTCACCCACCACTTTAATATCAATAATTTCACCCTCAGCTTCGAGTTTTTCCAATTCGCGGTTTATTTTCTCCTCCATATCTGAGTATCTTACTCCGTACAAGTCTATTACCTTTACTCTCATTACGCCGTTTTTTTGATTTTACAATTAATTTGGCACAAAACTAATGAATCATTGGAACAGTGCTGTATTTTTCTCAACCATTCGTGGAAAGATAACGCAAAATATTTTTTTCGATTCGCTCAACAATATGAGTATCAGCCCCTTTTTCAAATGTTTTTCCCACTATATTTTCATAAAGTTCAATATACCTGTTGCTCACCTCATTCACAAAACTATGCGGCAATGCGGGCGCTGATTCCCAGGGCCGGCCGGAGAAGCCGTTGGCCATGAGCCACTCTCTCACAAATTCCTTACTCAATTGCTTTTGCGGCAAATCGGCAGCTAACCGCATTTCATAACTATCTGCATAAAAGTAGCGAGATGAATCAGGTGTATGAATTTCATCAATAAGAGTTATTTCACCGTTTTGATCGAGTCCAAATTCATACTTGGTATCCACCAAAATCAAACCACGCTCTGCGGCAAACCGGGTTCCTCTTTCAAAGAGTTGTAAAGAAATTACTTCCAGTTTTTCATAAATATCGCGTTGCACCAACCCTGAAGAAATAATTTCACTTTTTGAAATATCTTCATCATGACCCTCATCGGGTTTGGTGGAAGGTGTAATAATGGGTTGCGGTAATTGCTGACTCTGTTTCAATCCGCCCGGAAGCGGAACCCCGCAAATTTGCCTTTCACCGCTGTTGTACACCCGCCATGCATGGCCGGCCAAATAACCGCGCACCACCATTTCCACTTTAATGGGCGTACACATTTTGCCTACGGTAACATTGGGATCGGGCGTGGCTATTTTCCAGTTGGGCACAATATCATTGGTATGATCCAAAAATTGAGCGGCCATTTGATTCAGCACTTGTCCTTTAAAAGGTATGGGCTGTGAAAGCACCACGTCAAAAGCCGAGAGCCTGTCAGTGGCCACCATCACCAGCAAGTCGTTTTGTAAAAAATAGACGTCTCTAACCTTACCCTCATAGCGCTTTACCAAACCCGGTAAATCAAAATCGGTAGCTTTTACGGCACTTTTCATTTTATTCCTTTTTGCTTTTCGTTTTATCTTTGGTTTCTTCAACTCCTTGTTTAAGGGCTTGGTAATCTTTATCATAAGCCGCAATAATTCGTTTAACCAAACCGTGCCTAATCACATCTTCCTCACCTAACCGAATCACATCCACCCCTTGAACACCCTCTAGAAGTCTCAAGGCATGTTTTAAGCCCGAACGTTCATTGTAAGGCAAATCAATTTGAGTTTGATCACCCGTAATAATGAACTTGGCATGTGCTCCCATTCGCGTTAAAAACATCTTCATTTGACTTTCGGTAGCATTTTGAGACTCGTCTAAAATCACAAAAGCGTGATCCAAGGTGCGGCCGCGCATAAAAGCCAGAGGGGCAATTTCAATCACCCCGCGTTCCATAAACATTTCCAAGCGCTCAGCCGGAATCATATCGCGCAATGCATCATACAGCGGTAACAAATATGGATCCAGTTTTTCTTTTAAATCGCCGGGTAAAAAACCCAACCTTTCACCGGCCTCAACCGCCGGCCTGGTTAAAATAATGCGACGCACTTCTTTATTTTTCAAGGCCCTAACCGCCAAAGCTACCGCTGTGTACGTTTTTCCGGTACCGGCGGGGCCAATAGCAAAAAGTAAATCATTTTGGTCAGAACCCGTTACAATTCGCTGTTGATTGGGCGTTCGAGCCTTGATGACTAATCCACCCGTTCCGTGCACCAAAACATCTTTATTGGCTAAGCTTTTTGCCTTTTTTTCTCCGTCATCACCCATGTACATTTCAACAGCTTCCTTAGTGAGGTTATTGAAACGACCGTGATGTTCAAGCAGTAAATTCATTTTTGCGTTGAACCTATCCAGTTCCTTTTTACCGCCCTTGGCCAAAATTTCATTTCCGCGCGCTATTATCTTTAATTTGGGGAAATAACTTTTTATAAGGTTGATATTGACATTGTTCACGCCCAAAACTTCCACCGGATTACCGATTTCAAGCTCAATTCTTGTTTCGTGCAAATTATTTAATTTTTTAGCTGAATGGGTTTAAAAATTCCAATTTTTATCGATGCGAAACTCTTAAAAACAAATTTTCATTGTGCCGGTTGAACAAATTATTTTCGCAACTTACTCTCAAATCGGGTTTTAAAAATCTGAAAGTAAAATCAATCATCAATAACCTGTTTAGCGATGTAAATTAGTAATTTCGCAAAACAAAACTATTCAAAATAGGCGATACCGAAACACCAAATGCAAATAATAACACTCACAACAGATTTAGGTTTACGTGATTATTACTTAGCCTCAGTAAAAGGATTTATTTACAGCGAATTAAATGACGTTAGCATAGTAGATATCAGTCACGACATTACCAAGTTCAGTGTTCAAGAAGCCGCCTTTTTGTTGAAGAACTGCTACGCTGATTTTCCCGAAGGAACTATACACATCGTGGGGGTGCAAACCGCTTATGGAAACAGCAACCGGCATTTATTGGTAGAGCGCGACGGTCACTATTTTTTGGGCAGTGACAATGGGCTGTTCAGTATTATGTTTGAAGATAATAATTTCAAAGCCCGCTCCTTAGACATCCCGCCCGATATCACCGACCTCACCTTTCCCACTAAATCACTGTACGTCAAATCTGCGATATTCCTCACCAAAGGAGGTGAGCCCGGAGTATTGGGTTGTGAATATAAAGAAATTTCAAAAGCACTAACCTTGCAACCCATTGCTCAAGAAAACAACATCAGAGGAATGGTTTCTTATATTGACTCTTACGGAAATTTAATAACGAATATCACGCAACAATTGTATAACAGAACCTCACGCAACCGAAACGGAAAGGTGGAATTTCGAGATTCATCTTTCAATATAAACCGTATTTCTCGATATTACACTGATGTTCCCACCGGTGAAGCCGCTGCTATTTTTAACAGTGCAGGACTGCTTGAAGTTTCGATAAACGCAGGTAATGCGTCTAAATTAATGGGAATGAAAGTCAACGATCCCGTCACCGTAACATTTGAAAATAAATAATACAACCGTAATGATTATCAGAATTGTAAAGATGACCTTCGAAAAAGAAAAAACAGATGCGTTTTTGGAGAACTTCACGGCATATAAAACCAAAATAAAGCACTTTCCCGGGTGTATGCATTTGGAATTGTGGAAAAATGCCGATGAACACCACATTTATTACACCTACAGCTACTGGAACAGTAAAGACGATTTAGAAAACTATCGCAAATCAGATTTATTTGCCGAGGTTTGGGGCAAAACCAAAATTCATTTTTCAGCTAAACCCGAAGCTGTAAGCATTAAAAGAGAAATCATTGTATAAACGATTACCATGAAAACAACATCAATACTTCTCGTTTTTCAAGCCTCTTTATTCATGCTTTCCTGCGGCTACGAAGGGCAAAACGTACCTCGTGAAAAGGGCGTTGAAATGCAAAATAATCAAGACCACCTTATTATGGCTGCATTGTATGTTCAGCTCGCCGCCGAATATGAAGCGCAATGCTATTAAGCTTACAACATGGCAAAATACCGGTTGATGCATAATATAAAAGAGAGCAATGCTCAACAACAAGCCGTTGTTTTGGATTTAGACGAAACCGTTTTAAACAACTCCCCGTACGCCGGATTTCAAATTGAAACCAGCCTCCCCTACTCCCCAAAAAGCTGGAAAAAGTGGACCT
>CAJXMT010000172.1 GCA_913056155.1 uncultured Cryomorphaceae bacterium
CCAGTGCAGTGGTAGAATCTTCACTGTCATTAATCAAAATGGCGTTGAGCAAACCGCGACCTCTGACCAGTTTTACCAAGTCGTTATTCTCGGCAAAAGCCGCAATTTCACTGCGGAAAATATCACCCAACTTTCGGGCGTTTTGCGCCAGTTTTTCGTCGCGAACCACGTCTAATGAAGCTACAGCTACGGCAGATCCTAACGGGTTACCGCCAAAAGTAGAGCCGTGTTGGCCGGGTTGAATCACTTCCATAACCTCGTCATCGGCAAGTACGGCTGATACGGGATAAACACCGCCCGATATGGCTTTACCCAAAATCAATACATTAGGTTTTACATACGTGGCGGGTTGGCGCTCGCAATGTCCCTGGCAAGAGCAATTGCCGCAAACAGCCAATAAACTGCCCGTACGTGCTATACCGGTTTGAATTTCATCGGCAATGAAAAGGGCATCGTGCTTTTTACAAAGGTCACGCGCGTTTTTCATGTAGTCATCAGCCGGCACGTTTACTCCCGCTTCACCTTGAATGGGTTCTACCAAAAAGCCGGCAACCGTATATTTTTCAAGTGCTTTTTCAAGCGCTTCCACATCGTTGTAAGGAATACTCACAAAGCCGGGCGTGTACGGCCCGTAATTGTCGCGGGCGTTGTCATCGTCACTAAAAGATACAATAGTGGTTGTTCTGCCGTGAAAGTTTTCGTTGGCTACCAAAATTACTGCATCATCTGCTTTGATGCCACGTTTTTCGTAAGCGTACTTTCGCGTGAGTTTGATGGCTGTTTCAACAGCTTCAGCGCCCGAGTTCATGGGCAACAACTTATCAAAGCCGAAATACTCTGTGGCGTATTTTTCATACGGCCCCAACACATCATTGTGGAACGCGCGTGAGGTTAACGTAAGCTTTTGCGCTTGATCGTTAAGTGCTCCAATAATACGAGGATGGCAATGCCCTTGGTTAACGGCACTGTATGATGATAAAAAGTCGTAATACTTTTTGCCCTCTACATCCCACACGTGAACGCCTTCACCTTTGGCTAAAACCACAGGTAACGGGTGGTAATTGTGTGCACCGTGTTTTTCTTCAATTTCAATTAATTCTTGTGATGAATATTGCTTTTCGCTCATTCCAAAAATTTGTTTTTTATGTTATTCAATTTTGCAAAAGTACGTATTGTGGCAGGACTAAGCGTATTTTCAAGTGTATAGTTCCGAGGTATATGTTAAGAGTTGTGAATTCGCTCCGTGTTGTCATGGTCAAAACCAAGCGGCACTTGCGATAAATTGCCTTACTTTTGCTTTAATTGAAATTGTGCCGATTTTCCGGGGGAAGCGGAGGGGTCGGTTCTGAACAAAAAATGAGAAAATTATTATGAAAGCATTTGTATTTCCCGGGCAGGGCGCCCAATTTTCAGGAATGGGGAAAGACCTTTATGAGGCATCACCAAAAGCCAAAGAGATGTTTGATCGCGCCAACGATATTTTGGGATTTGACATCAAAAAAATCATGTTTGAAGGTTCTGACGAAGAATTAAAACAAACCAAAGTAACGCAACCCGCAGTTTTTTTACATTCAGTAGCCTTGGCAGCGGCCATGGGTGACGGTTTTAAACCCGAAATGACGGCCGGCCACTCATTGGGAGAATTTTCGGCACTCACGGCAGCGGGGGCGTTGAGTTTCGAGGATGGATTAAAGTTGGTTCACCAACGTGCCTTGGCCATGCAAAAAGCCTGTGAGGCTGAGCCTTCCACCATGGCCGCTATTTTGGGATTGCCCGATAAAGAGGTGGAAGCCGTGTGCATGAGCGTACCCGGTACGGTGGTAGCAGCCAATTACAACTCGCCCGGTCAAGTGGTGATTTCGGGGAGTACGGATGCGGTTGAAAAAGCCTGTGAAATGATGAAAGAGGCCGGCGCCAAACGTGCCTTGCCGCTTCAAGTGGGCGGTGCATTCCATTCCCCGTTAATGGAGCCCGCGCGCGTGGAGCTGGAAGCAGCCATCAACAGTGTTAAGGTGAAAGAGCCTGTTTGTGCGGTGTATCAAAATGCCGTTGCGGCAGGAATCAAAGATCCCGCTGAAATTAAAGCCAATTTAATTGCACAACTTACTGCTCCCGTAAAATGGACGCAGAGTGTTGAAAAAATGATTGCAGACGGCGCCTCTTCTTTCACGGAGGTTGGCCCGGGAAAAGTGTTGCAAGGACTGGTAAAAAAGGTGGACCGCCAAATGGAAGTGATGAGTGGGGCGATTTAACTCAAAAGCACAAATCAAAACCGGCAGGCATGGAATTCCCGCCGGTGCGAATATCAATATCAATTGTTCAATCAGTGAAAAGTAGAAATAGCGTAACAGCAATTTCGTTAAAAAGTGAATCCGGCCGGATTCACTTTTTTTTGGTCAAAAGTAAAGGCTGGTGCTGCCGGATGTTTCTCGAAAATGAGAAACGACTCTCCCGTATTGGGAGAATATAAAGTGGAGTTGAATGGGCTTATTTTGTATTAATGCACTGTTAATCAGTGTTTGGTTTTTGGGGAATGAGTTGAAATGCAATGCGGCGTGCTCTTTGTTAATTTGAAGCGCAAAGCTGTTTGCCGCTAAATCTCGATCACTATGAAAAAAGAAGTTTGTTTATTCCTCTCCGTTTGCTTTATTTTCTCATTTTCCTTTAATGCTGAAATACGGGCACAGGAACTTATTAAAGAGCACGTTTTTCAAAACCGCGAGTATCGGGATTTTAAATTTTTATTTGAGGATGTAGTCGCCTTTGCAGGTAAAACGCACGGCACGGAAGAGGTAGGTTCATTTGTGCTTTTGAATGAAAATACACTTGAGGAAGGACTCGAAATTAAATCGGGAAGACCCTCGGGAAGTCATCACGGGGGGCAAGAGCGCTATTACCACAGCTTTGGAAACTTTATTTACGATACCGCCACAAGCCGTTTATTTATTTACAGGAGTTCATCTGAGTGGGAGAATCATTACGCGGTGATGTTGGCTTTTGACACCAACGGAAATGAGCTCAGTGACAGGCGGTACGAAGTCTCACCCGATTTTGTGAGAGGTGACACGCTGTACGCCTATCACCTGCGATACAATCGCTATTACTTTTTACAAGCCTCAAACTTGAATTTTGAATTGGACTTTTTGATGAAAACCAAAAAAAGATTCACTTCATTGAGAGGTTATAATTTCCTTACAGACGGCGAGCGGTTGTACAATCGCAATGAAGAGCAGTACGATTTTGAAACCCAAGATTTTTTCAACGCTCAAGAGCAAACCGAGAACCGAGACATCATCAAAGTACTCAGCGATTCTACTTTCATGTATTTGGCGCAAAAAGTACGGTTTGACAGCAATAATAATACTGAAGTGCTGAAAATAGTCATGCGCTTTTTCGATATTGAAATGAACAAGCTCTATGAAGCTGAAGCCGCTTACGACTCCGGAATACTTACGGGTTTAAGTCATATTCAGCCGGCTCCCGACTCCGGTTTTTGGGCGCTGAACAATGATCATTTGGTGCGTTTTGATCGCAAACTCAAAATAGTGAATCGCGCGTTTTTGCCGTTTGAAGAAAACTTTAAAGCCTTTCGGGTACGAAATGATGAACTCCACCTTTTAACTTATACCGCCCACAACTCCCGCTACCGCATCTATCGCGACGATTATTATGTGGTAGAAGATGATACCACTGTTTCCTCCGCAAATCTCAAAACGCCCAAATCACACAGCGTTTTTCCCAATCCCACAAGCGGTCAACTACGAATAAGCGGTTACGGTTCTGACCAAAAGCCGATTGAAGTTTATGATCTTACGGGCGTTCAAGTAAAAACCGCAACTGCGCGCAACGCATCCATTGATTTGAGCAATTTACCGTCAGGCGTTTATATTGTTTTAGTCAGAACCGAGGCCGGTACCGATCAATTCAGGGTAGTGAAAAAGTAGGCGGCTGTGTGAGGTCGGAATGAAAAAGCAGGTGGTTAGCCATTGAGATTAAAACGTCCACTCCATCCCTTTGTACGAGATGTAATCCATCGTTTTTTGGTCAGAGCCCTTCCAATAGAGGTTCATGGTGGCGCCCTCGGTTAAATCAACGTGTACGCGGTCACAGCAATCTAACCTGTCAAAAACCGCACTGATTTCATCTTGACCGAAAACCATGTCTGTATCGAAATTGATGGTTCCGTCGGTTTCGATAATGACCGTCATTCGGTCATGCTCGGCGGCATCGCTCATAGATTGAACGTTGTAAGTGCCGGCTCTTTCAATGAGTAGGGTTAAATCTGCCGGTGCAAATCGATCGAGTTGTACTTGGCCGTCATCGTTATACAGTACAATTTGCATGGCACCGCCCTCTTTTTGTAAAATGACTTTGAAACCGGTGGCTGTGTTGTCGTAATGCACATTGGTTTCGTGTGATTCACCGCATTGTGTAATCATACTCTCGGCGAATTCATAGGTTTGGTCTTTGGCCGTAACATGTAAATCGCCGTTTTCAAAAATCACCACTTCGTAGGCATTGCCTTGTGTAAAACTGTTTTCGAAATTGGAATTAACGGGGCCTGCCGTGAAGTTTGAAGTTCCTTGGTTGGCTTCAAAAAAGCCGCCGCATATAATGGTTCCCGTGTTGTTTTGATTGTTGTTGCCGTTTGAATTTCCGTCGGCATCGTCATCTTTTGAGCAGGATGTAAATAACAATCCGGCCATCACTAATGAGCCTAGTAATTTTGTTTTCATTTGTGTAAAATTTGTGCGGCAATTTTTTACCGCGAATTAGTGGTACAAATGAAGCGTGAAATAAAAATGGGTACAATACCCGCTGCCGGGTATTTTGGTTAAAGGTATTATTAAGCTATTTCACAGAGTCTCGCAGAGTAAGCACAGAGCCCCACAGAGCATGCACTCAAACCCCTGATTCACGTGTCGGGTTCATATAAAGTGGATTACATAAGGTTAAGACAGATGTTTCCACCGGGTTTCTCGGTGAAACTCTGTGCATAACTCGGTATTACTCTGTGTCACAACTTTTTTTTGACTTCATGATTTGGGAATCTGCAAATGAGCCCGACTAAATTTACTTTCACCGGGTAAGCACGATCAGTGTCGAATGCGTACTATTCGGCAAGGCCTTTTTCTTGAATTTCCTCCCAAGTCTCTTTAGGAATAAACCGCAGAGAAATCGAGTTTACGCAGTGGCGGGTGTTTTGGATTTGCCTTCACCCAAGAAAACGTGATCAAAACGTCATTTGCAATTTCCGCAAACGGTTTTGAACTTAATCAGCAGGTTAACTGAAGTGGAATCTACATGATTGAGCTATTTCACAGAGTCTCGCAGAGTAAGCACAGAGCCCCACAGAGCATGCACTCAAATCCCTGATTCACGTGTCGGGTTCATATAAAGTGGATTACATAAGGTTAAGACAGATGTTTCCACCGGGTTTCTCGGTG
>CAJXMT010000173.1 GCA_913056155.1 uncultured Cryomorphaceae bacterium
GTTTCGGCTACTTTTCAAGCCAATCCCGCTGAGGGAAAAACCCTGGGAGACGGCATCGCGGCTATGCGCGTCATAGGTGATGAAGTATTGGACGAATCTTTCACAACCGATTTAGCCGGTCCCAGTAAAGAGTTTGCAGAAAGCGCCGACAGTTTAATTTGGGCTTTTGTGTTGGCCCTCATTTTGGTTTATTTGGCACTGGCCGCACAGTTCGAGAGCTTTTGGGATCCGCTCACGATAATGACCACCGTTCCACTGGCTTTGGCCGGTGCGCTTTTTTCGCTTTGGGCACTGGGTCATACACTCAATATATTTAGTGAAATCGGTATGATCGTGCTGATTGGGATTGTCACCAAAAATGGAATCCTCATTGTGGAGTTTGCCAACCAAAGGCGCGTGGAAGGCTACTCCATTCGTGAGGCTGCCGTTGATGCTGCGGCGAGCCGGTTCAGACCCATATTGATGACTTCTACGGCTACAATTCTCGGGGCATTGCCGATAGCCTTGGCCTTAGGCGGTGCATCCACCAGCAGGATTCCCATGGGAGTGGCCATCATTGGCGGCTTGTCCCTTTCGCTGGGTATTACATTGTTTGTGATTCCTTCGGTTTACACCGTATTTGCAAGTATCACCGGTAATAAAGAAAGACATGTTGAAGAAGATTAATGTAGGACTGCTCGTATTCGTCTTATCTGCCGTTTCCGGTTTTGGTCAAGATGAAAGTTTGAAGGCGTTGTTAGAAACGGCGCTGCAAAACAATTACGGCATTCGCTTGGCACGTGTGAATCAAGAGATGGCCGAAAACCAAAATACATGGGGCAACGCGGGTTTTGCTCCGCGTGTTTTTATGGAGGGGGATTATCAACAATCCATACGGGAATCAGAACAGGAATTTGTATCGGGCGGCACGCAGGAAGTTTCCGGCGGTAAAAGTGATAATTTGGGAGCATCGGTAGGAGTGGAATGGACGGTTTTTGACGGCTTCAAAATGTTTGCGGAGCGCGATAAGTTGCAGTCTGAAGCGCTGCGCAGCAAAACCAACACGCGGTATTACGTGGAGCAAACGGTGCAAGATTTGGCACTGGTTTACTACCAATTGATGCAAGGCCGGGAAATGATGAAGGAATTGAGATTGGCGTATGAAATTTCGCAAAAGCGCTATCAACTGGAGCAGAGGCGAAGTGAAGTGGGATCGGGGAGCGCACTCGAGTTGTACCGCGCCGAAATTAACTTGAATGCTGACAGTATGCAACTCGTCAAATACAAAGCCGAATTGCGAAATTTTGAGTTGGAAATCAATCGCTTGATCGGCACCGACCTCCAAAATGAAATTGAAACCGGCAATGATTTTAATACCCGCCCGGGTTTGGACACAGAGGCGATGTTTGAGGAGGTTCTGACCAAAAACAGTGATTTATCACTTGCCCAATTGCAGCAATTGATTGAAGAGCAAAATGTAAAATCTCAACGCGGTAACTTGATGCCTCAGGTCATGCTTTTTGGAAGTTACAACTTTAATCGGTCTACCAGTGATTTTGGTTTTTTACTGAATAACAGACAGTTTGGTCCGCAGTTTGGCGTGAATTTGAGATTTAATTTGTACGACGGCGGTCGTGAACGAACGGCCATGCAAAATGCAAAGCTGCAAGCCGAGAGTGCGCAAATCAGTTTGGAAGAAAAGAAGAATGAAATTTCAGCGGCGTTTTTTACCGCAAAAGAGAATTTTGTGAGCGCCAAGCAACAACTGGCATTATCCCGGCAAAGTGCTCAACAAGCCGAAAAACTACAAAAAATAGCGCTGGAGCAATACAAAAACGGAGTGATTACAAGTTTGGAATTCCGGCAAGTACAGCTTGAAGTATTGCAGGCCAAACTTCAGGTGATTGAATCTGAATACGCTCTTAAGCAAAATGAGGTTATGCTGTACCGGTTATCGGGAAGCATTTTAGACAGACTCCTTTAAACTTGTTTTTTGTGATGTTCGGGATCAAAACTCCGCACCGCTTTCAGCTTAATCGCTTTAAAAAGTCTTGAATATCCCGTGCTGTTTTTTCGGGTTTGTGAGTGCGCAGAATATGTTCACGGGCTTTTTCTCCCCGGGATTTGCGGTAAGTTTCACCGGTGAGCATTCGAGAAATTTCCCGAGCAAAATCGCTTTTATTTTCACATACCGCAATGGCATTTTCGGGCATATCCAACCCTTTAATACCGGCCGGAGTAGTGATGACGGGAACTCCCAATGCAGAAGCTTCTACCAACTTAACGCGCACGCCGCTGCTTTCGAAAAGCGGAACAACGAAAATGGAGCAGGAACGCATAAAATGGGGTGCAGATGCTACTTCGCCGATAAAATGAACTCCCGGCACTTTCCATTTTTCGAGTTTGGGGTTGTATCCGCGACCCGCTACATGAAAAACGGCTGCGGGATGCTTGGCGCGCACTGTCGGCCATACCTCTTGCAAAAACCATTTGAGTCCTTTTATATTCGGTTCCCAATTCAGCGCACCAATGAATCCTATTTGATGAGGATGCGGCTTCACTTGCGGCTCGTATTTCGGCTCGAAGTAACTAAACGGCAGGTGTATGCCGGGAATGTGAATGCCCTTTTTTTTCAGGTTTTGTGCATCGGTTTTTGAAATGTAGGCAATCCCGTCAAACTTGTTGATTTCGTCAAATTCAAATCGTGTAAGTTTTTGATTGAAAAGGTGAATAACCGCAGATGCTGCGGCGTTCATCTTTTCGGCGCGTTGACGCCACAGTGAAGATTCGATGTTGTGCTCGCGATACAGGCATACGGCGTTGGATTCGGCTCTGACCAAGGGTAAATAAATGGCCGTGTATAAAGACTCAAAAATGACGGCATCAAAAGATTGGTTTTGCAGGATTTGTTGCAGTTGCGCTGCTGCGGTTTTACTGTAAAACCTGCTGATGAGGTAGGAGTGTTTTTCGACCAATCCCTTTGCGGCAGCTGTTGGTTTTACGCGGGTATCCACAAAGCTGTAATGTATTTTTATTTTGGTCAGAACCCCATCGACAACCTGTTTTTGAGGGTGTTTGGGTGTGGTCAGTGAAAAAACTTCTACTTGCTCACCGGCTTCGTGCAGGCTTCGTAAAACACTGTAAGAGGCCATGGTACCGCCGTCGGTATCGGGGTAGGGCGGCTTGTGACAAATTTGAAGTATTTTCATGCATTCGGTTTTTTCTTGCCAAACTTTTTGAGGAAGGGGTTGATGACTTTTTTGAAAAGCGGATCGGTGAGTTTGGTGTAGTAAGTACTGTCTAAAATCACACTGTCTGATGTGGCTTTGTAAGTGAGCAAAATTCCGATAGGTGTGAGGATAAAAGTGGATATCCACATGCCCTCCCAGGCGTCAATTTCTATATTTTTGACTAATTTTTCACCGGTCATAGAGGAAATATGGTAAATCAGAAAGAATACAACCGAAATAATGACGGGTAAACCCAAGCCTCCTTTGCGCACAATGGCACCCATTGGAGCGCCAATGAAAAATAGTACGATACAGGCAATGGACAGCGTGAATTTGCGGTGTTGTTCGATTTTGTGGCGGGCGATGCGTTTTTTGCGTGATTCTACCTCGGTTTTCATGGCATGGGAGTACGTCTTGGAGGCTCGCGTTAAATTGGCGGCAGATACCAAAACCGATATTTTTTCTTCTGTGTCCAAAGAGTCGTAAGGAGCTACTACGGCATGTTTTACTTTGAGCGTGTCTGCCTTATCGGACAGTGTATCCCGGTAAACGGCCAACCGTTGACTCACCGAGTTGAAGTAATTCTCCAGGCGTTCTTCTTTCACTTGATGCAAAGAGTCAACGGCTTCAATGAGCTGACTGAAATTCAACATTTGATAGTGATCTTTAAACAGCTCTTCATCGGTGCGTTGAAAATCGAACCCCGTTAAATGAAAACGGATGGTGTGCTTTTCAAATTCATTGCGAATCATAGGGTGCCTTTTGCCTTCGGTATCCTCATAGCGGTAGCCGTTGTATAATTCCATGATTAAAAACCGACCATCTTCACTCATAAAAATTTTGCCGCTTTCCGATTTGATGACGTTCTTATTGGAATTGGCAGATGTGTGATCGTAAATTAATACATCTTTGAGGGTTTGACCATCCGGCTCCTTATCACTGATGCGAATAACGTAGCCCTCTATACCTTTATAAAATATACCCGGTTTAAAATCCAAGGCCGGTCTTTGTCTCATAATATCGTACAGCAACGATTTAAATTTGAGATTCGCTACCGGCAGTATGTTGTTGGAGAATTGAAACGCCCCCAGTGACAAGAGCACAACAAATATGATGAGCGGTCTCATGACGCGTTTTAATGATACTCCGGCCGCTTTCATGGAAACCAGTTCGTATTTTTCACCCATATTGCCGAATGTCATAATGGAACTGAGCAAAACGGCCAGCGGAAGTGCCATGCTCACCAAAGAGGCAGAAGCATACGCAAAGAGTTTGATCAATACGGTTGTTTCCAGTCCTTTTCCCACCATATCTTCAAAATACTGCCACAGGAACTGCATTTCCAAAATGAAAAGAGATATAAAAAAGGTAAGCACAAAAGGCCCCAGAAAGGTTTTAATGATGTATTTGTCCAGGATTTTCACCGGCGATGGTTTCTGTTATTAAAGCTACAAAGATAACAGCGTTTGAGAGAATGGCGGTTGTTGAGGTTAATGGTTTAATCCTTGATTTGTTTATGCGTTTACCGTGTAAGAAGCATTTACAAAGCAGGGAGTTTGATACTTCTAATTTGGGACTTCTTTCGGTCAGGCGTAAAGAGTCAGGCGTAAAGGGGCAAGCGTAAACCGTGAGCCGTGAACCGTAAACCGTGGCAATTGTGCCCGCCGCGTGGTTGATGCTTTTGGCTTGAGCCGCAAATCTTGCTTCTAACGCCGCTCCCGCGATTGCCGCACAAAGCGAGTTCACCTCGACCTTGACCTCGACCTTGACCTTGACCTTGACATATCGTGGGCACTTTAGTTCAAGCATATACCACAAACCATGCGTTGCCCCGCAACCATGCGCTTTAGGCCTGCCCCCAACGGCAGTTGGTGGGCCTTACTCTTTACCCTTTACGAAATCGCCCGGCAAACCCAAAACAGCCTCCTGTGCTCCATGCTTCGTGCCCCCGGCAAGAACACGGCGCGTTTCTAAAGCCGCTCCGGTCATTAACCTGCAAAGCAATTCCACCTCGTGACCGCAGGGAATCCCACCATAGAAATGTCGGAATTTCAATTCCGCAAACACTTCTTGTTCGGGAACCTTTCATGCGGTGTGCCATTTAGTTCGAGCAAAAAACACAAATCACGCGTTGACTGCTAACCGGACGCTTTACGCTTTACACTTTACGCCTTACAAAATCGTGCGGTAACCAATAACCTGCCATGCTCCGCGCCCCATGCTT
>CAJXMT010000174.1 GCA_913056155.1 uncultured Cryomorphaceae bacterium
CCCGCGTCGTAAGCCGTAAATACGTAGTCCGTAGGTTCTGAATAAAACTGTTCCCTGTAACTTTTGACAAACTTAATGGTCTCGTAATCTTTATAATCAATATGCCGATCTGATAAAAAACGGGTATTTAAATTATCAAAGTACGCCGTTTCAATATTGTCAAACTCCATCCAACGCTCCAAACCGTAAACCGTAAATGATATATTGTTGTTTTTCACAACCAAATCGTTCAAAGAAGATAACAACTCACTTACGTAAGCCTGATCGTGAGAAGGCACAAAAAGTGTATAATGATTGCTGTCGCTAAAAAGCGCTCTTACTTTACTTTTTGCGGGAGTGTACAATCCTTTTTGCCTCAAACTGTCTGAGCCGAGTTGCGAAGCGCAAATATTGGCGTGTTTGGCCGCCGTTGCAAAAATTTCGCGATCTCCGAACCTGCCGGAGTTCCACAAAATTAAGTTGGAATCTGCATGGTTACTCACAACGTGATAGGCCAATTGCATAACGCGTGATCCCGCGCCGGGGTACAATTTAATGGTATGGGTGCGCTCCAGTAATATTTTAGAGGGCAAAGTAACGGGCGAAATGACGGGTATGTTTTTGGCTTTGGCCAAATCGGCAAACCATTCGAAGTTACTGCGAAAAAGCGGACCTATCACCAAGTCAAAACCGGGAAGCGAATCTTCAAAAGCCCGTTTTAATGAGTCGCGATTATACTCTGTATCATACAGATTGATTTGTGCTGAAAAGCCTGTTTGCTTCATAGAATCCAGAGCCATTTTGATGCCCCGATAAAGTTGAAGTGAAGTTACTGCGGGAGACGGAAGTATAAATTTCCCCTCTTCTTTAAAAGTACGGGTTGCAGAGTCTGCCAACTCTGCGGAAAAGGGCATAATCAAAGCTATTTGAAAGGTTTTGGCCGGGTTGTGATTGCGCAATAACGAATCTCGATTAAGTGTATCTTTGAGCGCAACAAGCAGTAAACTATCGTTCAATATAGTTTCTTTCAAACTCTTTTTCTCTGGCCTTTTAAAGACCCTCGGAATACGAATGGTGGCACCCTCTTTAAGTCCGCCCCTTAATCCGTCGTTCACCATTTGAATGGAATCAATGGATACATTGTACTGTTTGGAGATGGAATAGAGCGTTTCCTTTTTTTGAACAATGTGCAAGGTGAGGGAATCAAACTTTGGCGGCTGCATGATTTCGGGTTGGGCATCTTCACTCTCGGCGTATGGAATTTTGAGTTTCATCCCGGGTTGTAATCCCTGTTCCTCAATTTGCGGATTGTACTTTTTGATTTGCTCAATTTCAATGTTGTACTTTTTACCCAGTGAGTACAAAGTCTCTTTACGGTGTACTTCGTGCGTTAGATAATCACCGTCTATAGTGATTTCAATTCGCCTGAATTTTTTCCGATTCATAGCACTTTGCGGAATCAGAATCGTTTCGCCAATTTTTAAATCGGAAACATTGAGGTCGGGATTCGCTTTTAAAATATCTTCCACCTCGCAAAAGTACTTTTTGGAAATAGCAAAAAGTGTTTGACCCGCCTCCACTTTGTGCACCAAAAACTTATCGCCGTTGCGCTTTACGGTTTCGGGCACATCTTGAGCCGCACAACTCGTTGTAACGGCAGTGAGCACAACGAACAGCCAAAATGTAAAAAAAGATTGTAATTTAAGTATCATTCCCATTCTATGGTTGCGGGTGGTTTAGAACTTATATCATAAGTAACGCGATTAATACCGCGCACATTGTTGATGATCTTATTCGAAATTTGTGCCAAAAAGTCGTAAGGTAATTTACACCAATCGGCGGTCATGCCGTCTGTACTTTCCACGGCTCTGAGAGCCACCGCATTTTCATACGTACGCTCATCGCCCATTACTCCTACAGATTGTACAGGCAATAAAATAGCGCCGGCCTGCCAAACCTCATCATACAAACCGGCATTTCTCAATCCGTCTATGAAAATATGATCCACTTCCTGCAAAATACGCACCTTTTCGGGGGTAATATCTCCCGGAATGCGAATAGCCAAACCCGGCCCCGGAAAAGGGTGCCGACCTATTAAAGTGTCGGGGAGATTAAGCTCACGCCCCACTCGTCTTACTTCATCTTTAAAAAGCGCTTTGAGCGGCTCCACCACCTTGAGTTTCATAAAATCGGGCAAACCGCCCACATTGTGATGCGATTTTATAGTGGCGCTGGGTCCTTTTACCGATACAGATTCAATTACATCCGGGTAAATAGTGCCTTACCCCAACGGCTTTACGTCTTTGATTTTTCCCGCCTCGTCATCGAATACCTCAATAAACTTATTCCCGATAATTTTACGCTTTTTTTCGGGATCGGTAACACCTTTCAAATCATGGTAAAACGACTGTTTAGCATCTACGCCTTTTATATTCAGACCCATATCCTTGTAGCCTTCGAGCACCTGCTCAAACTCATTTTTACGCAACAACCCGTTATCCACAAAAATGCAATACAAATTTTTGCCTATTGCGAGATGAAGCAACTGTGCGGCCACCGAGGAATCCACTCCGCCGGAAAGGCCCATCACTACTCGATCGTTACCCAGTATAGATTGGAGTTGAGCTACCGTATCTTCAACAAATGAAGCGGGAGTCCAATCACATGCACAACTGCAAACATCGATCAAAAAGTTTTTGAGCAAGATTTTACCGTCCACAGAATGATACACCTCAGGATGGAATTGAATACCGTAAGTTTTTTCACCGTTAAAACTAAAACCGGCTACTTTTACATCAGTAGTACTGCAAATTAACTCGGCATTTTGAGGAAGATCCAAAATAGTATCGCCGTGCGACATCCATACTTGAGAGCCCTGCGGAATATCCTTTAACAGAGCATGAGAATCATGTATAAAAGATAGATTCGCCCTGCCGTATTCGCGTGTTTTTGACGCTTCCACTACCCCGCCGTTATTTTTGGCGAGCCATTGCGCCCCGTAACAAACACCTAAAAGCGGTACTTTACCCCGAATCGAAGACAAATCGGGAGCCGGTGCTTCATCCTCTCTTACCGAGTGCGGACTACCCGATAAAATCACCCCTTTTACCGAGTCATCAATTTGCGGGAAATCATTGTACGGGTGAATTTCACAATACACATTTTGTTCCCGCACTCTCCGGCCAATCAATTGCGTATACTGGGAACCAAAATCTAAAATTACTATTTTCTCTTGCATGCTAAAAGTTTGATGAGCTCAAATAACAGAAATGCAAATGTACAATTTAAACCGTATTACGGGATTTCCTCGCTCCCCAAACCCGACCGGTTTTTTTTATACTTCTATTCTTTAACTGCAGCTTTTATCTTGATGAAAACACGTACTTTTGCAAAATTTTTAGCTGCACACTCATTAATATGCTGCAACACAATTTGTTATGATGAAAATATTTAACTTGTTTGATTTCAAACAAAAGGTCAATTACAAAACAGAGGTTTTGGCCGGATTAACGGTTGCTTTTGCGCTCATTCCGGAATCTATCGCTTTTGCATTTATCGCGGGACTTTCACCTCTTACAGGTTTGTACGCAGCATTTGTTATGGCAACTATTGCGGCCATATTTGGGGGCAGACCCGGTATGATTTCGGGGGCTACGGGAGCCATTGCCGTGATCATAGTGGAATTGTCAATGAGTTATGGTGTGGAATATGTTTTTGCGACGGTTGTATTGGCGGGAATCATTCAAATTTTAGCCGGCGTTCTCAAACTGGGAAAATTCATGCGCCTTATTCCCGAACCTGTAATTTTGGGTTTTGTAAACGGCTTGGCAGTCATTATTTTTATGTCTCAACTTTCCCAATTCAAAGATGATTCAGGGAGTTGGCTTACGGGGATTCCGTTAATCACCACGTTGAGCTTGGTTTTGGGAGCCATTGCCATTATTTGGTTGTTACCCAAGCTCACAAAAGCGGTTCCCGCCTCGTTAGTGGCAATTTTGACTGTATTCGCAGCCGTATTTTTTCTCAATATCAATACAGCAACCGTGGGTGATTTGGCATCAATCAGCGGCGGCTTTCCTCCTTTTCATCTGCCCGATGTTCCGGTCAATTTTGAAACGTTGAAAATCATTTTTCCCTATGCGTTAATTATGGCCGGTGTGGGTTTAATTGAAAGTTTGTTGACATTGAATATTTTAGATGAAATTACACGTACACGAGGAAACGGAAACAGAGAGGCTGTTGCGCAAGGGTCGGCAAACATTCTCTCAGGCGTTTTCTCCGGTATGGGCGGTTGTGCTATGCTGGGGCAGAGTTTGATTAACGTTTCCTCGGGTGCGAGAGCCCGATTATCGGGAATTGTAGCCGGGGTGATGCTTTTGGTTTTTATTATGTTTGGTGCCTCTGTTATTGAGCAGGTTCCCGTTGCAGCACTTACCGGTGTTATGATTATGGTGGCCATAGGTACTTTTGAGTGGGCCAGTTTGCGCACTTTTAGAAGAATGCCCAAATCTGATGTGCTGGTCATGGTTATGGTTACATTGGTTACGGTTTTCCTTCACAATTTGGCGCTTGCCGTAGTAGTGGGCGTCATCATTGCTGCCCTCGTATTTGCTTGGGATAGTGCAGTGCGCATTAGAGCCCGCAAAAGAATTGACGAAGACGGGGTAAAACACTATGAAATTTACGGCCCCTTATTCTTTGGTTCCACCACTGTGTTCAAAGATAAATTTGATGTTGAAAACGATCCGGAGCGTGTCATCATCAATTTTGAGGAAAGCCGCGTGGTAGATATGTCCGCCATTGAAACGCTCAATAAGATTACCGAACAATATGCCGCACTGGGCAAAAAAGTGATCCTTCGCAGGTTGAGCAGCGATTGCCGCAAATTGCTCAAAAATGCAGAGGCTATCATTGAGGTAAATATTGAGGATGATCCCTCTTATAAGGTTGTGGTTGATGAAATTAAATGATACTGATTCGGACTGACTGATATTGGTGTTATTGCCCGCATTCTCAATCTGCGCGTACTTATGTATGACCGGGTTTGTCATAAACTTTCACCCGGTTTTCCGATATGCTGAATCTACAGTCTGAGTTTTCGAATCAACAACCGATAAATCTCAAATTCGATTTTGCGATTTTGCATTTGTTAATCTCGGTCTCCTTCAACTATCCTTTGCATTTGCTACCTTTGCCTTTCATTAAAAACAGATTAAAATGCCCGAGAAAATAATTCGAAAAGAAGGAAAATACCATATACCCAATCACCCGATTATCCCTTTTATTGAGGGCGACGGAACAGGCCCCGACATTTGGGGCGCAGCGCAAAAAGTGCTGGATGCAGCTGTTGAAAAATCCTATAACGGTGAACGAAAAATAGAGTGGAAGGAGATTTATGCCGGTGAAAAATCACACAACAAAAC
>CAJXMT010000175.1 GCA_913056155.1 uncultured Cryomorphaceae bacterium
CAAGGCAAACATAATATCATTTTTCGTATGTTTGTATCGAATTTTTTATTTTGTCTGATTAATACGGGGCTGCCCCACTTCTAAAAAAAAGTTGTGAAAACACACGTTAAATAGTTTTACCTTACTTATTTTCGTTGCATAAAATTGATTTAAAAATGAAACATAAATTTATTCGTATCATTGCTTTTGCCCTTACCGCATCTTTATTTGCGGCATGTGGTGACGGAGGTTCTGACCAAAAACAAAAGCTTGAAAATTTTGAAGAAGAAAAGCAGTCCGATAAAAGTTTTAACCCCGATGATGTAGAAAGAACCCGAACCGTTGTTTTTCCCTCTGCGCATGAAATCATGACTGTTTTTAAAAATGCAGGACTCAAGTACAAACCTGATGTTACAAATGACGTAGCCAACAAATCGAATTACAATACGCGTTTTCAAAAAGCGTTGGCAGTTGGTTTTTATACTTCCGGTTTAGCATATCATGTTATTCATAACCAAAGTGCAGAAGCTCCCGAATACCTAAAGGTTATTTTGGAACTTTCATCAGAAATAGGCATTTCGGGTGTTTCCGCCGATGATGAACTTGTTCAAAACTTTGAAAACAGCATGGGTGATGAGGAGAAGATGCTTGAAATCATGTCTGATATTCAGAGCGAAACAGATGCTTACATAGCGGACAACGATATGCAAGATTGGCAAATGCTGATATTCAGCGGAGCGTGGCTTGAAGGAATGTATATTGGAGTAAAAGCCAATGACAGTTATAACACGGGTGATCTTTCAAGACGAATATCTGAGCAGATGAGTATTTTGGAGAATCAAATATCTGTTTTAGAATCTACAGATCTGCAAGGTGAAGATTTTGATTCGTATATGAATTCACTCAAAGAATTAGAAGAGTTATATAATTCATACCCCGAAGTTCAAAATGCTGAGGGTGTGCCTAAATTGGGGGTGAATCAACTCAAAGAAATTTCGGATCAGATTAAAACATTGCGCAATAGCTTAATATAAAACTACAAGTACTATGAAAAGTTTAGCAAGTTTATTTTTTACGGCACTTTTATTTTTGGCGAGTGAAAGCTTTGCTCAGCAAGAAACCATTGATTATTGTGAAAGGGAGGCTACAGCTGAGAAAACGAAAAAAGAACTCAAACCGTACAGATACTCCGGCGCCAAAATTAAAAAGTTAAAGATCAAAGAATATAACCAGATTCAAGAAACGGTTATTGAAATGTTGTATGATACCAAATACAAAATAATCTTTAATCGATCGGGAGTCCCTGATGGTCAAACAGTTGATGTCATTATTTACGATAAGCCTTACGGAAAGCGTAATAGAGAAATTGTTTGGAAAAGCACTGATGGGCAAGACTTGATAGAATTAGAAACGGAAAGCTTAGAAGGAGAATATGATAAGCTTTATGTGGAATATGAAATGCCTGCTTATGAAAAAGAAGTTCCGGACGGGGTTCGAATTGCGGGTTGTATGGTGATGACGATTGGATACGATAACATGACCTTTCACACAGATCGCGGTAGCGAAGATTAATGCCCCATTAATAAATTCAAAAACCCTCTTCACAATTTATTTGTGCGGAGGGTTTTTTATTTCACAATAGTTATGAAGATAAAACGCTTTTTTGTTTTTTTGCTTTTGATTTGTCTTACAAGTCTTTTCTACGCTCAGGACCTCTCCGCTTACAAATTGTACGATAAGTCGGGAAAGGAGGTGACTTTTGCCAAAATGATCGAAACCTTGGGCGACCGTGATGCGGTTTTACTGGGTGAATTGCATAATAACCCCATTTCACATTGGATGCATTTTGAAATGATTAAATCCCTGAGTAAAGAAAGGGAGGACTTGTATATAGGCTTTGAAATGCTGGAAACTGATGATGCTGAGTTGGTCAGAGAGTATTCTCACGGTGTAATTCGCGAAAAAGACTTTTTGAATCAAGCTCGTCTGTGGCCCAATCACAAAACAGATTATCAGCCGCTCATCAAGTATGCCGTTGAGCAGGGTTATCATATCAAGGCCACAAATGTACCCCGCCGTTACGCTTCTCTTGTAGCAAGGGAAGGTTTACAGGCCTTAGATTCTCTCAGCAATACTGCCAAGAGATATCTGCCTCCGCTCCCGATCGCTTTTGACCCGAAAGCTCCGGAGTATGCAGCCATGATGGAAATGATGCAAGGTCACGGGCAAATGTCAGGACAGAATATGGCCAAAGCTCAAGCTTTAAAGGATGCGACTATGGCCTGGTTCCTTATTCAGAATATCAAAAGCGGTAGTCTTATTTTTCATAAAAATGGAGACTATCACTCTGCAGATTATGGCGGAATATACCGTTACTTAAAGCTTTATAACCCCAATTTGAAGGTGGCCACATTCTCAACTGTTATCAGTGAAAACGGAACGTGGAATGAGGATTTTGAAGGACGCGCTGATTTTATTTTGGTGGTCACCGATACAATGACTAAAACGCATTAAGAGGAAAGAGTTATCGGCATTCTAAAGTCGGTACTCAGCCTTGATGAATTTAAATATGGATATAAAAATCAAAATGCACTGCGCTTACAAATAACTTTTTCTCGCTAGAAATTTCTACTTTAAATATAATTAAGAGCTTATCCTTTTTTTGAAATACAGATTTTCGTCGTCAATTTCAAAAATAAAGAGACCGAGTAAAGAGTACTAGTACTGTACTATAAAAACTTGGGGTTTACTCCTCGTTTACCCGTACCGGACTTGTATTTGGCTTTGTAAATGAGGGAAAATTCAGGTCCGCCGAATCCGTTATTTATACGTGTCAGATTCCCTACTGTGGCATCGTATGAAATACCCAATTCAAACCCGCCCGTAGCTAATTTCACCATGGGAATAAAGGAGTCTCCAAGGCGGTGATACAACCCCAGAGCTAATGTTACTTCGTTTAAAAAACCGGTATTTCGTGTTGCACCGCTTAATATAAATCTCAAATCACTACCAATTATGACGTTGCGTTGCACACCTTGTTGCATCCAAAATGCTTGCGGGTGAAAAATTAAGACCTCATTATCTGCTTTATAAAAGAATCCCGTTTCATAAATAAATCGACGATCCAAATTTATTTCTTGATTAAAAAATCCCACGTCAGGGCGATTGATATGATACATGGCAGCTCCACCGTAGGCTTTTATGGTGCCTTCTTGATTGCCGTAAAAGTATTTTACTCCGCCCCCAAAATTCATAAAGGACAAGTTTTCATTTACGTCATTTTCGCCGGTGGGTAATCCGGTATTAAAACCGGTGGGCGTCCATTGATTGTCCCAGGTTAAACCACCTGAGGAAATACTGTGTTGTCCGTAGCCCACGCGTGCACCTAGAGATATAAAGTGCTCGGCTTTCCGATCCATAATTTTGGTGTAGCCCAAGTTGACACCGGCATCTAATCGACTAAACTCGCTGTTTCCTACTTGATCTTGATTTACATTAACACCTAAACTGAAAATATCTTTGTCAAATAAATCTTTAATGATTTGAGCATCTCCCCATGCACCTATATTTTGATAGGGAGTGGCAATATTTTCCCATTGTCTGCGGAAATTCGCACCGGCTCTTACGGTACCTTGAAAGTGACCCGTGTTAGCCGGGTTTATTTCCAAGGGTGAATTCATAAACTGGGAGAAAGTTCCGTCCATTTGTGAAAAGCCTAAAAACGGAATACACAGAGCGGAAAGGGTTATGGTGAGGGTAATATTTTTCATGTTTCAAAAAAACTTTGTGTGTTGATGTGTTATCTGACGAGGTTCACTTCTCCTTTAATTATTTCCTGGTAACCACTGATGTAGGTTATTCGGGCGAAGTAAACAAAAACTCCGGGATCTAGGTTTCGCCCTTTATAAGTGCCATCCCAACCGTTGTCTTGTGAAAAACTCTCAAATATTTTTTCACCGTGACGGTTGTAAACAAAGAATTGCAAATCGGTAATCCCGTTACCTCTTACTCGTAAAACGTCGTTCATTCCGTCACCGTTTGGTGAAAACGCTTCCGGAACACCCGCATAATATTCTTTGCGCACCAATACACGAACGCTGTCGGTACTTGAGCATCCATTTTTATTGGTATGTGTAGCGTAATAAAAACGATTTTCTTTAGGTGAAACCGTAACGGTTTGGCAATTGGTACAATTAATATCCAAGGCCGGAGTCCAACCGAATGTTGAACGCTCACCTCCACTGCCCAAAGCTCTTAGTCTGGCGGAACGGTCGATCAGGATTTCTTTTTTGTTATCTTCAAAACCTTCGCCTGTTTCGGGGTTTACAATTTCAACACGCGGGTAATCCATGACATATATAAACCCGGTTTTAATTTGTGCATCTGTTCCGTAATCATTAATAACTTCCAGCGTTACATCATAACGTCCCGTATCACTGTAACAAACAATAGGTTCAGTTTCGCGGCTTGAAGTATAGGGCGGATCAGCACCCGGGAATGTCCAGTATGTGGAATCGGGATTTAAATTACTTGTACGGTTTGTGAATTGAAGACAAGTACCCACGCAAATACTGTCTCGCTCTACTGTAAAGTCTACTTCGGGAGGTACGCAACTGTCTACGCGGATGAAACCGGCTACCGTTTTAGAATCGGTTCCTACAGAGTTTGTAACGCGCAAAGTAACGGGGAACAACCCCGGGTTTGGATAGCAAATATTTTGTGGGTTTTGTTGGTTGGAGATGGTGGAGTCTGCACCTTGAAATTCCCATTCCCAAAGCAGGCCTACACCGGTCATATTTGAACTTAAGTCTTGGAAACTCAAACAAGTTCCCGGACAAATTTCACGATTGTCACCCACAACATCAAAGTCGGCAGTGGGAGGCGGACAAGCTTCAACCTCAATGTAATTCACGAAAGTGGAATCGTAGGTGCCCAAACTGTCTGTAACTTCTAACGTTACATCATAAGTGCCAACGGCAGCGTACGTCACGATGGGGTTGGAACTTGTTGATGTACCCGGGTTTCCTCCGGGAAACGTCCATTCTATACTTTGAATAGGCGCGGAGCCCGGAATAGTCATATCTTCAAAATTTGTTCCTTGTCCGGAGCAAAGAGTTCTCGGGTTCGCCGTAATAGCAATATCGGGCGGGTCACACGGAATAATAGTTACCGGCCACTGAAATACATCTTGGTTTATTCCGTCGGTTACTTGCAATTCAAATGTGTAATTTCCCGGTGTACCGGCGGTGAAGTTTGCGGTGGATGGACCGTTTATGGTTTGAACGCCGGCTGCCCCACCGTTAAAATTCCACTGGTAATTACCGATTGCGGCATTAGTGAGCGCTTCAAAAGTTACTTGATCTCCGGGGCAAAAATAGGTAGGTAACGGGTCGGGAGCTATAACCTGGGCCT
>CAJXMT010000176.1 GCA_913056155.1 uncultured Cryomorphaceae bacterium
TCCGCGGCTTTGGCCGATGATTTTGCCAATGCGATTTCGCTTTATAAGCAGGCTATGGATTTACAACCCGAGAATGAGAATGACGATTTACAGGCCAAAATTGAGGAAGTGCGTCAAAAAATGGAAGAGCGCAAGGCGCAGGCCGAACGCAAAGAGCAAGAGGAGCAAGAGCGCTTGGAAGCCCTGAATGAACAGTACAGCGAGTTGATGGGGAAAGGTGAGGCTGAGGTTCAAAAAAAGAACTGGACTCAGGCCAAGAGTTTTTTCAAGCAGGCTCAAGAGGTGAAACCCAATGCTGCCGGACCGCGCGAACGTATTGAAGATGTGGAGCGACTCATCGCCAAGCAAGAAAGTGAAAAACGCAAAAAAGAAGCAGCCGAACAAGCGGCTCGAGAGAAAGAAGAAAAATACAAAGAGTTGATTGCCCGAGCCGATGAAGCACTTGAAAATGAAGATTGGGTAAATTCCAAAGCGCTTTACAGGCAAGCTACAGACTTAAAGCCCGAAGAGGACTACCCGAGGGTGCAAGCGAAAAAAGTGGATCAAATAAGAAGCGAAACAGAGGCCGCCGCTGCCGCTGCCGCTGCGGAAGATAAGCTTAATAACGCTTTGACGGAGGGTGACAAAGCGCTCAGTGCTCAAGATTTTGACGCGGCCATCAGTGCGTTTTCAGAGGCTCTCGAAGCTGATGAAAACAATAAGGAAGCAGCGAGTAAATTGGTCGAGGCTAAAGAAAGAAAAAGAAAGGCCGATGAGGAAGCTGCCCAAAAGCGCGAGGCGGAATTGGCCGCCGCTCGTGAAGAAGCCAAACGCCTGGCAGCGGAAAGACGTGAAAAGAAACGCAAAGAACGCGAAGAGCGCATTAAGCGAATTGAGGCCAATAAACCCGAGGCGCTGGCCAATAAATATCCCGAGGGATCTACAAAGGAAACAATAGACCAAGGTTACCGCGTGGTGGAAAAAACAATTGTGGTGGAAGACGGCTCCGGGCGCAAGTTGATTAAGCTTTCGTACCCTTGGGGTCAGGAGTTTTACTACCTCAACGGTAAGCAAATTTCAGGAGGCGCTTATCGGCATAACCTCAAAAAATATCAATAACGTTATTGACTCTGTTTTGAAAAAGGAAAGTTCAAATAAGCCCGTTGCGGCTGTTTTTTGGAGCGGGGGTAAGGACAGTTATCTCGCTTTGAGTGTAGCTGCCCAACGCTTTCATGTTCAATTTATAGTTACTGCTTTTAATGAAAAGTCACGTTCTTACGCCCATGGTTTTGAACCTTCTTTGTTTTTAGAGCAATCTAAATCACTTGATGTTGAGTTAATAACGGTGTTTGTTTCGGGTTCTGATTATGAGGAAAAAATAAGAAATGCAGTTTCGGAGTTAACGAAACAAGGAGTGAAGCACATTGTTTTTGGCGATATTTTTTTGGCTGATATAAGACGTTTTCGAGAGCAATTATTAGCAGATTTGCCGGTTCAAGTTCATTTTCCGTTGTGGAAAAAAAGTGAGCGGGAATTGCAAGTATTATTTGAAAATCAAGGGTTGCAAGCCATTGTTACTGTAGTTAACGAAAGCAAGCTGTCCAAAGCGTTTTTGGGTCGTCGGTTGGGAAGTACTTTTTTTGATGATTTGCCGGCCGATGTGGACTCTTTTGGTGAAAACGGGGAGTTCCATACTTTTTGTTTTGGAGGCCGTCTATTCGCGCGCAACTTGCAATACACCAAAGGTGAAATTACCCGAAAGCGGCAAACTTTCATGACGGATAGCGGAGATGAAAAGGAACAGAACTTGTTTTATTTAGAGATCAAACTCAATGCTTCATTTGAATAGTCAACTTTTTACGGCCTTTTATTTCGAAGGTTTGTTCTTGAATTGAGGGCGGACCGAATCGAATTTTGGGATTATTGGCAAATCCGTAGGGCTCTGTGGGAATTCCCATGAAGTTTTTATCGAGTCGCTCGTTTCCGTTTAAATCTTGAAAACATCTGATGGTGTATTTCCCGGCCGCTAAATTGCTCAATTTGTAACCGTCGTTTGTGCGGGAAAGATCAATTTTTACGGTTTTAATGAGTTCATCATTTTCATTGCCCACGCGCAAATAAATAATGCCTTTACCCGGTTGGCAATTGGTGAAGCTCAATTGCACAGCAGTATTTTTGTCTTCGTTGCCGCTGAAGGCGCACAAAGCCAAACTCAAAATGATTAATTTAGTATACTTCACCGTTGATGAGTGTTTGATCAATATTGTTGGAACCAAATGAGTAAGGCAATACAGCCACATCATCAATATTTTTGGTAATGATTAAATTGGCTTTTTTACCCACTGCAATACTACCGTGTGTATCTTGAATTTCCATCGCGGCAGCTCCGTTGCGTGTAACGGCATTGATGGCTTCCTCAGGTAAAAGCCTTTGTTTGATGCAGGCCAGCGAAAGCAAAAACGGAATATTTCCCGAGGGTGTACTTCCCGGATTGTAATCTGTAGCCAATGCAATAGCCAAACCGCTGTCAATCATTTTCCTCACCGGCGTGTAAGGTAGATTTAAAAAGAATGAGCAGGAGGGAAGCGATACGGGTAATGTATCTGATTTCAGCAGCGCTTCAATTTCAGCATCTCCCATTTCCTCCAAATGATCTACCGTAATTGCGCCGTGCTCAATGCCTTTTTGAACCCCGCCGCTGTTGGTAAACTGGTTGACGTGAATTTTGGGTTTGAGTCCGTATTGAGCACCCGCATTTAAAAGCGCATCGGTTTGTTTAAGTGAAAAATAGCCTTTTTCGCAAAATACATCTATATAATCGGCTAAATTTTCCGCGGCCACTGCCGGCAGCATTTCGTTTATTATGAGTTTGATATAACCGTCATGGTTATTTCGGTACTCCTTGGGGAAAGCGTGAGCACCCAAAAATGTTGCCTTTATTGTAAGCGGTGTCGATTCTTTGAGTCTGCGAATTACCCGCAACATTTTGAGTTCACCTGCTACCGTAAGTCCGTAACCGCTTTTGATTTCCACGGCGCCGGTGCCGGTTTGGGCTATTTCGTGAATGCGTTGCAGCGCGCTGTTGTAAAGTTCATCTTCAGAGGCCTCGTTTAATCTGACGGCAGAGTTGAGAATGCCGCCCCCTTTTTTGGCGATTTCCTCGTAGCTCAACCCTTTAATTCGGTCTCTAAATTCGCTCTCACGCGTTCGCGCAAACACCAAATGTGTGTGCGAGTCGCACCAAGCGGGCAAAATACTTTGACCCTCAATGTCCATCACAGTGAGTTCATTCCAATCAGTAATACCGTGTAAATCGGTCATTTGTCCAAAATCCACAATAATGCCGTTTTCAATGGCCAAGTAGGCATTTTCAATCAACGGCAGCGTAGCCATATCTTTTCCCGCAACTTTATTCAAGGGTTCTGATTCAGTTAAATAGAGGGTCTTTATGTTTTTAATCAGTGTTTTGCTCATGATTTTTCTTTTGCGCGTGCAAAGGTAAAAGTTGTTTTAGAGTTGCGCTTTTAAATGGTCTTATAAAGTTAAAAGGTATATTACATACGGTTAAACAGGGTAATGCAAAAATTGTTTTCCCGTGATTCACGTAATTCATTCTTTTTTTTTTGGTCAGAACCCACCATCATCCGGCCTGCGAAACTTGTACGGTGGGGTGGTAAAGTAGATCGTTGTTTTTTTTGGTCAGAACCCCGGACAGCGAACGCCCCGATATGGAATTCCGTTACGATCCTTTCGGCAACCGCATCGCCAAAATAGAAAAATCGCGCGATGAAAACGGCGTACCCCAACCCGCCAAGCTATTTCCACAACAGATCCGCAAAAACCTAACCTATAGAACCACCGCCCACGAACAACAAAAAACCGGTATTTAGTAAAGTCGGTTGACGTTTTGGAAACGCAAGCATTGGCGGTATGAACCGGTAAAGGAAATTGGAGGGCGTATTGGTTTCTCTTACGAACCCACTGTACCATTCACTTTTTGGTTTTCAGTTGTTACTATCTATTCAACCGCTCACATATTGTACCTTGTTGATTTTAACACGGGTTTTAAACTGACCAAAGAGTACAACGGCCTCTTTTTTATCGGTTTCCAGTACTTTTCCCCGCTCGTTGGCTCCTTTGATGACAACAATGTGCCCGGGTTCGATTTTTTTATCGACGTATTGAATCTCTTTTTTTCTGTTTTTTTGCTTTTCAACGGGCGCTAAGGTCGGTTTCACTTTGGGCTTTTGATCTTTCGCAAATTCCATCTTTACGGTTTTTACAAATTGCTTGATAATTTCACCCAAGTTTTTACCGTTGTATTTTTCAATTAGTTTTTTGTGGCGTTTGCCATAGTTGATCAGCTTGTTATTCTCCTCAGAGGTTTCTTGCAGTTTGAGTATTTTTTCCTCCATTTCCATTTTGCGCAATACGAACTCCTCTTTGGCTTCTTCACTTTCTTTGCGCAATTTATTGAGACCTATATTTCTACCGTGAAAACGCTGTTTTTCCTTTTGCAAGGAACCTATAGACTTTTCCAAATCCATTTTTCCCGATTTTACCCGTTTTTTAGCTCGTTCGATTAAGTCTTTGGGGATGCGGTTTTTTTGTGCCACTTCAAATGTAAAGGAGCTGCCGGGTTCACCTACAGAGAGTTTAAAAAGGGGCTCCAAAGTGTTGCGGTTGAATAACATGCCGGCATTTACAGCCTCCGGAAGGGTGTCTGTGATTACTTTGATGTTGGCATAGTGCGTAGTAAATACGGCAAAAGCCTTTTTTTCATACAGTTCTTCAAAGCACACCTCAGCCAGTGCGCCGCCCAAATCGGGATCTGACCCGGTACCGAATTCATCAATGAGTACCAGCGTTCGGGAATTGGTGATTTGAAGAAAGTTGCGCATCTTTCCCAAGCGGTAACTGTAGGTGCTGAGTTTGTTTTCAATGCTTTGATTGTCACCGATATCTGTGAGTATTTGGCTAAAAATACCCATGACGGAACCCTCTTCAACCGGAATCAGTAAACCGCTTTGGGTCATCGCTGCTAACAGTCCTATTGTTTTGAGAGTAATGCTTTTGCCGCCCGCGTTGGGTCCCGATATTACCAAAAACCGCGACTCTTTTTTGAGCGTTACATCTTGCGGGAAAGTTTTTTCTCCTGATTCTCGGTTCTGAATAAGAAGTAACGGATGGTAGGCTTGAAGGAATAAAGCCTCGGGATTTTCGCGCAGCAGCGGCATTCTACCGTTGAGGTCGTGACCTAGTTTGGCACGGGCTTTCACAAAATCAATATCGGTTTGCAAGGCGCTGTATTGTTCCAAAAGGTATAGGTGTGAGCGCATTCCGCGGGTCACTTCTCGCAAGATGCGATAAATCTCGTCCTTTTCTT
>CAJXMT010000177.1 GCA_913056155.1 uncultured Cryomorphaceae bacterium
AAGGTTTTCGGAGACAAATACCAATAGAAAAGCTACGAAATCAGAGATTTCTTGTTTTCTAATCGGTACCGTGTGTTCTTCGGGCTTCGTGCGTATGCCTCCTTTCGTCGGAACGCATCTCCGCCCTGCGAAACACATTTTGCTGACCGAAAACCGAAAGCACATGGGTTCTGCCGGTTTATGGAATCCACGTTATTGGCACACAGTTCAAGTGTATTCAAGTAAAAGCTTTTGCAGTACTGAAACTACGATGGTAGATTCTTTAATCTGTGATAAAGGGTTGGTAAGTTTTAGAAATGTTTAAATTTGTATATTTATAGGGTTAAAACCATTAAATGAAGAAAGGTTATTGAGTTGTGGATCGTCCCGTTTTTCCGAATTTACTCCAACCGTAATTTCCCGGAATGTATTTCTCCGGAATTGCCATTTATTTGGTACAGGTAAACACCGCGTGACAATGTATTCAAGTTGAGTGATTGTTTGCCCGGCAAAATACGCCGGCTGTAAACTTCTTTACCCGAGGTGCTGAACAGTGTCAATTGACCGGGGGCACTTCCGGGGAAATCAACGGTTACGTTGTTTTGAGCCGGGTTTGGATACAGTTTCACATCATGATTGTCATCTTTTTTATCTGCGGTTGAAACGGGGTGGACTCTCACTCTGTGAGCTTCTATTTGTGCATCTATTTCACAGCCTATAGAATCCGTAATGACCGCAGAGTATGATACATGGCTGTCCGGCATTGCCCATGTGCTTGCACTTGCAGTGTCTCTTAGGCCGGTGGTAGGTCTCCAAACTACGGAATACGGCTTGAACCCTCCTCCAATTTGCCAATTACCCTCAATATAAACAGAGTCTCCAACAGCGATATCGTAAAAGTACGGCATGGCAGAAAGCGGTCTGTGGAAAAAAGCGGTTTGCACAACTGTTGTATCTCTTGCGGTATCTCCTGCGGCGTCTATCACGGTCAAAACCATTGAAAACGGCATCCCGTTTGAACATTGATTAAAAGAACGCGTGAAATAAGGGTTGGCTATTGAGTCGTCATTGAGATTTGAACCCGAACTCCAACTGTAAATATAGGGCGGTGTGCCGCCAAAAGCTGCGGGGTTTCCCCCTAAGATTGCAGTGGTATCTTTTGATGATTCATAAAGGCAAACGGCCGTCAGCTCGCCGCCGGCATCTGCCGTGAGCGGTATTTGACTTTGTAAAGGTTTTGAAAACAAAAGGATAATGCCTATTACAAAAGTTATGACAGGTGCAAAGCGAAAACATGTGTTGAAAAAAGTCATTTTTTTCATCGTATAATGGATTTACCGGTGTAAACGGATTCCCCTTTTGGGTTTACAACGCGTAATAAATGAAGGCCTTTGACCAAACCGGCAACAGGTACGGTTTTTTGGTAGGGAATTTCGGCGTTTAATTTACCGCTTATATCATAAAATTGAACTTTACAATTGCTGCAGTTGGTGATGCCGGAAAAAGTGATGTTTTGAACTGCCGGGTTGGGGTAGTGAGAGGCGGTTTCCTCCGGGCGTGAGAATTGCCTGATGCCGGTGGTGTCTTGCTCAATACAATTGCCGCGGCGACAACCTTTGCGGTTGTATTTTTGCAGAAAGCCCATAGGGCTTGATAAGGAAAGGTAGCCACCCGTTAAGATATCGCCGTTTGAGAGTAATACTGAACCTGCAAAATATTGTTTATCAGCTAACTCTTGAGTATCTTCATAAACTTGGGAGTGTAAAAGTTCCCCGTTTTCACGATCGACTACCAGGGTAAAGAAGTCCATTCTGAAATCACGCGGTGCAGTGAATCGAAGTCCCAAAATGAATAGATTGGAATCTGCGGTAAAATTAAACACTGTGGGAAAGTAATCGTAAACCGTGTCTTGGCTCGGTTTACCAAAATCGTATTTCATGTCCCACAATTCCGCTCCTGAGGTGTCGTATGCTGTTAAAAGCGGGTTTCCCACAATTCCTGAAGCAGCCACCGAGGGTGTAATCAGCGAGATACTTCTCGATAAGGTAAAAAAAACCTTTGAACCGGGGTCATCGAGTAGTGATTCTGCAGCGTTTATAAATCTATATCGTTCAATTGACCATTGTTTTAATGAAGGGTCAAGTAAGATTACTGAATCTTGACTGACATCCATTATACCCAAAAAATGTGCACTGACAGTTAAATCGGGATTGTCCATGAAATCCTCGTATTTCTCGCCGTAAAAGTAAAGTTTATTGTTCTTTAAAATCAATTCGTTTATGATGCAAAAATCTTTAGCTTCGTAAATGGTTTTGTGGTTGACCAGGTTTAAATTTTCATCCAGTTCAATAATTATACCTTGACCACCTCCACCTACATCCTTCTCAAATCGAATCCATCCGCACATGAAAATGTGCCCGTCCTCCGGGTTTATTATTGCGTCATATGGGTAAAACAAGTCAACCGGTGGCACATCCTTAAACTGTAAAGATTTACTGCTGTCAACGTTAAGCGTACTTTTGTCGATGAAAAAAAAGAATGTGCTGACATTTCTTATGGAATCAGGAATATACTCAGAGCGGTATGAAACCGCAAGTAATTGCGAATTGGAAAAGTTGAGTAATTTTATTGGAGTGTTGTGGGTTTCAAACGGGTGGTTTCTAAAAAAATGAGAGGTATCGCATTCGAGGGTTCCCGTATCACATATAGCGATTAAATTCCCGTAAGTAATGGAGTCAACGGGGTAGAATGGAATCGTATCCCATCCAACAGGAATTAGACCACTATCTCCAAAAATAGGGGATATGTTCGTATCCAAATCTCTGTAATGCCTTCGGTTATTGTGGCTCAACACAAAAACAGAGTCCCCTTTTTCATTTAACAATAAATCCGCAAAAGCTATTTGTTTACTGCCCTCGGGGACAGTATCAAACAGTTCCATGTAATTGACTTGACTGAACCCCTGTAAATAAAGTGAAGCCAAGGTAAAGCAAACAATTCCTTTTATGATTTGCGGAATTACGGTCATTGCTTCACGAATTTGAAGGTTTGTTGTTGTTTTTCGGCATATTTTCTTGATTGTGCTTGCCTCGCCATCTTCGTTTCAAATTTTGCTGTTTTTGTGTCCCAAGTACATTGAACCTTTTGCGAGATTTAAGAAAGAACCATTCGCAAATTTAAACAAAATAAATAAATCACCAAATTTAAGCTTTCATTTTAACTTGAGAACAGTTGTGTATTGGTGTTTTACGGGGGCATTCTCATTATATGTTGCGGTATGGTGGAGCCTTGAATTTTACTCAATGAAAGGATGTGGTGGTGTGATTGATTGTTGAATGGTGTTGGCGCTTTCATTCTCAAATGAAAACCTCGGTTTTACGTTTTATTTTGTGTGAATGATTTATTTTCGCCGCGTATGAGCAGAAAGAAATCTGAGTTGATATTGAATCCCGACGGAAGTGTTTACCACTTGCATTTGAAACCCGAAAATGTGGCTCCGCTTGTTTTGGTAGTGGGTGATCAGGAACGGGTGAAACGCATTTCAAGTTTTTTTGATCGCGTTGATTTTAAAGTGCAAAACAGGGAATTTTGTACGCACACGGGGGTATATAATAATAAACCTGTTACGGTACTTTCTACGGGAATAGGGTGTGATAATATTGATATTGTCCTCAATGAGTTGGATGCAGCTGTAAATATTGATTTACAATCGGGTGAAGTAAAATCGGACTTGACGTCGCTCAATATTGTTCGGTTGGGCACAAGCGGTTCCTTGCGAAAGGATGTACCCACGGGTTCGTTGTTGGTCTCAGAGGCGGTGATTGGGTTAGATGGTTTGCTTAGCTTTTACGACGTTGAGGGTTCTGACCGAGAAAAAGATTTGGCTGAGCAATACAAAAAACACATGGCTTGGAATAGTGACTTCCCCGGGGTTTACGCCCGATTTGGAAGTGCTGAGCTAATTGATTGTATTGCAAAGGGAAATAGTAAGGGCATTACGGTTACGGCTCCCGGTTTTTACGCTCCGCAAGGCCGGAGCCTCAGGTTAAATACTTGGGATGATGCGTTTCATCAAAAGTTACAAAGTTTTAGCTTTGAAGGTCGGCCAATTACCAATTTTGAAATGGAAACTTCAGCGCTTTATGGTTTGGGGCAGGCGTTAGGACACCAAACGGCATCGGTTTGTGCGATTATAGCAAACAGGCAAACGCATGAGTTTTTGAGTGATTATAGTGTGTTAGTGGATCAGATGATTGAAGAGATGTTACACAAGTTAACAGCTTAATTGTGAATAAACTTCGCGGGGCTTGCGATTTGTGTGGGGTGCCTACTGCTATTTTTGTGCAAAATATTGAATTGTGCAAAGTAAAGTTGTTCTATCAAACCTTGTGCGCTTATTAGATGACCCGGATGAATCTGTTTATCGTCAAGTACGCTATGAGTTGATTTCGGGCGGACTCTCCTCTTTAGAGGAACTGGAAGTTTTGCGTTATGACGAGGGTTTGAGTGCCACGGCTATCACACGCATTGATGAAATTGTTGAGGATATACATTTTGATCATTTGCAAAAACTGGCGGCAGATTGGGAAAAGCAGGAAAACCCGCGGTTATTGGAAGGGTTGTCATTAGTAATTCGGTTTCGGTATAAAAATTACACCGTTCATGATCTTGAACGCGATATAGTACGCTTTGCGGCTCCTATCTGGTTAGAGTCAGGCGAAAATTTCACAATTCTCGAGAAAATTCAAATCATTAATCGGTTTATTTTTAAAGAGTTAAATGTAAAATGTACACCGGTAAATCGCGCAGCGCCCGGCTCATTCTTCATCAATGATTTGCTCCTAAATAAAGCGGGTAACGATTTATCGGTAACTGCTTTTTATTTACTCATTTGTAATTATTTAGAATTGTCGGTTTGTGCCGTTGAGGTATTTGATAAAATTGTAATGGGCTGTTTGAGTCCGTTGGCCATAATAAACCCTGAGAAGTTCCCCATGATGTTGTTTTATATTAATGCTGCCAATAAGGGGTTGATCATGGGAGCTGAACAAGTGAAGGTTGCCACGGAAGGTCGCGATAAACCGGCGGTTAAACCCGTTTCACATAAGGATTTGGTAAGATCGCTGTTTTTAGCCTTGGCAAACAGCTATGAGCAAACTCGACAAAACCGAAAAGCCTCAAATTGTGTAAAGTTGGCTCGCCTGTTGAATGATTGAGTCCTTGACGTTATCGAATAATTTTGTGCAGGGTTTTAAAAATCAATTTTAAATCCAGCGCAAAAGATCTTTTTTCAATGTATTCCAGAGCTAAATCCAGTTTTTGCGGAAGAATTTCTTCTACATAGGTTCGTTCCGGATTTTCACTTTTTGCCAATAATT
>CAJXMT010000178.1 GCA_913056155.1 uncultured Cryomorphaceae bacterium
TTTCCCGCTGCCAAAACGGTTTTGTGTAAATAAACTTGCCAATACATAAGCCGGCGTGCAATCAAAAACTTTTCAATACTGTAAACACCCTTGGCTTCAACCGCCAATTCGCCGTTGGCCACATTCAACATTTTGATGATGCGCTCACTGCCGATAACTCCCTCGCTTACCCCCGTAAAAAAACTGTCGCGTTTGAGGTAATCTAAGCGATCCACATCCAATTGTCCCGATACCAAACTGTGCAAGAATTTTTTGTGGTACTTCCCGTTAAAAATATCAATGGCAAGGTCTAACTTACCCTCTAATTGCGCATTGAGTCGCTCCATGATGAGTTGAGAAAGCGTTTCGTGGCTGACTCCCCGAATTAAACTGAATTCCAAGGTGTGCGAAAAAGGACCGTGACCGATATCGTGCAGTAAAATGGCCAATACCGAGGCCTCAGCTTCATCGTCAGTTATGGGAATGCCTTTGTAGCGAAGCGTTTCAATGGCACGCACCATTAAGTGAGAAGCCCCCAACACATGTTGAAAACGCGTGTGGTTGGCGCCGGGGTAAACCAGAAGTGTCAATCCCAATTGTGCGATGCGACGCAGACGTTGAAAATACGGGTGCTCAATTACCTCAAAAGCGGTTTGGCCGGGAATAGATACAAAGCCGTAAACGGGGTCATTGAATATTTTTTGATTACTTGTGTTTTTCACTATACTGTATGCGGTTGAATTTCGTTATTTTTGTCAGAACGCCAAATGTACAGTGCGTTGCTCAAATATTTACCCTGCAAAAGAACTAAAATTATATGACTGTAAAAATATTGTGGACCGATGATGAAATTGATTTGCTGAAACCTCACATTCTTTTCCTGGAGGAAAAGGGCTATCAAGTATGCACGGCCACGAATGGCGATGATGCTTTGGAAATGTTTGATGAGGAGCGACCGCACATTGTTTTTTTAGATGAAAATATGCCCGGCATGAGCGGGTTGGAGGTTTTGACTGAAATGAAAGCGAAACAACCTTCAGTACCCGTGGTCATGATTACCAAAAGTGAAGAGGAATCCATTATGGAGGAGGCCATAGGCTCTAAAATATCTGATTACCTCATTAAACCGGTTAATCCCAAACAGATTTTGTTGAGCATCAAAAAAAATCTGGATCAATCGCAATTGATTCGTGACAAAACCACCTCGGGTTATCAACAAGATTTTCGAAGAATAGGTATGCGGTTGACTGAGAATTTAGAGCTTAATGAGTGGAAAGAATTGTACCGCGAAATGGTCACTTGGGAATTGGAGCTGGAGAGCAGTAAAGATGAAAGTATGAATGAGGTGCTGGACATGCAAAAACGCGAGGCCAATGACCGGTTTTCGCGGTTTGTGGAATCTCGGTATTTAGATTGGGTAAATGATGAAAGTGATGATTCGCCCACCATGAGTCACAATGTGTTTAAACGTAAAATAGCTCCTGAACTTCAAGACGATAAAAAAACATTTTTAATCGTTATTGACAACTTGCGGTATGATCAATGGAAAATGTTTAAGCCGCTTATTGAATCCATGTTCACCGTAAAAACCGATGAAATTTACAACGGCATTGTACCCTCCACTACTCATTACGCGCGTAATGCCATTTTTAGCGGACTCATGCCTTCACGTATTGCACGTATGTTTCCCAAAATGTGGAAGACCGAAAACGAAGAAGGGGGAAAAAACAGCCATGAAGAGGAGTTTTTGAACAACCAAATGATGCGCTTGGGAATTAAGCAAAAAACCAGGTACAACAAGGTAACAACGCTGAGCTACGGTAAAAAACTCAGTGAGAATTTTCACGAATTGCTCGATTTCGACTTTAACGTAATCGTGTATAATTTTGTGGATATGCTTTCCCACGCACGCACTGAGATGGAGGTTTTGCGCGAGCTGGCAGATGATGAATCTGCCTACAGGAGTTTGACGATGAGTTGGTTTCTCCACTCACCGTTGTACGATATCATCAAGCAAATTGCCGAGCATAAAGGCCGGCTTATTATTACAACCGATCACGGCTCTGTTCGGGTACACAAGCCCGTGAAAGTAATCGGCGACCGCAACACCAATAAAAACTTGAGGTACAAAACGGGCAAAGCACTTTCTTATAAAGATAAAGAGATTTTTGCCGTTAAAAATCCCGATGATGCTCTGTTGCCCAAAGGCAATGTGAGCTCGGTTTATGTTTTTGCGCGCGATGAAACGTTTTTGGCGTATCCCAATAACTGCAATTATTACGCGAATTACTACAAAAACACGTTTCAACACGGCGGTATTTCCCTTGAGGAATTGCTGATTCCGATTGCTGTTATGGAGTAGTTTGTTTTTTGGGTCAGAGCCGTCATTGCTTTTGTACAATGCAACAACAGCTTAAATGGATGTGATCCTTTTTGCGAACGATTGTGAGACTTGTTGCACGCTTTTGAATGGGGTGGCACAGAAATATGATATGATGATACTTTTTATCTTGCACTTACACCATTGATTAGCGCTGTAAAAAGGCTGTAGTAAAAGAAACCGGTCTTTCATGGATATCGGCAATTAGGTAAACGGTAAATCCTTATTATCTTCGCCGCTTCAAGCTTTTGCCGGATCGAATTATAATTTATTCATGCTCACAGAGTTTAAAGATGAAATAAAAAACAGCCATAACCGGCTGGCCAGGTTGCTCTTGGCGCTTTTAGCCATAGCGGCCGTAGTTGCTGTTTTACCCCGTAAAGCTCAATTTAAATACGAGTTTGAAAAGGGTAAACCGTGGCTTCATGAAGATTTAATTGCACCGTTTCAATTTCCGGTTTTAAAAACCGATGCGCAAATGCAAAGTGAAATTGCTGACATTCAAAGGCGTAACCGGTTTTATTTTGTTTATCAATCGAAAATTGAAGAGGAAGCCGTCAATCGACTTCGTGTGGGAATTGACTTTGAATTTGCGGATCAAGATTCGGTTCTGACCGAAAAAATGAAAACGGATGCGGTAGCAAAACTCCATAAAATTTACGAAAAAGATGTTATTGACCTGCCCGCCAATGTCGACATACCTGAAATTGTTAATGTGGTTCGCGGTAGGGTAGAGGAGCGTGTTCCACTTAAAGCGTTGTACACGGCAAAATCCGCAGCTGCATGGATCGAAGCTCAATTTTCGCAAAATCCGTCTGAAGACTCAATGATGCTGCGTAACTTGATTGTGGAAAATATTCGCCCCAACTTGATATATGACAGTGAGCTCTCGCAAAAAATATTTGAGGAAAAAGTAAGTCAAATCTCAAAAAACTTTGGTAAAGTTGCTAAAAGCGAGAAGATTATAAGTAGAGGTGAAATTGTTGATGCAGAGACGTATCAAAAATTAGAAGCCTTTAAAAGAGCCTACCTTCAAGGGCACGAAGGGCAAATTGCCACTCGATTGCTCATCGGCGGTCAAATATTTTTGGTAGCGGTAGGGGTGTTTGTACTGCTCTTTTACATGGCTATATACCAGCAAGGAGTTTTTAATGAGCTCAATAAATTCACCTTGGTTTTGGTGTTTTTCACCTTATGGGTCTATATGGCTTCATTGAGTTTGTATTTTGATGAAATCAGTATTTACATGTTGCCGTTTTGCATTATGCCGCTTGTGATTCGCAACTTTTTTGATGCGCGATTAGCCTCCTTTTTATACACCATTACCATTCTACTCATTGGCTTTTTGGCTCCAAATCCCTTTCAATTTGTATTTATCCAGCTCATGACGGGGTTGGTGGCTCTATTCACCATAACGGGCATGCGAAAAAGATCGCAGTTTATCACTTCTGCAGTGGTCATTTTCGTGACTTACAGTGCATTATTTTATGCATTTTCCATCATGAAAGAGGGTAGTTTTGAGCATGTGGATCACAGCTTTTTGTATCAATTTGGTACAGCGGCACTACTTACTTTACCGGCTTACCCAATCATATTTTTGTTTGAAAAGATGTTCAAACTCATTTCAGATGTTACGCTGCTGGAGCTCAGCGATACCAACAATATTATTTTGCGCAAATTGAATTTAAAAGCACCCGGAACATTTCAACATTCACTGCAAGTGGCCAACCTCAGTGAGGAAGCGGCTAATGCAGTTGGCGCAGACGCTCTTTTGGTCAGAACCGGTGCGCTCTACCACGATATCGGCAAAATGAAAAATCCGGCGTATTTTATCGAAAATCAATCCGGAACCGGAAACCCGCACGACGATTTGGGAAATCAAAAAAGCAGTGAAATCATTATAAAGCACGTACTTGACGGAGTAGAGTTGGCGCATGCCATCAGTTTGCCCGAGCAAATTATCGATTTTATCCGCACGCATCACGGTACTACCTGTACGCGGTATTTTTACAATATGGCCAAAAAGGAAGATGCAGATTGTGATATCGCTGATTATCGTTATCCCGGCCCTATACCGTTTAGCAAAGAAACGGCCATTTTGATGATGGCCGACTCAGTGGAAGCCGCCTCGCGCAGTTTGAAAAAATACGACGGCGAAACCATTGATCATCTTGTTGACGGCATTATTGCCAATCAACTTGCCGAGGATCAATTTATCAACGCCGATATCACTTTGAAAGATATCTCTATGGTGAAGAAAATTTTTAAACGCCGCTTAAAAAGTATTTACCACGTGCGTATTTCATACCCTGAGGCATAATCGAGAACGCTACAAATATTTATCTATTTCTTCAGTGATGCGGTGGCATTTGCTCCCCGCTATAATTCGCCTGATCACGCCCTCATGATCAATCAGCATTGCCGTGGGGTAAGCTTGATGGTAAAGTAACTGCTCGAGAAAACTCTTGGCATTTTTGCAGGTAATGAGGTGAAGTGCGGTGTCGAGCGGCACAAAACGCTTTTCACCCCGGTTTACGCTTTCATACCTCAATTCACCGTTTTCTGTAACTTGTAAATCATCTCTAAAAAAGGAATAGAATTTCACCTTGGGATTGACGGCGTATTTTTCACGTGCTGCATTAAGATACGGAATGGGCAGCTTGCAATGCGGGCAGTTGTAAAACCAAGTAAAGACAATGCTCACTTGTCCTTTAAATGCTTCTTGAGTAAGTGTATCATTTTTTGCGGTTTGCAGTTGAAAATCGGGAAACGGGCGGTTTCGGTTTCGTTGAATCATGAAGTATTGAAAGACTTCAAATTCTTTTTTGGTTATTCCTTTTTCAGGCAGTTGCCCCGGTTTTAAATCGTACCACTCTTCAGTAATCAGCGGGTTATGTTGAAATCTCACAACCGTATCTGTCAAAACCAAGTTATTTCTTTTGTTTAAAAGTTTGATACGGATTCGCCCGGTATCAAAAGCATAGA
>CAJXMT010000179.1 GCA_913056155.1 uncultured Cryomorphaceae bacterium
AATACGCGGATCGCAGAATTCGTGAATTTCACCGGTATCCACGTTAATGACATGGTCGTGCTGTTTGTTGCCGTATGATTTTTCAAACTGCGCCATGCTTTGGCCAAACCGATGCTTGCGAATCAAGTTACAAGCCAAAAGCAAGTCAATGGTATTATAGAGTGTGGCGCGGCTTACGCGGTAGTTTTTGTTTTTCATCAATACGTAGAGAGATTCTACATCAAAGTGACCTTCGTTGTTGTAAATCTCTTCTAAAATCGCATATCGCTCCGGCGTTTTGCGATGACTGTTTTGTTCGAGGTAACCCGAAAAAATTTGTTTTACCTTTTTTTGAATTTCCTTATTGTGGGACATATTGACTACAAATATACACGTTATTCTCGGGTTAAGAAAAGAATTTTCACGGCACCTGCCGAGTTATTCGATGCGATTTACTTTGGTAATACCTTCTACTGCCTCTAGTTTTTCCTGTAAGTTTTTCAATTGAGCCGTATCGTTTACGTAAACCAGTACGCGGCCCGTAAAAACGCCGTCTGTACTGTCAAAGCTGATGGAACGCATTTCAACGTCCATTTCATTGGAAATAACTTTGGTAATTTCATTGACCATACCCGTTCTGTCAAAACCGCTCATTTCAATACCGGCTTGAAACGCGATTTGCTGCTCTTCACCCCAACGGGCTTTGATTACTCGGTAGCCGTGGTTACTCATAATGGGCACAACATTTTCACAGCTTATGCGGTGAATAGAAATTACTCCCTCATGGGTGACAAAGCCCACCACATCATCGCCCGGAATGGGATTGCAACAGTCGGCAATTTTGTAAACCAGCTTTCTTTGACCGGCTCCAATAACCAAAGCATCTTTTTTGCCGCGCGTAGCCTCTACAATTTCCTCAAGCGTTTTAATGCCGTTCCCCTTGCGGCTCTTTTTTAATTGAAGCACCCCGTTTTCACGCGGGAGGCGTTCAATATCTGTTAGGTTTAAGCTGCCTGTACCAAACCTATAAAAAATATCTGTTACTGTAGCGGTTTTAAAAATGGTGGATAGCGCATTTAAATTAATGTCTGTAAAATAGATTGAAAGTGCATCAAAAGCCTCCCTCAACTTTTTTTCACCGGCTTTTGCTTTTTTGCGTTTCTCCTTTTTAAGGTAAGCTTTAATGGCGGCTTTGGCCTTACCCGTTACGGTAAAATCCAACCATTCCGGAATGGGGTGTTGCGCTTTGGAGCGCAATATTTCTACCTGATCGCCGCTTTCTAACTTATGACTTAAGGGCACTAACTTTTTATCTACTTTGGCACCCAAACAGTGGTGACCTAACTCGGTGTGTATTTCGTAAGCAAAATCAAGTGCTGTTGAATTGTGCGGTAAAGATTTAATATCTCCTTTGGGTGTAAATACGAAAATTTCTTTAGCAAAAAGGTTGAGTTTGAAGTCATCCACAAAATCTATGGCATCTGTTTCGTGTTCTTCCAAAATTTCTCGTATTCTGCTGATCCATTTGTCCAGTGCACCTTCGTGATGGGTTTGTTCCTTGTACTTCCAGTGCGCCGCGAATCCTTTCTCCGCAATTTCGTCCATTCTTTTTGATCGTATTTGCACCTCAACCCACTTACCTGTTGGCGACATTACAGTAGTGTGCAAGCTTTCATAACCGTTCACTTTTGGCGTGGAAATCCAATCGCGCAGGCGGTCGGGGTTGGGTTTGTAAAAATCGGTAATGATGGAATAGATTTTCCAACACATTGCCTTTTCATTTTCTAAGGGGACATCTAAAATAAAACGCACGGCAAAAACATCATAAACCTCTTCAAAGGGAATGCTTTTTTTTCGCATCTTATTCCAGATGGAGTAAATACTTTTTGTTCGACTTTCAACTTTAAAATGAACACCGTCTTTTTCCAGTATTTTGGTTATGGGATGGGTAAACTTATTGATGAAGCGAGACCTAACGGCCTTTGATTTTTTTAATTTAGTAGAAATTTCATCGTAAATAGAAGGAGCCTTGTATTTCAAGGAAAGATCTTCCAGCTCCGATTTGAGGTTGTAAAATCCCAAACGGTGAGCCAGCGGAGCATAGATGTAAAGAGTTTCCGATGCGATTTTTAACTGCTTATCTTTACGCATTGATTCCAGTGTGCGCATATTGTGCAGCCTGTCGGCAATTTTTATCAAAATTACCCGAACATCATCGGCCAAGGTGAGTAATATTTTCCTGAAATTTTCCTGTTGAAGCGACTTACTTTGATCAAAAACTTCCTCAATTTTTGTGAGTCCGTCCACAATGTCAGCCACTTTTTTTCCAAACTGGGCTTCAATGTAATCGATGTCCAAGTCCGTATCCTCTACCACATCGTGCAAAAGAGCGCAAATAATGGCCGTTTTCCCCAAACCTATCTCCTCCGCTACAATGCGAGCCACAGCCAGCGGGTGAAAAATATAAGCTTCACCTGATTTACGTCGAACCCCTTTATGGGCTTGCTGAGCCACATCAAATGCTTTTCGAATGAGTCGTGCCTGCTCGTCGTTTTTATTGAAATTGGCCACTCTTAAAATTTTGCGATATTCGCTCAGCAGCGCTTTCCTTTCCTCCTGTTCTCGCGTTTCAGATTCCCTTGTTTCCATCGGCACAAAGGTAATAACCGATTTAGGATATAAATGCAGCTCTTCTTATTTTCGTTCAGAACCAAATATATCATGCACACGCCGCGATAGTGTTGTGAAACTATTACATTTGTAATGGATAAACAATATTATGGAATTATCAACTTTAAAAAATCTGCTGGAATACCCCATTTTTAGTTTTGAAACATTCACTTTAACCCCGGGCAGAATCTTACTTGCTGTTACGGTTCTCATATTTGCAGGGCTTTTACAACGAACTTTGAGTTATGTCATTAAAAAGCGGGCTCGCAAAAGTGATATGATGGATGAGGGGAAAGTACATACATTGGTGAAAATCGTAAAGTACTTTATTTATACCCTATCCATTGTATTGGCTATTCAGTCACTGGGCGTTGAGATTGGCATATTGTTGGCATCATCGGCAGCATTGTTTGTGGGGATTGGTTTTGGATTGCAAAATGTATTCAGTGATATGATTTCGGGCATCATCATTTTATTTGAAGGGGAAATAAGAAAGGGAGATATATTAGAAATTGACGGGAATGTGGGACGCGTAGAAACCATAGATATACGCACATCCAAAATTTTCACACGGGACGGCATACGCATGATAATACCCAATTCTCACCTCACATCGCAGGAAATTATCAACTGGAGCTATAACGATCAAATGACGCGATTTAAAATCACGGTGGGTGTTGCTTACGGTTCTGACACGGAACTTGTATCTGAAATTTTACGAAAATGTGCCGAACAAAATGCTGAGGTTTCGTCCGAACATCCGGTGCGTGTACGATTTATAGATTTTGGCGATTCGGCCCTGATTTTTGAAACCTACTTTTGGGCGCAAAAAACATGGGAAATAGAGTGGGTAAGGAGTGAAATTCGTTATGCCATCGATGCTGAATTCAGAAAAGCAGGCGTACAAATCCCATTCCCGCAGCGGGACCTTCATTTAAAAACCGATGCTACAAAAAGAGAATAAAATTCTTTTGCGAAAAACCCAACCCGAAGCACGAAAATTGCGTGTATAAAGAAGTTAACAATTACATCCTGAAAATGTCGCGAGTAGTTCCATGATTATCGAAAAGGCGCTTATAAAGGATTGCCTCAATGATAACCGCAAGGCTCAGTTCAAACTGTACAAAGTGTGTTATGGTATTCTTATGGGCGTTTGTTTGCGATATGAGAAGAATAAAGAAGATGCTGAAGAGATGTTGAATGTTGGTTTTTTAAAGATTGTAACCAATCTGGAAAAATATGACAGTCAAGTACCCTTTGAAGCTTGGATCAGGCGCATCATGATGAATACCATTATTGATGCTTACCGCAGGAATAAAAAAGACCGTGAACACTTAGAATACACTGACTTTGAAGAACCTCATTTTGAAAAAGAGAGTGTGAGCTACAATCAAGCTCAACTTGACTATGATGCTGAGGAACTACTGGAAATGATCCGTGAGTTGCCCGAAACAACAGGTAAAGTATTTAATATGCATGTGATCGAAGGATACAGCCATAAAGAAATCGCAGCGCAACTGAATATGTCTGCGGGAACAAGTAAGTGGCATGTTTCTCACGCCAGAAAAGAATTGAAAAAGAAAATAGAAAGTATTGTTGAACCTCAACAAGATAAGAGCAAAACAGCATGACAAACAAAGACCTTGATGAACTTTTTAGGGATAAACTCAAACACCATGAGGTTCGTTTTAACACAAATGCTTGGAATAAAGCCGATAAAATGTTGGCTGCCCGCGAAGCGCAAAGACGCAGAGCATTTTACTTGAAAGCTGCGGCCGTAATAATTTTATTAGTGTCCTCAACTATAGCGGGATACTTTTTGATAACGCCGCACGCAACCGGTGATTTGCAAGCAGAAAACCAAACCGTGAAATCTCAAGATAAGGAGATACCGGCCCAAGATGATTCCGCTAAAAAAGGGAATAAGGAAATTTCGTCAACAACAGCAGGTATTGAAAAAGAAGAGCAAGGATCAAAACTTGAAAATCAAGCTGCAGATGTTGCACGGTCTTCTTCATCCGGGGATTTTAAAGCCAACCGGGCACAAAATCAAAACGGAGTTTCGAAATCGGCTTCGACAACGATTCAACAACAAGTTCAGTCTCACACAAAGACAAATAGCGATCATGCTCGACAAATGACCGGTGTGAGCAGGTCAGATAATGGTGCTATTGCTCTTGATGCTAATAATGCGTTGATTAAAATGGAGAAAATCACCTCCGTAGTACATTTTGGCGGCGGCCAAACGGCTCTCGAAATTGATCCCGATTACACCATTCTTTCTGAAATGCCTGATTTTAAACCTGTAATTAAACATCGGTTGGGCGTTTTAGCGGGCGCTTCAATTGCTCAAGCAGGTCATGCAAACGGAAACTCGGCCGGTATTTCAACAGATCCTCATTTTGGAATCACATACGAATATCTACTTTCTCCGGCTCTATCTTTGGAAATGAACGCTCTGTATCGATTGCGCTCCCATTCGGGTTTTGCCCGAAATGAATCGTATTCTCTTTACTCTTTCGGCAGGGTGGATTACGATATAAGTGTGGAGAATGAAAGGGCAAGCTATTTGGAAATACCGGTTTTCATCAACTGGAATCCGGTTCCCGGGCATCAATTTAAAGCGGGAGCCTCTGCCTCTTATTT
>CAJXMT010000180.1 GCA_913056155.1 uncultured Cryomorphaceae bacterium
GTTGAATGATGCTTTTGCCACGCCTAAAGATATTGGACCGTATATTGAAACCCGAAAAACGGAAGTTGATGAGGCTGAAATTCCGCTTTTAACCACGTCATTAAAGGTTGATCGTGATGTTAAAATGGGTATTGTAACAGATGTGAAACAAGAATTGCGTGAAGCACAATCTCTTAAAATCAGCTATTCAACACTGGAAAAGGCAGATGTCAATTCATTTTAACCGGTGGTATCACGTGTAAAACACAGAACCCGCGAATATTTTATTCCGCGGGTTTTTTTATGAGTTTGAATACAAATTACAGTGAAACAAGTATTAGCGGCAGTATTTTTAATGGTGGTAGCGCAGGGAAATGCGCAATTAATACATTGCATTTACGATGAGCCTATTGACGGCTTTTACAGGTTTACGAAAAATTATATCAGCACGGCAAAGATAAAGTCCATAACCGTTAAAACCTCGATTAAAGATGAAGGTGTTGCTATTAAAGATACCTATGCCAGGCGGTTTTGGCACTTTGATAAAGAGGGGAAGTTACTTGTTTTTAGACGTAGGAAGGGATTCAGCTCTGATACATTGAGAATTGAAAACACGTATAATAGTACAGGTGAACTTCAACGTGAGTTTAAAGGAGATATTTACGGGCAGTATGAAAACCGGTATTTTTATGGTCAGAACCGAATAGAAAAGGAAAAGTACCGGCGTATGTCGGCCTCGGGAGTGATAAAGCGCGAAATCACTTTTAATTATGTGCAATATGCGGATACCCTTTGGGAAACCATCGCTCAAACACCGGAGGGAAAAGCCTCTTACAGGGAGATCTGGCGAGAATCGGCAAAAGGACTCCCGGAATATTCGGCCCGTTTAAGTGATCACTCTCAAGAAGAGATGAGGATTTATTTTGAGTATAATGAGAATCACAGATTGAAGAAAAAAAGAGTTGAGGAAAAAACAGTCACCGGCTCCCATAATATAATAATTACACACTATTTTTATGATGCTGACGGAAGGCTGGGTTCTGAACGAAAACACAAAAACGGAGCATTTTATAAAAGGGTGGAATATCTTTATGAGGGTGGCTTGTTAAAAGCCAAATTGGAGAAAAACGGTGCTAACGGAAGAATTGTGATTCACGAATTCGCTTATACCTTTTTTGATTAATCGTTGTATCCCAGATGAAATAATGCATCACCTCTATTGATAACAGGCATGTTGTTGTGGCCCAATACAAATCCGTCACGGGGGGCTTTTACCGCAATTTTAAACGTGTTAAAGGGGTCTGTAATGAAACCCATGATATCATTTCTCTTCACGAATGATCCGCTGCTTACTTTCAAGTTTAATATACCCGATGATCGTGAACGAATCCAAGTAGATTTGGCGCAATATACTGTTTTGAGGGCCTGCTTAGGTGCGTCATTGATCATGTTGAGCGATTTCATTACGCGTTGCGTACCTTCAATGGCTTCATTTATAATAAAGTTATCCAAACGCATAGATTCTCCCCCTTCATACACAATAACGGGAGCATTAAATTTTGAAGCTTGTTTACGCAAGGATTTATCAATAAGCGCAGATTCTAAGACAAGCGGAGCCTCAAAAGCTTTAGCGAGAGAACCTGCACCTTTTTGCCTTTTGGCATAGCGCACTTGAGGATAATTATAGCGCACGCCGCCGCCCGTGTGAAAATCAATGCCGCAGTTAATTTCAGGTAATATATGGTGCGTCATAAAGTGAGCAACCAGTGCGGCCAGGGAACCCGTTTTACTGCCGGGGAAATTGCGATTGATGTCTTTACCGTCCGGCACTTCACGGCTAAAACTCAAAAAGCCGTAAATATTGATGATGGGAATGGCTATTACGCTGCCGCATTTCAAGTTTTCAAAGGATTGATCAGCAATCATACGGCGTATGATTTCTACGCCGTTAATTTCATCACCGTGTAAACCTCCCGATAGCATAAGAACAGGCCCCGGGTTTTTGCTTCGATATACATAAACCGGCAAATCAATGGGCGTTCCCGAAGGTAACTTGGCAATATTGAAATTAATCAAGTCATTATAACCGGGTAAAACCTGCACACCCTTTATGGTAGGGTGATGTTCTTCATCGTAGTTCACTATTTATCTTTCTTGGCTTCTTTTTTGGCGTAATCCAAACAGTTTTTTTGGATTTTTTGCTGTAAACCTTGAGGGTCTTTTTTGATTTCTTTTCGAACTTCATCCCCGCTTGCGTAATTTTTCTTGAGGAATTCAAGTTGGCAATCACAGTAAATTTCTGCTGTTTTTTGCGGTAGGTTTACCTCCACGGTGTGCAGGCAGTTTTCAATGAGTTGTTCTTCGTCTTGTTTATTCCACGTAGGGGTTGAGTCACAACCGACAAAAATAAACGCTGTTAAAAATAGACTGATGAAGATTGATTTTTGCATAGTTCTTATTTATTAAATATGATGATGCAAAGTAAGTAAATACAAATGGATTCTCATTTAATTTTTGATGTTCTCGAAGTAGAGCTATATTGAAAATGGAACTTTTCTTGTTAAATTGTGAATATTGACTTTGACATTCTAAATTTAAAATTAACTTTGCCAATGAAATATAAGAAATCGCATTGCTTTTATTATTGTTAACTCCTTAAAAATTAAACTTATGAGAAGAAAGTACAAAGAGTTTTATGGAAAAATGCGCAAGGGCATTTCCTTGTTTATTTTTCCCGCCATGTTCCTGTTTGCCGGGAATGCGGCTTCGCAAATTAATGTGGCGCCATCAGCTACGGTAACGGCAAGCACATGTAACACAGGCCCTTGCTCGGCATTTAATGATTTAAATTTTGGTTCATGTGGAACGCAGGATGTCTGGATTAGCACAAGTTCTCCGCCTTCTGCGACCCCGGGGGTGAATTTTATTGAGTGGAACTGGTCCTCAATACAAATTTTTGATGAGTTTATCATTCATCATGCTCAAAGTAATGCGCGTTTTTTAACAGGGGCAACGATTCAGTATTGGGACGGGAATTCATGGCAAAACCATCACACATTCTCTAATTTACCTATGCAATGTATCAATTCTGTTCCTTTTCCGGTTTTAGCTACCGACCGAATGAGAATTACTTCTTTTCAAATGACGGGTTCGGGTCAAACTTCAAATCCTAACTTTAGAGAGATAGAGATTATTCAAGGGGCTACAGGTGCCACAGATGACGTGGGTGTTGTTGCCATAGATTCTCCCAATGTTTTTTGCCCGGGTACACATGATGTGGTTGTTACGGTTCAGAACTTTGGTACTACACAAATTGACTCGGTTTTAATCGAATGGGAAGTAAACGGGACGCCTCAAACTACATTTAACTATCAAGGTTTAATAGATACGGTTACGGGAACCAACCCGTTTCAAGCTCAAATCAACTTGGGCTCTTTTACATTTACAAATGCTGCATATAATGTAAAAGCATGGACCAGCTTACCAAATGGCAATCAAGATACTTTGAACATCAATGACACAATAAGTGCGACAATTCAATCGAATTTGCCGCCTCCTTCTAACCTTGCCGTTACGAATGCTGCTCCAACCACTGCCACGTTTACCTGGTCGGGAGGTTCAGCAAATTCTTGGTTGTATTCTGTTGTTCCTGCCGGTAATCCTGTAGCGGGGCCGGGAACAAGTGTAGTAAATCCAACAGCAACTGCAACGGGACTATCACCTGCAACATCATATGATTTTTATGTGCGTGAGGTATGTCCTACAGGGGATACATCAGCATGGGCCGGTCCTGTAACCTTTTACACTTTACTTCAGTTAAATTGCGGCGGTGGTACAACGGATGCCGTGTTCAGTGAAGATTGGTCTAGCGGTCAAGGTGCATGGACAGGAAATATTGGCGGCGGCAACAATAATTGGAATGTAAATTCCGGCACTACAACTTCCGGCAATACGGGTCCCTCTTCAGCACATGTGGGGAACAATTACATTTATTTTGAATCTTCCGCAGGCGGCTCGAATAATGGGAATGCCGCTATGGTTTCGCCTCCCATAGACTTGACGCAAGGTGTGCTCGAAGCATTATTGAGCTTTTGGATACACGGTTACGGAGCTTCTATCGTTGGCGCCACTTTGGATGTTGGTGTTTCAACAAGTGCTTCCGGCCCTTTTACGAGTGTTTATTCCAATACGTTTACAAGCCAACCGCAAAATTCAAGTGCGGCACCCTTTTCTCGAGAAACAATAAATTTAGATGCCTATATAGGTCAAACGATTTATTTGGAGTTTGAATACTCAAATCCGAATTCTTTTACGAGTGATTTAGCTTTGGATTTAATTGAAGTGTACACATGTAACTTACCACCCTCTGTAAATGATGCGGGAGTGTTTTCTGTAGATTCGCCACTGGTGTATTGTCCCGGAACGGAAGATGTTGTAGTTTCTGTTCAGAATTTCGGGATCAATCAGCTGGACTCAGTAGAGGTAAACTGGACAGTTAACGGTACACCTCAACCTATGGTGAAATATGTGGGTCTCATTGATACATTGAATGGTGCTAATCCTTCATCTGTTCAGGTAAATTTAGGGAGTTACACCTTTACGAATGCAGCTTATACTATTGAGGCTTGGACGGGTAACCCCAATGGAGTAACGGATACTGTTTCGGCAAACGACTCCACTAGTATAGTTGTACAATCAAACCTTCCTCCCCCCACCGGCATTAACGTGACCAACTTGACGTCAAGTTCTGTCTCTTTCAATTGGATACCGGGATCAATCTCAAATAACTTTGTTTATTCTGTAGTTCCGGAAGGATCCCAGCCCGGGCCCGGGTCATTCACTACCATTGACAGTGCTACTGTAAGCGGATTGGGATTGCTTATGAAATACGACATTTATGTACGTGAGGTATGTGGGAATGGAGCTGATACTTCGGCTTGGTCCTCTCCGGTAACGATTCAAATTCCTTTCACCTGCCCTTCAAACGCTTACTGTTTTACTACAGCCGGAGCAACGGGCGCAACGGGACCTACACAAGCGCAAGTAACAGCTGAATACGTAGGAACCAATTTGGATGGTACTGTTACATCCAACAGTGGAATACAAGAGTGGTCTGTGCCATTTTCGGGTCAGTATCGAATTACGGCCGCGGGTGCAGTTGGAGGAGTTGTTCCTAATAATGACCCCGGTAACGGAGCATTGATGTCAGGAGAATTCATTTTGACAGGAAATCAGAGCCTTTCCATATTGGTGGGTCAACAAGGGGAGTCAAGTACAACTACATTCCACGGCGGAGGCGGTGGCGGCGGTTC
>CAJXMT010000181.1 GCA_913056155.1 uncultured Cryomorphaceae bacterium
AAGCGCTTCTCGCTTCAATAACGCATTCAAAAAAAGAGATGTTTTTTAAACATCTCTTTTTTTTTGCCCCAACTTTGCGGCGTCAGGTTTACGCCTTAAATAAAAAAACGTATCGAATGAAATACAAAAGAATACTCCTCAAACTCAGCGGCGAATCATTAATGGGAAACAACAGCTTTGGTATCGATCACGACAGGTTGTCAACTTATGCTGATGAAATTGTGGAACTGATGGAGCACAATGTTGAACTCGCCATTGTTATTGGCGGCGGAAATATTTTTAGAGGTATTCAAGATACGGGCGGTAATATAGATCGGGTTCAAGGTGACTACATGGGTATGCTGGCAACCATGATCAACAGCATGGCGCTGCAGTCATCACTGGAAGGCAAAGGACTTAAAACCCGCTTGCTCTCCGCCATAAAAATGGAACAAATTGCCGAGCCGTTTATCAAGCGGCGCGCAACCCGCCACTTGGAAAAAGGTCGTGTGGTTATTTTTGGCGCCGGTACGGGGAACCCCTACTTCACCACAGATACGGCCGCTTCATTGCGCGCCATTGAAATAGGCGCCGATGTCATTCTCAAAGGAACTCGCGTTGACGGTATCTACACCGAGGATCCCGAAAAAAATCCCGAGGCCAAACGCTTCGAGAAAATCACTTACAAAGAATGTATCAAACACGATATTAACGTAATGGACATGACGGCTTTCACACTTTGCCGCGAAAATAACTTGCCCATTATTGTTTTTGATATGGACAGTGGCGGCAATTTACTCAAGGTCGTGAAAGGCGAAAACCTGGGTACGCTCGTTTCCAATTAGTTTTTTCGCAAGACATCTATTGGCTGTGCCTTTTGCTCAAAAGCTAAACCCGGATTCTACTGCCGGCTGCGAATGAGCTCCGGCATTGCCACTGTTTCCCGTTTAAGCATAACACCACTTTTTCGTAATGCTCTAAAACCCATCGACAACTTATTATGTACGTGTTTTCAATTCAAGCATAACGCAACTATCAGACATTATAACGCGTACACATCATACAGCTCTTGCCCGACTTCGCAACTCATACAATTTAGGGCGTCCAATCTTCAACAAAGGCTTCTCTGAAACCTCCTCACCATTCAGCTTCTCACCGGCTGCCAATCGAAACATAGCATTTCTCTTCTCGAATACCACTTGAGAAAAAGGCACAAACAACTCGCACTCGGTCAAGCAGTCATCGGCCTCATCAAACAGCCCGTTTTCCATGAGCATCACCGCTTGATTGAGGAGGGTTCTGAAAAAACCGGACATCGCGCTGTTATTGACAACCTTCAAACAACTCACCGGAATTAAGAACTTTCCCTCCGCGTTTTTGAACATCTCCAATTGCTCGGGGCAAATAATTTCAACCCGGTAACTCCAATGCAGTCCTTTCACCGCGCCGGCATGTGCCGCATAGGCCCATGACTTCATTTTAGCCCAACGCTCGGGCGAAATATTTGAGGGGCGATTAAATTGATCTAAGTACTTTTTTATATCTCTCGCTTTCATCAGTCTGTAATTTTAACGGTTAATGATTCAATGGGTAAAAATTTTCGCTTTTGAACGCCGGTGATTCGGCAAGTCAATTCAAAGCCGCGTTGAACGGCTTTTTTCAAATTTCCGGCTGCAATTCCCGGAATGTATCCCAACTTTAAACCGCGATACAAAACCGCTATTCCGCTGCCGTTTTCAGGTTGTAATTGGAATTGCGTACCCGGCTGCAGGTGGTGATAAACATACTTGAGATCGTAGCGGGAAATGCCGCAAACCTCACCTCCGTAAAAAACCGTTTCAGATGATTGAACCGGATTTTTTATTCGCTCTAACTGCTCCATTATAAACCTCATAATTCCTTTGTTTTAATTTGATGAGGCAAACGTACCCGCCGCCACCGTAATCTTTTTACGGTGGGTTTTTAATGTGTAATTATTTTCAGAGCCAACAACACTCAATACTAATAATCAACATTTTACCTTTAAAAATAAATGCCGGAAAAAATGATTTTAATCTCCGCAGACCGGAAACAAGAAGGAAATCACCATACTTTAAAGAAATAGGTTTCGTATTTTCGCATATCCTTTTCGAGAAAAATCATGACACAAAAAATCGCATCACAGTCTTTTCGTTTTTTATTGTCGGTTTGCTGCACCCTTGCACTTCTAACATCCTGCGAAAAAGATATTGAACCTGTTGGCGTCATGAATACCGTATCCATTGAAGACTATATATCTGATTTGGAAACTACCGCTGACACGGGACAAAGTACCTTGCTGTTTACGGCAAGCGACAGTGCCTCCTTGCGCAAAGGAAAACCGGCACATTATATACAGGGCTTTTTACCTCAATACCGCGTACCTGAGCAAACCGCGGTTACACTGTTTATCGCTCCCCGTCAAAACAATTCTGACACACTTAACAACGAACGTTTTGAATTTTTAGACGCCGCACAAATCAACAACGGTATTTTTATACTCTCTCCGGAGTTCATGCCCGGCGACTTTTGGGTAAAAGCGGTCATTCACACGGGAGACTCCCTCCACTTCAGTAATCCGGCGCGGTTAACGCTCACCGCAAAACAAACCGGTTTTTTGAATGAGGAAAAAGTAATACTGAGTACAGACAACCTCAACCGAACGGTGATTAACACAGATCATTACCCGGCACAAAGCGCCGTACTCAAAGTACGTGACGGGAGCAACCACCTTTTGAGTTTATTCACGCGCCAAAGCCGATTCGTGCTGTTTTCGCGTGCAGATTTTGAATACCATTCCAATCCCGAGGTTAACAACCCCTCTTTTTCTCCGGGCAACTACACCTTGGATCTTTTCCTCCTTGATGAAAACCACCGAGCTGCGGGCAGGTTTATTACGACTTATGAAGTGGAGTGAGAATTGAACCCCGGCTCTGAAAAGCTTTTCATACGGTTACCGGTTCGTTATACCATGTAGTTTAAACCGTAGTACATCCGGTGCCCCTCTCAAACCCACAGCCGGTGCGCATAATTACAGCACAACACAAACTTAAACAACAATCAAACTTCAATCAATTGTTATTATTTTGAAAATAATGCCTAAATTTGGAAATTGAGAAGTCGCAAAATCATGTATAACCTCCTCGCATATTACAACAAGAATTGAGGATTGTGATTTTTCAAATCAAGAGGACACTATTAATTGTGTATTGATGCATAAAATTTATATCACATCCATTCTTTTGTTTTTCATAAGTTCCGGTTTACTCGCTCAATGCATAGCCGATGCCGGTAATGACACCTCCATTTGCAGAAGTGATTTATTGGTTAACGAGGCCATTATCATTGGCGGCAGCCCGGCTGCAACCGGCGGTGTGCCGCCCTATCAATACAACTGGAGTGCGGGACCGATTTCTATTCAACTCGGCATCCACAAAGCGGAATGGTTATTTGCAGACTCTACCGCAGCTAACCCGAGTGTGTTTGAAATATACGAAAAAAGTTTCGACTTTATATTAACCGTGACGGACAGCACGGGTGCTACTTGCTCTGATACAATTGTCGTGGAATTTTGCGGTGCCCCGCCAAATTTATTCCCTCATGAAAATAACATATTAGCCGTATTGGAACAAGGTGACTCCTTAATAATAGGTACTGATCATTTTCCTACAGAACCACCTTCACCGCCCCATGATATTTACTGCGGAAATATAAATTTTGTGAGCTGGCACTTTAATGCGGGAAGCATTCAAGACCCCAACTCTTACAACACGGTGATTTATCCCGACTCCTCCGGCTATTTGTGGTCAGAGATCGTTGATGACGCCGGCTGTGTACACAAATACCACGAATATAGTGTACGTGTTTACCCGGTGGGCATCGAAGAGAAAACGGCTGAAAAAAATGTGTTAACTGTTTTTCCCAATCCGGTGGGTTCAGCCGGGCTACATCTTTCTGCCGAGGTTAACCTCAACGGTAAACTTCAAGTTTTTAATAGCGTGGGAAGTTTAGTGAGCGAACAACAACTCCGCATTCTTCAGGGCGAAACCGTGCAAATCAATACCTCAAATTGGTCTCGCGGTGTTTACCTGTTGCGTGTTGAAAACGTTGATGCCACTGAAACACATCGCGTGGTGAAATGATATTTTCGTTTTGTGAGCAGACTCATTTCCGAAACAGCAAACAACACCTTTGTTACAATAAATTGCAAAACGTGCAGTCGACCATTCATAACAATTCAAGCCCCGTCAATCATATTGCCAATTGACAAATTCAAAAAATACAGCACTGACAAGCTGAACAGGATAATAGGATAACGATCCATAGTTAACCATTTGTCAAAACACGAAACCGGTTAAGTCATTCTCAAATCTATCCATAAAGACTTACAGTCTTGTACTTTGTCCTTATAACAAGCAAACGCAAAGTACTGATTAGATAACCATTGAAATCTTTTTTAATAATTGACTTCTCATTGGTTCACAATTTTCAAGGTTTCTGTTTGGTTGTCACGGGTCGTGACCCGCACCAAATAAATGCCCTTGGTATCAATGTGTATATTTTCTTGCAGGGCATTGACCTTTTGTGAATAAACAATTTGCCCCGTAGTGGTGAACACTTCAATTTGTGAAATAGATTCCTCTTTGGATTGAATGATGAATTCTCCCGTACTTGAAGGATTGGGGTAAATTTTAATCAAATTTGTTTTTTGCTTCCTTTCAGAAACCGATGATGCGGGGTATTCATCAACGTCTTTTAAATTCACTTTCATAACAAAAGCGCCTCTGCCGCCGGGTGAACGACTGCCTTGAACATATATTTGATCGCCTTTATTTGCAAAATGAGGATCTTCCCACTGTAAAGGGTCTTCCATTATTGTATCATACAAAACTTCAAAATCAACAGGCCGGACTTGCGTAAATTGACTATAGGAAACTGTACTATCTGCATTGATTTCACGAAAATAATTACCGAAGAGTAAAATACCTTTTTGAGGATGAAACAGATAACCCTTAAAAGCAGCGGAATTAGACAAGCTGTCTTCGTGATTAAAGGTTGATTCATGTATAATCTTCCTCTTCCTAATCAAGTCCCCATTGTAATCGAAAAGTTGTAATTGACGAACGACACTATACCGTTGGTCTGTTCCTGCAAATCTATTTCTTAATAC
>CAJXMT010000182.1 GCA_913056155.1 uncultured Cryomorphaceae bacterium
CTAACAGCGCTGTTTTTCTCATGAGTATAATTCTATTGTGTGGCAAAGATAACGAAGTCTGTAAACTCTTATTGTTTCTGTTAATTTAAAATGACCAATTTCTCGAATTTATCAACCGATTCACCGGTTTGTGCGGTAACTTTTACTTTGTAAACATAAACACCTTTGCCTATAGCATCGCCGTAATCATCGCGACCGTTCCAATTGATGGGACCTATACGAAAACCGTCTGATGCATGAATACCGTCAATCGTTTTAACAAGTTTACCGCTTACCGTGAATACTTGAATACGTACTTCTAAACTTTGGCCGGGCGCATTATGTTCAAAATAAAACGAGGTATTTGTGGTGAAAGGATTCGGGTAATTGAGCAAATGCTCAACTGCTAACTCTTCACTGCCCGCAACCACAAATTCAGTGTAAGCTTCGGCTGAATTGTTGTAAACATCCCATACCTTTAACGAGAGCGTGTGACGGCCTTGATCGAGTTCTGAAAAAGGGTAATTGATTGTACCGCTTTGGTAAGAGTTCAAATCACTTTCGTAAAAATCATTTAAAATGATGGGGTTTCCCGTGTTTTCATCAAGTACGGCAGTAATATCGTGACCAATACCGCTGCCAACGGTATTGATTCCGCTTTCATCAAAAACACGAGCATAAAGTGACGGATTCTCATCTGTTATACCTCCACTCACGAAATTTTCATCATTCATCCACAGTTGAACGTCGGGCGGGGTATTGTCTTCCGCTGCATTTTCATCAATTCCGCCTATGGTAATTTCCAAATCGTTACCGTTTCCGTCAATGCGTCTGTCATCTGTATAATAGCTCACCTTAGCCTTGCCAAATTCGTAGTTAATGTCTTTGGGAACGACAAATGAAAATTCAAATTCGCCGTTTTTGACACCGGCTTTACCGTTAAAAATAATACCGGTACGATCGTCATATTGAAAATCTCCTTCATTATCGTTATCCAATGTGGTGATTTGGCGCAACTGATCGTAAATAACCGGATAGACAATTCCGTTGTAATTTTCTTGTTTTTGCCCGTAGTCATTGGTTACAATACCTTTAATGGTTACTTTTTCCAGCGCTTGAATAGTGTCGGGTGCTTGAGTGGTTTTTACGGTATATTGCGGGTAAGCCAACCGCATGGCGGGATCTCCAAGTAAAGTGAAGTTTCTGTAATTAATACCGTTGGATATGGTGATATTATTCAAACTGATATCCTTCGAGAGCATTAATAAATCTCCCAGTGTAGGCGTTTGACCGTCAACTGCTTCAAATACATAATCAGTAAAGGTGTTGGCGAGCTGGTAATTGGGACTCGCATAAACCAAGCGCGTTGTGGTCATAAGACCAATGCCGCCGCCGTCGGGATTGATTAACACAAATTCACCGGCTGAGGTACGCTCGGGATCGTCAAAACGGGTAAACTCACAAGTCGCCGTAAGGAAAAGCGGCATACTGTTGCGATTTGTCCAACTGTTGATGTCTTGAATTCGCAATACGCGTTCGTGTGCCCAACCCGAAACACCGCCGTGACCAACATAGGTCATTAACAACGTGCCGTTCACCATACTTTTGTTGATTTCATCAGTAACACCGGGATACCGTTGACCGCCGGCTGTTGATTCTTTTTTAAAAGCATCAAAGTATATTTTATTGTTGTTGTATGACGGATAACGCTCTTTGATTTTTTCAGCTAACTTATCGGCATCGCGCATGTGAATGGGTAAATTTTGACTTAAAGCATGATCCAAATCATCAGCCACCCAAGTAATTCTGTTTCTCCAGCTTCCAAAAGATTGCGGAATACGGTGGTAACGAATAATTTTATTCACCACATTTTGAGCTTGTGAGTTGGTATTTACAGGTATTCGGCCCACACCTATATCTAATCCGCTGCGCACATCGTCTCCTTCATCATCATCTAAAAAGCCCACATAATCATCACTCATGAACGAGCCGGTAGGTGATTCGGAATTTGCGCTTTGATAAATGGGGATATGATTGGTATTGCCCGATATTCTATCTTTGTAATCGTAAGATGCACCCCCGAATAGCAACAAATATTTAGGAAGTTTACTCGCGTCGTTGCCCGCCCTGTCATAAAACATCTTCATAAAATCTTTGATTGCCGTTAAGTCGGGAGCGCCGGATGAAAACTCGTTGTAAACTTCGTTTATATTGACAACTCGTACTGAAAATTCTCCCCTTTCTTCGTGAAATCGAGCCAATTGATCGGCAGCACTTCGAAAAGGCTTGTGCGAAATAATGAGATAATCGGTTTGCGGAAAGGCGTGTAAATTTTGGTTATTCACTTTTTGGGAAAAAGCCGGAGTGCGCGTATCAGTCGGATTGAAAATGATATATTCTCGCATGTCGCCGCCTTCGGTTTTAAAAGAGAAATTATTCCCTGAGCGATTTCCTTGTTGAATCAAAGCCCGGGTGGGGTCAGTCACATCCCAAATAACGGCATTTTGTCCCACACCCGCCGCATTGTATTGTACCACATTGGCATTTTTTGCCGCCGGATTGCGAAACGTCATTTGACTGCCCGTAAACCTGAGTTGTCGCGTGGCAGCCACCCGAATATAGTCCAGCCAGCCAATATCTGCCGATGATGTATTGTCATAATTTACCTGAACATTTACATTGTCTGAGGCACTTTGTGTGAAATTTACAGCATGGTCATATAGTGCGTAAGTGTTGGCATAGCCCGCTGTAACGCCTCTTGTAAATGCAATTTTATTGTTTTGGTCAGAACCGTTTACCGATATAGTAAAAGAACTGGGGCGACGAATAGCACGCGAAGCGGCGGCAACTGTTACTTGAACCGGCTCTGAAGTGACAATGTCGGGAAAGGAAAAAGGGAATGTGTAAGAGCGCCGAACACTGAAAATTTCGCCGTACCAACGTCTGCCGGATTTAATCAGGTTTTCGCGATCCTCTTCGTGGTACTGCCAATCTACAAAGTTGTTGAGTGTTAAATCTGCATTTGTTTGAAGGTTGGCTTTTTCTTCTATTCTTTTTGGGGCACCAATGTTATAATCTCGGGTGATAAAATAAAATGTGGAATCAGAGTAGGGGTTGGGCTCGTGAATGAACTCATCCTCTTCTTCGTCATGCAACCAACGGGTTTGGTTCTGACCATAAAAAAGAAAATAATCACCGGGATCAAAAGAGCCGTCGCCGCCGTCATGCATCTCAATGTTATTTTCAGCTAAATCATCAATTCTGTCTTCACTGTTTTCAACGGGTAAAGCACCGCCGCCATTACCAAATAATCGCAATTGAACAGATTGGAGGTTGTTCATGTTGAAACCCATATCCTGAAGCATAGCATAATTCACCTTATATATCCCTTCACGAACCAGCCCGATTTTATACCACTCACCCGAGGCTAAAACCGAACGTACTTTGAATGATCTTTTCCCCGTTTTACCCGATGCCGAAGCAGGTACTACATCTGTAAGGTTAATTTTAAAAGATTTTATTTTTTCAATATTTCCGTCAGAACCGCGACGCAATGGCGTAAAGGCAATGGAGGCGTAGGGTTGTTTTTTAATGGTGGTAATATAATTTGTGACATTTACCGTACCGGAGATAGCCTCATCAGGCAAATCTTTAAGGGCATTTTTTTCTTCTGCTGTTAGCGGTTCGTAAATAGTATTGGTAAGTTCTGCAGTGAAAGCTGCCGTATTTAAGGGTAATTTGAGCTTGGTTTGATAAAAAGGAAGCCAATAATTTCCCGGGTCATTAATGGTTTGCAAACTGTTTATAAATACGATAGGTTTTTCGTCGAAACCGACTTCAACACCAACTTTACCCCATTTAATTTCAATGGTTTGATTTTTACTCGGCAGTTTTTGATTTTGAAGTTTTGTAAAAGTAGATTGAGCGGCTGCCGAAAAGAATACGAGAAAAAATACAACAGTTAATGCAATCTTCTTTTTTATATTCAAATAAATTGTTTTTATTTGCCTTTCCATTTGGTCGAGGTTCATGAATTTTGATGGATTAACGCGTGCAAAAATGAATTATTGCGGCAATTTAATCTTGAAAAAATCGTTACTTCTTTGGAATAATCGAAAAAAAAAATTGTATTATTGCGTTTGAGATCGAAAAAACATGCGAACACATTTACATAAAAAGACCCAAGCTTTATTGCTTTTCGTCGGCTTGCTGACAATTTCAACCGCTTACGGTCAAGACCCCCAGTTTACGCAATTTTATGCGAATCCGCTTTATTTGAACCCGGCTTTTGCAGGTTCTAAAATTTGTCCGCGCGTGAACTTGAATTATCGCAATCAATGGCCGGCTATACCGGGGCAATTCGTTTCCTACGCGGCAAGTTATGACCAACACATTGATGCCTTATCGGGCGGTTTGGGCGGTATGGTGTGGCACGATCAAGCGGGTAACGGAACCATTCAAACAACTAATGTTTCCGCTATTTATTCGTATACGTTAAAGGTGACTCAAGAATTTAATATTCGCGCCGGTTTTCAGGCCTCTTATTATCAAAAATCTGTAAATTGGGATAATCTTCGATTTGGAGATATGATAGATCCGCGTTACGGTTTTATATATGAAACACAAGAAACTCCCGGTATAGATAATGTCAATTACGCCGATTTTTCAGTGGGCTTTTTGGGATATTCAGAAAAGTTTTTCGCGGGTTTTGTGGTTCACCACATGACGGAACCTTCAGAGTCTTTTTTCACGCAAGACAATGCTGTTTTATATCGCAAGTTTACCGCACATGCCGGAGCTAATATTCCATTGGATAATACGCGTGAGGCTCCTATACTTTCGCCTAATGTATTGTATCAGCGTCAAGGAGCAGCAGAACAGCTGTTATTCGGAATGTACGGCAAAACCGGTCCGCTCGTTGCCGGATTGTGGTACCGCAATAAGGATGCTTTCATCGCTCTATTGGGAATTCAAGTTGAAAAATTCAAGTTCGGTTACAGCTATGATTTAACGGTTTCACAATTAACCAACAAACCGGGAGGCTCACACGAAATTTCTGTGGGACTGCAACTAAATTGCCCGAGAAAACGATCGCG
>CAJXMT010000183.1 GCA_913056155.1 uncultured Cryomorphaceae bacterium
AGATTGCTCTCGCCTTCCGTTTTTTTGAAGCGCAAACTGTTCAACAACATAAGAGCCTGAGGTGTCGTAAATATGGGAAACCAATCTACCCTCATTTCCGTTCCCATCACCAAAGTCCCAAAAATAAGTTTCTGCACTTCCGCAAGCCCTTATTTCAAACATCCCCGGGGGCGGTTGAAAGTAACGGTCATTGGCTTCAATACAGGCTTCGGGTTTTGAGCAACCCCAAAGTAATAGTAGGCTGAAAGCAGTAAAAGCTATATTTTTCATGGCAAAACCCTGTTAAAATTTAATACGTAAAAATCCTTGCACTCCGCCTCCGTGAATGCCCGGCCCGAACCCGAAATCTTCAACAACAAAACTTTTATCTTCTTTTAAATCGGGCGGGTTCATTTTTTTAATCTTCAATATCTTGGTAATTCCCCAAGTCGTAAAGCCCGCTGCGGCAGCGTATAAACCATATTGCAAGTAACGACTTCGCTGTAAAGATGATTCTGCCTCCTCAAGTGCTGCGCGATCGTAAGCTGCTAAATCGTACCTGTTTCCCAGCTCTTGCCGCCGAAAAGCATGATAATTACTTCCCACACGCCCGTAATTCACGATTGCTCCAACAGCTGAAACACCGGCTAAGCCCAGGGTGAGGTATGTTTGCCGGCGCAAATTATTTTGTTCGGCCGTAATTATTTTGTATTCCTGTAATTCCTGTGTAGGCTTCAAATTTTTGTAAATGGTAACCTTACCCGATATATAGGTGAAAGTAGTGTCAAAAACCTCGTGATGAGGAGCCCATAACTCCAAATGAATTTGGCCGGGCTCAACCTCAAAAGCAAAGCCCGTAGGCTGCAATTCACCATTAATTTTAACTTTGTAATAATCAGATGGATTTGCAAAAACCGCAATATTCCACTCTTTACGTTGAGCGTTGCTCTGTAAACCCGTTAGCAGTAATAGGGTTGTTATAACCGTTATGAGGAGCGGATTGTATTTCATCGCGTTAAAAGTATTTCGTCAGGTGTAACATCAAACAATCGAATTTCGGTTTCAAAGTTATCAAACATTTCAATGACGCGCAATGCTGAGGTATCGGTCACGAAAACCTGACCAAAATCTTCTTTACTCACTATTTTCATTAAAGCTTTCACTCTGGTTTTGTCTAACTTATCAAATATATCGTCTAATAATAAAATAGGAGATGTATCCTTTTTGTTTTTGATAAACTCAAATTGGGCCAATTTCAAAGCGGTTAAAAAAGATTTTTTTTGACCTTGAGAGCCTGTTTTCTTCAAACTGTATCCGTTAAGTGTAAAAGATAAATCGTCTTTATGGATACCCACGGTTGTGTAAAGTTTTCTTGCGTCATCGTTTTGAGCTGCATCGAGCAAATCTTGAAAAGTATTGTCATTGAGTTTTGATTTGTAAGTGACTTGAGCCTTTTCACGGTCAGAACCCAGGAGTTCGTAATATTTTTGAAAAACGTGGATAAAGTCACCTGTAAACGATTTTCTGGCTTCGTGCACGGGTGTGCCGTGTTGAACGAGTTGCATATCCCAAACTTCTAAAGCATCTTGATCGAAATGTCTGTTTTCAGCAAACGTTTTTAATAACTTATTGCGTTGTAAAAGCGCTTTTTGGTATTGAATCAGGTGTTCTAAATATGATTTATTAAACTGCGAAATGACACCATCTAAAAATTTGCGACGTATTTCGCTGCCTCCGTAAATCAATTCTTCATCGGCGGGCGAAACAAAAACCAACGGGAGCAGGCCGATGTGATCTGAAAATTTGTCGTATTTCTTTTTATTGCGCTTAAAAACTTTTTTATCTCCCCGCTTCATCCCGCAATAGATGTTGTGCTTTTTACCTTTTAATTCAAAGCTTCCCTCAATCACAAAAAAGCCCTCTTCATGCGCTATGTTTTGGGAATCAATCGGGTTGAAATAACTCTTTGTAAATGCCAAATAATATATAGCATCTAAAATGTTGGTTTTGCCCGCTCCATTGTCACCCGTAAAACAATTCACTCTCTTACTCAAGGTGAGGTCAGCCTCTCGGTGATTTTTAAAATGGACTAAATTCAATTTTTTTAAATGCATATTTTATCGGCTCTGATTATAAATAAACAGCAAAAGCAGAAGGCAGGTAAACTGCAAAAAGAAATGCAAAATAAATCATTTAACGGGAAACCGTGCGGGAAATGATAAAAAACTATATTTGCACCGCTAAAAACAGAACTATTCCAATGGCAAAAACGAAGAAACAGAAAGAAGAAGAAATTGTTGATGTACAAGAGGTTTATTCAAAAACCGAACAATTTTTAGATAAATACAAACAAATTATTTTAGGTGTTGTAATAGCTGTAGCCGCAATTGTTTTCGGTACGTTTTACTATTACAACTTTTACTTGCCGCCTATTGAAAAAGAAGCGCAAGATGCAATTTTTCATGCCCAGCGCCATTTTTCAAATGATTCTCTTTCTTTGGCCATGTACGGCGACTCAGAGGGGAATCCGGGATTTGAAGAAATTGCCTCCAACTACGGCTCTACCAACGTTGGAAATTTGGCGCATTATTACATGGGCGTTTCTCTTTTGAGAACGGGAGATTTTGAAGGAGCTGTTTTGTATCTCGACCGCTACGATCCCAAGGATGAAATCACGCCTTCCATTAAATATGGTGCAATGGGCGACGCATACAGTGAATTGGGAGATTATAAAAGCGCTTTGAAATATTACAAAAAAGCAATTAACAGTGTAAAGAATGATTTCACTACGCCTGTTTACTTAATGAAAGCCGGTTTGGTAGCTGAGGAATTAGGTAAAAACGAGGATGCCAAAGCCTATTACACGACCATTAAAAAAGATTTTCCCAACTCGTCACAGGCACGAAATATTGAAAAGTACATCAAGCGCGCAGAAGCTGTAAGCTGAGGCGATTCAAAAAAAATCAAACCACAAAGCATCGCTCAACAGCGGTGCTTTTTTGCTTTAACCGGAGAACGATGGCAACAGAATTAAAAAATTTAAGCGACCAACAGATTGATCAATCCTTTGACTTTAAAGCATGTAAAGTTGGTATAGCGGTAAGTGAGTGGAATGGTGAAATTACCCGTGCGCTTCGCGACGGAGCTCTTGACTTTTTATTAAAAGCCGGCGTGCCCGAAGTAAATGTGGTCATCAAGGATGTGCCCGGTAGTTTTGAATTGCCCTTAGCCGCTCAATTTATGTTGGAAGCGGGCGAAGTGGACGGTGTTATTTGCTTGGGCAGTGTGATCCGCGGAGAAACCGACCATTTTACATTTGTGTGTAATGCCGTTTCACAGGGTGTGAAAGACGTGTGCTTAAAGTACAATAAGCCCGTTATTTTTGGCGTACTTACCGACGATACTCTCGAACAAGCCAAAGCCCGTTCGGGTGGTCAACATGGAAATAAGGGTGTTGAGGCCGCGGCTGCGGTTTTAAAAATGATAGCCTTAAACGAGCAACCGTAAAATAATCAAATATAAATCTCATTTTTCATTATACATTTTGTGTGCTGCAAAATAATAAATGTACCTTTGCAGCCCTTTTTGAAAACAGGTAAAGGCTAAATATCATGAAAAGAACATTTCAACCCTCGAAGAGAAAGAGAAAAAATAAGCACGGTTTCAGAAGTCGAATGGCTTCAAAAAACGGCAGAAAAGTATTATCCAGAAGGAGAGCAAAAGGCCGTCACAGTGTTTCTGTGAGTGACGAGCAGCGCCACAAGTTTTAATAGAATACTGCATTAATTAAAATGCAGCCCGGTGCTTGGCTTGAGTAAAAGAACTTTTTCTTTGATGCGCCAAACCCTCGAAAGTACGAAGGTAATACTTATTAAAAGGCCCTTTAAACAGCGTTTAAAGGGCCTTTTTTCGTACCAAATTAAAAACTAATTTTGCTCAGCTAGATTATTCACTAGCATGTCGAAAAAGTTCTTTAACGGTTTTTTTACCATCATGGCAGTAAAAGAATTCATATCGGCATTAAACTCCAATTGAACCTCTGTGTCATTACCTGCAGTATCGTCAAAAAGCATGTCCAGTGTAAAGTCAAACGGGTTTTCACCTTCAGAGGTCAACGTGATTTTATTGCTTTCCTCGGTTTTCAACTTCATACCAATCTTGGCCAAACCCTTGATTTTAAATGAGCAATTTTCTTCACTAGACTGCCAGTTGTCTATTTTATCTACCGGCATGAGTTTTTCCAGGTTGTTGAGATTTCTCAAAAAGGAAGCAATTTCTCGCTTGCTTTTTTGAATGCTCATTTTCTCACTTCTAATAGTGGTCATAAATTCAGTTTGTATTTTCATTTCCCCAATTCTCGGGGTCTTCATTCCAGTTTTCCAGTATTTCCAAGTCTTTTTCAGAGATGTAATTGTTTTTGAGGGCTTGTTGGAGCAAAGTGTTGTAATTACTTAAGGTGTAGAAAGGACATTGGGCATCGCGCATCAAATTCTTTTTGGACACATCAAAACCGTAAGTAAACACAGCTACCATTCCCTTTACAATGGCTCCCTCATCTTTTAGTGCTTTGATGGCCTTGGAACTACTGGCACCTGTTGAAATAAGGTCTTCAATCACAATAACGGATTGACCTTTTTCCAAAACTCCTTCAATTTGTTTTCCTCTGCCGTGTGCTTTGGGCTCGGGACGCACATAAACAAAGGGTAACCCCATTTCCTGTGCAATTAAAACGCCAATAGCTATGCCGCCTGTGGCTACTCCGGCAATAACATCGGGTTTGCCGAAATTAGCATCAATTGTACGCACAAACTCTTGACGCACAAAGTTTCTTACTTTTGGGTAAGACAATATTTTGCGGTTGTCACAGTAAATGGGTGATTTCCATCCCGCAGCCCAAGTAAACGGCTTGTGAGGTTTTAGTTCAACGGCTTTGATTTGAAGCAGAAATTGTGCTATTTTGAGCGCTGAATCGTCAATATAATTCATAGAGCAAATGTATAAAGTTTTTTTCAACGAAGTGCCGGTAAGCATTACCTCTAACCGCAATA
>CAJXMT010000184.1 GCA_913056155.1 uncultured Cryomorphaceae bacterium
GCTTAGGTATAGGACTGCAATTAGGTGGCAGGTATTATTTCAACGAACGTTGGGGCGCCAATTTGGAACTGGGGGGTACTCAACTTTTTGGAGGCGGCAAAATCGGCGCCTCTTACAGATTTTAATAATCAGAACCGTATGAGATAGCGGTTGTTATTACAGGTATGAAAAAAGAACATTATTTGAAAATGCTGCCCGACATCACTACGTTGATTTTTGATGTGGACGGTATTATGACAGACGGGCTCATATTGCTCACGCCCGAGGGAGAGGCACTCAGAGCTATTAATACCAAAGATGGTCACGCCATGGCAAGAGCTGTTGATGCGGGTTTTAGGCTGATGGCCATTACGCGCGGCAGTTCCAAAACCATAACTGCCGGTTTAATGCGACTGGGTTTTACCGATGTGGCACTTGAAGTGCGCGACAAGAAAGCCAAATACGAGGAGTTTAAATCCGAATACGGTTTTGATGACGGCCAAGTGGCCTATATGGGGGACGATTTACCCGATATGGATGTGCTTTCTCAAGCAGCGTTGGCGGCCTGCCCCGAAGATGCCGTTCATGAAGTACGTGATATTTGCAATTACATCTCCCCGTTTAAAGGGGGGAAAGGTTGCGTTCGTGATGTGATTGAAAAAGTGATGCGCAGCCAAGATAAATGGTACAAGGCACCTACCGATCATCATATTCCCTAATGATTTCATAGGGTTTGCGTTGAGGCCCCGTCATCTTTTTAAGAGCGTCAAAAATGTTGATCATCCGTTGCGGTTCTTTAGCGGGTGTGAGCAGTAACCTGCCGTATTTATCTGTTAAAAAATAGAGCGGTACAGACTTTACGCTATAGCGATCCAAAATTTCAAAATCATTACAATGAATTACAGTATGGTTTAGTTCGTTGTGACGCATAAAATGTATAAAGTCAGCTTTAGCCCGATCTGTATTGATGCTTAAAAATTTCACTTCCGGGAATTTTTCTTTTAACTCGCTAATCGTGAGCAAGTCATTAACAGAGGCATCATTCCACGATGCCCAAAAGTGAATGTAAGTAAATGCTCCTTTTAGAAAGGATTCATCAATATTTTTCCCGGCGGTATCTGTGCCCGTAAAAGCCGGTGCTTTTGAACCGCGTGCCAACACCAAACGGGCTTTGAGGTAATCGCGTGCAATTCGCCTTACCGCACTGCTGTTAGCTTCTTTGATTGCCCGATTAAAAAGTAATTCACGGCGCTCTTCCTTTAAATTGGGCAAACTTTCGGTATAATTCATCGTGATGAGTAAAAGCTCAGCTTTTTCTGTTGAGTTGAGGAATCTATGCTCATTGAAAAAATGTACAGTGGGCATAAACCGATTTGTAACAATAAGTGAATCCACATAACGGTCTTTATTTTTTCTGATGTGGTGCAATATTTTGTTTTCGTAAAATTGAACAAAAAAGTTGATGTAATCTCCGTTGTTGACGAGTACCTGACGGTTTTTTAAATAGGTATCGTAAAGCGTGTCTGCATTAAAATGAGCCAGTGATTTTAACGCGGCAATTTGATAATCCACAGTAGCCTTTAAATAAGGATGGTTTTGGAAACCCTCTTTAAACGCTTCATAAACGCCCTTTTCAAAAAACAGTAACTTTTTATCGTAAGCCGTATCCGCTCTGTGCGTGGGGTGTTTTTCGATAAAGTCTGCACGTTTACCGGCCCAAATTTCTATATAATCGTGTAAAAACTTTTGGTCAGAACCCGAACACAAATACTGTACGTCAATGTAAGCAGCCTTATTGTCGAGATTTTCAGGCGCCTCCATCGCAATGCGACCGTCACAAGCCGGATCGTGATAGTAAGGTACATAGCGGAATTCGATTTTTAAATAGTAAAAACCGCTTTTAAGTGAAGTAGTAAAATTGAAGCTTCCACGCGGAGAAATTGTAGTAGTCTCCAACGTATCGTAACCCCCTGTGAGAGCCTGTGCCACTTTCAGCAAAACCATTTTTTTGCCGTAATAACCGTTTATAACTCCGCTTACTTGAGATTGGGCATTACCGGGCGCGAGCAGATAAAGCGCGGCCATAAACAACGTGATTAGCGTACGCATAGAATCAGGGTTTAACGGGTAAAAACGGGGAAGCATCGCCGCCGTGTTTAATAATTTCGCGTACAATGGTGGAGGAAACCGACACGTGTTGCGGGCTGCACATCAAAAAAACGGTCTCTACCTCGGGATGAATTTCGCGATTCATATTTGCGATATTTCGCTCATATTCAAAATCAGCGGTATTGCGCAAACCTCGTAACAAAAACCGCGCATCTATTTTTTTACAATAATCAACGGTGAGCCCTTTGAACGAGTCCACTTGAATTTGATCGTAGTCTTTAAAAATAGCACGAATGTTATTCATGCGTTCTTCCAAAGTATTCATGTATTTTTTTTGACTGTTTTCGCCCAGTGCAATCACTATTTGATCAAACAGTGGTAAGGCGCGCTTTACAATATCTGCGTGGCCCACTGTAAAAGGGTCAAAAGAGCCGGGAAAAACTGCAGTACGTAAATTCATAATATCGTTTTTTGAAAATGCTTAATCGGGTTGTTCAAAAACGGAAAAAATCACATTTCCGTATGATTTGCTTTCTTTGAATAGTGGAACTTCTTCAAAATTATTATTTTTGTCGTGTTCCACAATAAGCAGGCCACCTGAATTAAGCAAATTGCGCTCCAAAACTGTTTTGATGAGATTGGGGTAGGTATTCGCATCGTAAGGCGGATCCATAAAAATGATATCCGCAGTGATTACACATTTTTTCAGAAACTTCAACGCGTCGCGCCTCAATACCTTGTAATTTTCAAAACCCAACTTCACAGATACCTTGATCATGTAATGTACACATTTGTGATTCATATCTACGGCGTATACGGGTGAGGCGCCCCGTGAAATAAATTCAAAGCTCATATTTCCCGTGCCCGCAAAAAGGTCTATTACAGTTTGATTTTCTATATCAATGCGATTGGTTAAGTAGTTGAACAGTCCTTCCTTGGCAAAATCGGTAGTGGGGCGCACCGGTAAGTTTTTGGGCGCTGTGATTCTTCTACCCTTGTATTTTCCGCCTATTACACGCACAGCAACTGAGAATGTAAGGTGAAGTTTTCTGCTTGTTTTTTCGCCGTATTTTGGTCAGAGCCGGGAAGCGTTTCATCGCCGGGGAAGGGATTCAGCTCGGCAACATATTGTTCTACAATTTGAAGTTTTTTAGTGGTGTCGGTTGCTTTTCCGGCATGGTAAAGCGTGGTTTTATCGCCTTTCAAGTCGAATTGCTCCATAGCGAAAAGCGTGTAGTATCCCAAATCAGCATCGGTGAGCAGTGGGTATGTGTTACACATGAGAAAGGAGCCTTGAAAAAGAGCTAAATAAAAAAAGCCCTCATACAAAAAAAGAAATCCGGTATTAGGAGTTTTCGTATGTTGACCGGCAAGTTGTTGGGCGGGTGTTAAGTGTGCGGGCAGTGCGTGTTTCAATCGATATCCGCAAGTGGCTGCCAACTGCGACAATTCGGCTTCAACCGCATAAATGAAACGCGTGTTTTTAATACCCGTAGCGCTTTCAAAACGAATGTCTTTTTTGGTTTCTATTTCGCCCGGCTCAAATAATATGCTGAGGTAATCGTCTTTGTGCTCCGGCATGAAAACACCCTCGGGAACAATGGTAAAGTGTTTGCCGGCTACCGATAAGTATCTTTTATTCGCTTTTTTACCCGCTTGCTTAAGTAGTGATCGCAATTGTGTGAAATCCTGCACTCGATCAACCCGTGAGGGTAAAAAACTGCGGGAATTGGGATTGTAAAGAACAGAATGTAATTTTTCCCCGGTGAAAATACAAAACAACGTGTACAAAGAAGCAGCTTCGGTTGAAAAGCTGCTTCCCTTATTTTGCTCGCCTGTTTTGGATATAGACAAAACCGTTTATTTTTCTGAAGACCAGTTACCCGAAGTTGTAGGTTCGTCCAATGAGCCTACTCTCAATACTTCTTCGGGATCGAAAGGTTTGGAATCTTCCACCTGGAAAACGCTCACTTCCATTCCGCTGCCTCGAATAATGACGTTAGTGTACATGTCAAACTCGGCCTTGTTGGTGTAGGGTACGTAGCGCAGCGAATCAGGGTGAAATTTCACATTCTTTTTGCGGCTTTCCATGTACTCTTTGTTAAAAACATATTCCGTCACAGGTAAGAAACTGGTATCTCTGGAAATAATACCGCGTTCCAAGGCTTCATCTTCTGTAAGTGTATCAGGTACATCGCCTGCCATACGTATTACTTCCACTTTCTCGTTTTTGATAAAGTGCGCTAAAGTGTCAAAATTAGAAGTGTATTTATTGTATTTGCGGTGATAAGCGAGTTGTGCCTCGCGAATATCTTTAAGTCGTTGAATAACGGCTGAGTAGCGCTTTTCTTTTTCTTTTCTAAATTCCAGCGGTTCTTGAATACTGTTTACATTCAAGTAAATGAGAATCAGGGATACAACTGCTAACAATGCGCCCACTACTTTACTTGCTTTAGCGCTGATAATGTGTAGGTTATTGAGTAATATAACAATGGATATCAATATCATACTTGCGGTGGCAATGGTAAAGTAACTGCCTTGACCGTCACTTAAACTGAAAAGTAACCCGGCAATTCCAAAGCCGCCGATGAGTACTACAGGCGTAAATTTTGAAACTATTTCTTTCATTTTCTATCTCTCTTGATTTGTTTTTTTATTTCTTCAGGCGGCGCAAACTTACAATTTTTTCCGATTGACTGCGCACTTCAATTTGTTGTACTGCTGTTAACTTTTGTTCTTGGTTTTACTCCGGTTTTCATCGGGTTTGGGGTTCTGACCAAAAAAACTGAAGGGCACAATGAGGCGCACGATAAAATTGCGTCCCTGCTCAGGCAAATTGATAAGTCTGTAACGGTTGAGGTGGTTAAAATATTTTTGATTGAAGAGGTTTTGTACCTCAAAACGCAATTGCACCTC
>CAJXMT010000185.1 GCA_913056155.1 uncultured Cryomorphaceae bacterium
CCACCTTGCGGTTGTAATTGAAAGCCGCAACAAAAGCATCGTCAACTCCCAAATCTTGAACGAGCTCCTTGTAAAAAGAAGCCGCCTCATAAGTGTCAAAAGAGCCTACGGTCATTATGGTGAGTTCGGGTGTTCTAACCTCTGATATACTATCGAGCTGTAAATAAACATCCATGAGCTCATCAGGAATTGTATCGCCTCGAAAAGCACCAATTTGCACTCGAAAATCAACGCGACCAATTAACCGCTTATTGATATTATCGCGGTCTATGGTAAGTACTTGCTCGCTGAATTTTTGTTTGTTTTTGATATTGGTCACAAAAGCATCTTTGTATCCTTTATCTTTAATGGCTTTTAGGAGTCGCTCGGCTTGGCCGTCGAACATAAACCTGCCTATTATGTAACGGTAAACACCATTTTGATCTACATACACCTCAATGTTGCGCAAACCGGGAAACTCATAAGTGTAAACAGGTTCCACAAAAGCGCCTACTTGAACTCCGTATTCATTGCCTTTGTAAGTGTAGGAAATTTCCTTTGTACCGATGAGATGATCATCATGCACTTTTTCCTCCACACTGTAGGTTTCCCCGTCAACCATTTCTTCTTCGGCTTCGCCGTCCGTCACTAAATTTTCAGGTGTTTCCTCGTCCACAGGTTTACAATTTCTGAATAGTTTTTGTGCGTCAACTAAGTACCACTCGTTTTCATAACTGTAATTCATGTAAAAATCATTGAGGGCTTGAAGTGTTTTATCGCATTTACCCGCCTTGCTATAAGCCATAAGCAGGTAGTAATATACGTATTCACTTACTCGCTTTTCTTTGTAATCGAGCTTTTTGTAGTATTTCGAAAATCCTTTTTTGGCCTTATTCAACAGTCGAATGGCTTCTTTGTGTTGATTATCTCCCTTGGCATAAGCCTGTCCTAAAAGATAGGCCAGGTTTAAATTTGAGCTGTCGTTTGCATATAGCTCTTCAAAAATAACATCGGCACCGGATGCTTCTTCACCTCCCAAAAGCAGGAGTCCTTTATGAAATTTATCTTCAAAGGATTTTTCTTTTTGAGCGAAGGAAACCAGTCCCGACAGGCAAAAAAGTAAGGTAAACAACGATTTGCAGTTCATGGTATTCGATATTTTTGGTACGCGTTTCCACCCGTATTTTGATTGTGGAAATTTATGAACTTTCAATTTTGTAAAAATCGTGCCGGTCGAAACTTTTCAACACTTGATTTTACATAACCTCTATTGTTTTCATCGTGTAGGGGGTTCTGACCAAAACCCAAATTTAACTCAAGTACCAAGTTGCGATGGAAAAATAAATAATAACGCCGGAAATATCACTTATTGAAGTAATTAACGGAGCACTTGCAGCTGCCGGATCGAGTTTGAGACGTGTAAAAATAAATGGTAGCAATAAACCAAAAACGCTCCCCACCAACACGATACAGACCATACTGATGGCGACAACGACAACAATTTCAGGTGCTCTCACGCCCGCTACCAAACTTACTGCAGCGGCCATAGTTGTTCCCAGTAAAAGAGCTATAAAAACTTCTCTCCCCACCAATTTAGCCCAGTCTTTCAGGGCTACTTCACCAGTTGCCAAAGCACGCACCATAAGGGTTGCACTTTGAGCGCCGGCGTTTCCTCCGCTATCAATCAAAAGGGGTAAAAAAAAGACCAATGAAACCATAGCTTGAATAGTCGTTTCAAATTGCTGCATGGCATAGCCAGAAAAAACATTCATAAAAACCAGGGCAAACAACCACACGATACGGTTTTTGTACAGTTGACCGATGGGTGCGGTAAGCGGATTGTTCACGGCCTCACGCATGGCACCAAAACGGTGAAAGTCCTCGGTAGATTCCTCTTGCGCTACATCCATAACATCATCAACGGTGACCATGCCCAGCATAATGCCGTCGCCATCCACAACGGGAAGGGCAACGCGGTCGCGATCGAGGAACACTTTAACGGCCGTTTCCTGATCATCGGTAGCATTGAGTGATACAAAGGAGTGATCCATTAAATCTTCCACTTTTTTATCGGGTGCGGCCAACAGTATTTCACGAATGCGCAAATCATCAACAAGTCGCAATTTATTGTCAACTACGTAAAGTACATTTAGTGTTTCTGAGTCGCGCCCGAAATTACGAATATGCTCAATTACCTCAGCAATGGAATAATGAGGTTTAACCGCCACATATTCAGAGGTCATCAATCGTCCGATACTCTCCTCGGGATAACCCAAAAGTTTTACGGCAATGCGTCGCTCATCAGGTGTGAGCAGTTGAATCATCCGCCGCGAGATGTGTTCGGGCATATCTTCAAGCAGGGCAGTACGGTCATCGGGCTTTAATGCATTCAGTAAGGTGGACAGCTTTTCTCTATTGTGCCCTAAGTACACAATAATGTCTTGTTGCCGATCATCTTCAAGATGCCTGAAAACCTGATGCAGGTTTTCTTCTTCAATGAGTTCAAAAGCATAAAACATATCGTCCTCACTCAACTCACCTAAGGCCTGCGCAACTTCAAAGTGGTTGACCTCGGTAAAGAACTGTTGAACGGCAGCGTCATCGCGAACAGCTATTTGCTCAAAAAAGCTTTCTTTTTCTACTAACATGATCCGGTGATATTAAACGATATTAAAACCTGCAGCACCTCATTTTTTATTCTCCAATCCATTCCGCAATTTCCCCACGCTGTTTACGCGGTGTTTTGCGCGGCCATTCTCCCTCCGGATATCCCAGGTGAAAAAAGCCCAAGCATTTATCATTTTCACCCAAATTCAAATACTTCTTCATCTCGGGTGTGTAGGTACACCCTCCCGAGCCCCAATAGGCGGCAAGCCCGTATGCATTGCATGTAATATGCATATTTTGCACGGCAGCGGCAACGGATGCTATTTCTTCATCCTCGGGAATACTTTCTTTTTCATCTCTGTGCATAATTATGGCAATTATAGCAGAACTGCGCGCACCATTATCTTTTAATTTACGGTATTTCACGGGCTTAAAATCGCTCTCGGGAGTTAGATCTTTGTACATTTCAGCATGATCTTCACCAAATTTCACTGCTCCGGCTCCGTGAAATATTTTAAAGCGCCACGGTTGTGTAAGCTTGTGGGTAGGTGCCCAACGGGCATTTTCAATTAAAATTTCTATAAGCTCTTTATGCACTTTTCTGCTTGAAAATTGCACGGGATATATACTGCGTCGCGTACGTATGCACTCGTTGATTTCACTCACGTTAAATCTCATAATCTCTAAATTTGGGCAAAGTAAAATGAATTACGGTTTGAAACAAAAAACTATCCGCTATTATTACTTCCTTATTTACGATGTAGAACGGTTTACGCTACACATTTGTTGAAATAATTCAAGGTATTCGCTAAGACCACACTGAGAGAGCACGGGAATGAAGTTATACGCCCCGACTAAGCTTATCTGTTTGGTATTATTTCAACCAACCCGGTCTCATTTTATTACCGATAATGGGATAGACGACACGATTATCATAGGCCCATTTTACCAACCCGGCGGTACCGCTTACTTCTACCTCATTCATAAGGCGCAACCGTACCTTTTCTATCGTACACACACTTTTTCCCGTGAGTTCAGTAATTTCTTTCGTGGTGAGGTCGTGACAGACCCAATAAAGCACTTCGTATTGAACAGGTCCTAAAGAAACCCTCGAATTATGGAGTCCAAAATTAGTGCGCCGGAAAACACGCTCATGTGATTTTCCGGTAAAAAATGTATTGAGATTGTTTTTTAAAGACTCCACACTCGTATTTTCTGTTACCGTAAAGCGGGCGTTATAACGCTCCCGAAAAATGATGTGGTACGGCGACATCTCAAAGCCTATTGTAGCGAACGGAATTTCTTTTTCGTATAACTCATTAGCCAAAAAACAATTACACTGCAAAAGCTCGGGCAGTTCACACAAATAAAGCAACTTGCTGTCTTTTAAATCCTTTTTTTTTAAATTTCGAACTTCCGCGGGTTTAATTAATCCCGTGTTGTAAGTGCCGTGCAACCTTTTTGCCAAAGGCACAGCCAGCATTTTATGAGCTATAATTCCAACTTTATTCACGTGTGGTTGAGGTGTTTCTTCTTGTATTACGCTAAAAATTTCAATCCGTTTGGTTTAAAATCAATGCCCTTTTCTTTCGTTATTTGGCAGTAATTTGAGCTCAAATTTAAATAAAATAAATCACACTAAAAAAATAAGGAGATAGTGATTATTGCATGAAGGGTTTGCAAATCGGATTAAACATCTGCTGCAAATATGAACAACTTTGAACTACGGAACAATCAGTGAAAATAGCCATTTCAAAAGTTTTTATGCAGTGGCTTCACAAGTATAAAATCAACACACAAGGGGTTAACACAACACAACAATATATTTATCAACTCATTAAACCTCCAAGCTACCGAGGGTCAGAAATCAAATTTCTCGCAGAACACAAAAAACGCTTATTTCACCAAAACGCGTGAAAATTCAATTTTTCAACACAAAAAAAACACGATTCGTCTTTTCTTGAAATCGTGTTTTTGGGATTTTGTAAAAACAAGGCTCTCAACCGTCTTTTGTGAGTTTTTTGTATTTGAACTTTCGCGGTTCATTAAGACCCAAACGCTTTCGTTTATTTTCTTCATACTCGGTAAAAGAGCCCTCGTAATAATACACTTGCGAATCTCCTTCAAAAGCCAAAATATGCGTACACACACGATCTAAAAACCAGCGGTCGTGAGAAATGATGACACAGCAACCCGCAAAATTGTTAATAGCCTCCTCAAGTGCCCGCAACGTATTTACATCAATATCATTTGTAGGCTCATCCAATAAAAGCACATTGGCTTCCTGTTTCAGGCTCATGGCCAAATGCAAGCGATTACGCTCTCCTCCTGAAAGTGTACCCACCTTTTTTTGTTGGTCAGAACCGTTAAAATTAAACTTTCCG
>CAJXMT010000186.1 GCA_913056155.1 uncultured Cryomorphaceae bacterium
CGTCACCAGTGCTGCGGTACTTTGAGACAACAACTCGTACGTTTTACCCGCAACCAAGGTGATATCGCGATTTTGCACCCTATTTTCATAGATTTCCGGATCTTGAGAGGGAGCACATGCAATAACAATTTTGTAACCTTGAAGCGAATCTACCGCTTTGAGCATGAGCGGCAACAAAGTGTTGATTTCTTGCTTTCTGCTACCCGGCAGCAGCGCGATCACCGGCCGGCCAGATTTCACTACTGACCTGACGTCCTCAGATAATGTAGCGCGCCCCTCCTCATAGCGTTCTACTTCATCCAGCAAAGGATGCCCCACAAAAGTAACGGGGTAGTCAAACTGCGCATAAAATTCCTGTTCGAAAGGTAAAATCACAAACATGTGGTCAATAGTGCGTTTTATGGCATGCACACGACTTTGCTTCCAAGCCCAAATTTGGGGGGAGATGTAATAAACTGTTTTCAGATTGCGTTTTTTTGCCCACGCGGCAATGCGCATATTAAAACCGGGATAATCGATAAAAACGACCACATCAGGCGCAAACTGCTCAATATCTTTTTTGCAGAATGCGATATTTTTTAAAATGGTTCTTATATTCAGAACCACCTCTATAAAACCCATAAAGGCCAGGTCGCGATAGTGTTTAGCCAATTCTGCACCCGCCGCTTCCATCTTTTCACCGCCCCAAGCTCGGATGCGGGCATCGGGGTCTTTTTTGACCAATTCACGAATGAAGTTACCCCCGTGCAAATCTCCCGATGCTTCTCCCGCTATGATGTAGTACTTCATTCTTTAGTCTTTGAAGTGCGTCATTTAAATGAAATCGGTATAGTAATACGTGACGTAAACCAAGGCTCCGATAAAAGTGCTCAATAAAATCCCCTTGCCAATCTCATCTTGTTCCCTACGCACCATAAAGTGATGCATGATTAAGGCATTGAGGCCAATAAACAACAATATCACTTTTTCAATCATAGCGGAATGCATACTCCCCGGAGCTGCATTTTCCATAATGAGGTAAAACATGACAAATAGCGCCGCGGGCAAGGCAACACCAATAATAACGCCCGTCACAAGTCGATCCTTATCCAGCATTAAAATCGATTTTTTCCAGGTTTTTCAAACTATTGTAAGCCGTTAAATCATACTGAACGGGCACAACACTCACGTAATTATGTTGAAGGGCATGAATATCCGTATCCTCGCCCGTATCTTGATTTTCAAAAGCTCCCGTCAACCAATAATAGGGCTTTCCTCCGGGGTCTTTGCGTTTATCAAACTTCTCACTCCATTTGGCATCGGCTTGCCGGCATACTTTGATGCCTTCAATTTCGCGGGTACTCAAGTTGGGAATGTTCACATTGAGGCAAACTCCTTTTTGCAAGCCGTTTTGCAGTACGACTTTCATAATTTGTTCGGCATACACTTTTGAAGCCTCAAAGTCGGCATCTATGGATTCATTGACCAACGAAAACCCGATTGCCGGAAAGCCTTCCATACAGCCCTCTATGGTGGCAGACATCGTTCCGGAATAAATCACATTGGTAGAGGCGTTGCTCCCGTGATTCACTCCGGAAACAATGAGGTCCGGTGTTCTTTTGAGAATTTCGTGAACAGCCAATTTCACACAATCTACCGGTGTGCCTGAGGTGCTGTAAAAGTGGGTGCCGTTTTGTTTTCCCATTTTATTTACCCGTAAAGTGGCGTTGATGGTAATGGCATGGCCCATTCCCGATTGGGGTTTATCCGGAGCCACCACAACGGCATCACCCAGTTTGTCGGCCACTTCAACCAATGCGCGAATGCCCGGCGCCATAACGCCGTCGTCGTTGGTTACTAATATTAATGGTTTTCTCATGTCATCAGGGGTTTGGTGCAAAGGTAGAATTTATAAGCCGCTTCACTCCGCTTTACCGTTCATAAAAAGCGGCGTTAAAATATTGAGGATAACGGGCTTTTTTGTCTGCATAAAACTTTTCCAATTTCCGCAAGTCAGCCTCAAGATCATCGCCGGGTTCAAACGGTTCGCCAAAACCGATTTCCTTTTTGCCGTAATCGGCATAGGCCGGTACAATGGGATATTGACAAGCACGCGCCACACGGTGGAATCCCGTTTTCCACCGTTCTACCCGGCCGCGGGTTCCTTCGGGGGTAAACAGCAATACCATCTCATCGGTATCTTTCATCATGTCCACCAATGTTTTGGTAAAATCTTTTTTCAAGTTTTCGCGATCCACCGGTATGCCGCCCGTTTTTCTCATAAAAACGGACATCGGCCACCAAAAATGCTCTTTTTTGATGAGGTACTTTCCTTTAATATCACCCGCCCACAGCGAAGCTATGGCCAAGGTGAAATCAAAATTTGAAGTATGAGGAGCGGCAATTAAAACGTACTTTTTAAGATGTTGGGGCTTGTTATCTATAAGTTTCCACCCGTATAACTTCAATACCAATTGCGCCAAAGCTTTTTTCGCGTTCATAGCTGCAAATATAGCGCCCCCGTTTTTTCAAATCACCTTTGAAATTAAATATTTTTTTTCGTCTTGCGACTCTTGAATTCAACCAAATTCTCTATTTTTGAGGCATTTAATTTTTCAATCGTTCTACCTATGAAAGAAGTCGATAAAATCCCAGTTGAAATCGAATATATACTAACAGCTTCACCCCAAATGATTTATAATTATGTAGCCACGCCGGGTGGTTTATCCAAGTGGTTTGCCGATAATGTGATTTTGCGGGGCGATCAATACGTTTTTATATGGGAAGGTGCTGAGGAATCTGCCAAGTTGATTTCCAAAACCAAAAACAAACAGGTTAAATTTCAATGGGACTACTGCGAGGGAACTTCGCTGTATTTCAAATTTGATATCAGCAAAGACGGTATGACACACAAAACCGTACTTAAGGTTTGCGATGTCTCCGATCCCGGTGAAGAAGACGAAACCATTGATTTGTGGAATTGCCAAATCGACGAGCTCAGGCAGTGTATTGGTTGTTGATGAATGAATGAATGTCGCTTGGGTTCCGCCAACAAGTTGGGGACAGGTCCGCCAACGATGTTGGGGACAGGTCCGCCAACGATGTTGGGGACAGGTCCGCCAACGGTGTTGGGGACAGGTCCGCCAACGGTGTTGGGGACAGGTCCGCCAACGATGTTGGGGACAGGCTTGGGGCATGGGTGTTCACTTCGTTCACCGCATGGTGGCTCGCTATGCTCGCCGCTTGGGGCGTGGAGTCCGCCAATGAATTGGGGATAAACATGGACCATTCGTGGTTGCCGGGTGATCTCGTAAGGGGTAAGGAGTAAAGAGTAAGGCGTGTAGTTGGTGCTCAACGCATAATTTGTAGTTCTTGTTCGAACTAAAGTGTCCACCGCAGGTCGAGGTTGAGGTCAAGGTCAAGGTCAAGGTTCCCGAATTCTCGGGATTCCCTTCGGTCACAAGGTTGAGAGTAGGTAGTGGACACCAAATAATTACTACTTTGATTTTTAATGAATTATAGAACCGAGAGTATGAATTTGAGCACGAAGCTCCTCGACCTCGACCTCAGCACTCGACCTTTAAAGGTGTAGGTGAAGGAGAAGCCCCGTTGAATCCGCTGCGCTATGCCTGCGGCAATTCCACGGGGTGAAGCGTAAAGAGTAAGGCGTGTAGTTGGTGCTGAACGCATAATTTGTAGTAATAACTCGAACTAAAGTGCCCACCGCAGGTCAAGGTTGAGGTCAATTGGCGTTAGTGGCGGGGGCGGCGTTAGAAACAAGATTTGCGGCTCAAGCAATAAAACATTTAATTCGCGGTGAGCACTTTTTCCACTCCTTACTCCTGACTCTTTATTCCTTTCTCTTGACCAATGAGAATTCTCTGATTATGCAAATACTTCTTATCCGGGAAACACCTCAACATTTTCTCCCCAATTCAAACTAATTTTGCGCCATGGTGAAAGGGTCAATGGTCTTTGCGGTCTTTTTTACGTTGCCTTTATTTTCGGCTTTTGGTCAGAACCCGTCTCAAAACCGCGCAGGACTGAACTTGTACGCCGGTAACATTATTGCCCACACCGCTGATATTGAAAATACCGCAAATGCTGTCCCGGCCGGAGTTGAAATGGAATTTTCAAGAATTCTCGCAGATTCCAACACCCGTGAGACTTGTAATTGCGCACCCACATTGGGTTTTCTATTGGGCTTTACAGATTACAACAATACAGTTTTGGGCCGCGGCGGTCATGCCGCCTTTTTCCTCCGGTACAATTTTTTACCGGATAGGCGTATCAACCCGTACTTGGGAGGCACTGTAGGTTTAGGCTTTTTGAACAACCCGTACAACAAAAACAATAATCCCGGAAATCAGTCGTACAGCTTACCCGTAAACGCGTATTTACGCGCAGCATTAGGCGTTGAAATTCGTATTTCAAAGCGCTCTGCGCTAAAAACAGAAATCGGCTTTCACCACATCAGCAACGGCGGACTTGCACAACCCAACCGCGGAATCAATCAACCGGCCTTAGGTTTGGGATATGTTTTTACTCCGCGGCCTGTGGCGCTGAATATAAATAAAGTAAAGAAAAGTCAAGTGAAAGACCGAAAGGGTGAAACCTCGTTGAGGGTGTTTTTGGGCGGAAGCGGAAATGCTGTGGATTATGGAGAAAAACGGCGTTTTGCGGTTGTGGGGGTCGGGCTCATCGGTGGCTTGATGCTCAATAATGTAAACCGATTAACGCTGGGGACAGAGTGGCATTACGACGGTGCGCATCAACACCGCATCGAGGCGTTGAACTTGCGCGGCAATGCCCACCGCGCATCACTTTTGGCCGGTCATGAGTTTGTTTTGGGTAAATTTATTTTGAGTCAGCAGGCCGGGCTTTACCTGTACGATACAGCACGCTACCACGAC
>CAJXMT010000187.1 GCA_913056155.1 uncultured Cryomorphaceae bacterium
TGGATCGCAAGGCATCGGTCGAGAGCGAAAAGCTCGAAGATCTGCTGCAGAACGACTGAAACGTCGAGGATATGCTCGATGTTCAAGAAGTCAATGATGGACTGAAACATCTTGACAGGCAAGCTGCCATAAGTGAAGGGCTCCCAATTCTCACCCTTGCGCGTCGTGGGAAAAGCACGATCGCCAGTCGCGTTGAAGCAAAATGGTGCACACCCTTCTTGGGGCATGGTAAAATCGGCCACTACTGAGGGAAGTAAGAAATCCACTTTAAACACGGCTTTGTTGCATCCTGCAGTGGCGTTGTTGGTTGTGGAGTGGGCATTCGCCGGAAAGGTGGGGAAATCAGAAGTAGCGGGCTGGCCGCCTCCTAAAGGGCAACCGCCGCACACGGCTTGATATACTTTTCCTTTTTTATCGAATCGGCTTGTGCCGCCGTCAACGTGTTCATTGGCAGTGCCTCCCATAAAAGTAGCATAATCTAAGGAGGAAGCATCATCTGCCAACTGCATCAAATAAAAATCACCGCCTGTGGTGGTGCCTTGAATGGGACCTCCGGCGGTATCTAATCCGGTTGTGCTTAAATTGCTGCCTTGAACGGGAGCTCCCCAACCGCTGAGGTAAACGGCATTACATAAATCCACCATAAAAGCAGTGGGTGAAATATCGGGCTGGCGGCCGCCTGTACCAAAGCGCGTACTCCAAATAATGGAGTCCAGCAGCGGGGTGTATTTGGTGATGAATTGACCGGCATCGGGGGTGTTGTATAAAGCGTTAAAAACAAATTGACCGGCAGGTCCCTCGGTTTGACCAAAGATATACACATCGCCGCTGCGATCGCGCTCCACAAAGTAGCTTTGGTCATACGATATTGTACCGCGATACGTGCTTGCCAAGAGTGTTGAGCCGTCACTGCTGATGTAACTCACAAATGCTTCTACGCCATTGTTGAAAGTGGGATCAACCACACCGGGCGTTGTGGGAAAATCACTAGAAACAGTACCGCCCGAGACGTACAAGTTATTGGAGTCATCAACCACTACCGAGTAAATAGCGTCAGCACCCGAACCGCCCAAATAAGTTGACCATATAACATTGGATAAATCGGGTTGGAGTTTAATAATAACACCGTCTAAATCAGTTGCAACCGGACCCGGCTTTGTGGGTTGAAAAGTGCCCGTTGTGCCGGGGATACTATCTGAACGGGTGCAAGAGACTACCAAAACATCGCCGGCGTTGTCCAGCAATATTTCACCGCGAGCTTCATCGGCATAGTTGTAGGTAAGGATATTGGCGTTATTGATGCCGTCGTTGTGCGTACCGCCTAAATAAGTACTCGCCTCTAAGGCAGCTCCGGAGGAGTCGAATTTGGTCACTACAATATCACTGCCATTGATGTAGTAAGTTCCCAAGCCGGCCAGCAAGTTTATAGCCGCGGCATAAGCCGGTATGGCGTTAATGGCGGTGTTGTGAGCTCCCGGTGTTGTGGGGTAATCGGGTGATGAGGTGGTGCCCATCATGTAAAGCTCCTCTTGGTCGTTCACAATTAAACTGTGGGGCATTTCATCGCTTGAGCCGCCCAGGTAAGTGGACCAGATCAGCGAAGTACCGCTTGTATCCCACTTTGAAAGTACGATGTCTGTACCGTCCAGCGGAAAATTGATGGGCGTACCGCCGGTACCTCCTGCAAATGATTGACTGTAAGCGCCCATAGTGGTGGGGTAGCCGATGCCGAAAACCGTTCCGCCGGAGTATAAGTAACCCCGGTCGTCAAAAGTAGCCGTGTAACCAAAATTGCTTTCCACACTGCCTGAGTATGATGAAAAAATAAGCGTGGGATCAATAATCAAGTCGTAACCGGAGTTGTAATCCTCCAATAATTCAAAGGTGATGTAGCCGTCAGCGGTTTCGGTAAACCTGCATTTTACCTCGGTTTCAACACCGTTTATGATTTGGTAAGCGTAAGGCTCATCTTCGTGTATGGTACCCACGGCGGTATTTAAACTGATGCGTTTGTTGCGCACTTTCGCCTTGTCAATACCCTCGTAATACCATTTGATAGCAGCAGGATCGGCTCCGGCTTTTACAATAAAATCATACTTCAAATGACTGTGAGATGTATAGAGCTTTAAATCAATGCCCTCATATAAATCGGTATAGTGTGTTTGGTGAAACCCGGGAACTTTGCCTGCATGTTTTGCGGGATCGTTCCCTTTAAAAAAATTGTAATGATGTTGGGTTTGGTCAGAACCCTCAACCACTGCATCGCCTGCTTGGTGAAAAACCATGCGAAAAGCGTGGTAATTCATCAACACATTTGAAGTGTCCATGTTGTGGCCGTTGTGGTGCAGTTCATCGCGAAGAGCCGCGTCATAAAGATGATAGGTAAAGCGATTAGATTCAAGAAAAACGGTACCTTGATCTACCGAGGCTTTAAACAAAACGTTTTCATGAAACTGACCTTTGTTGGGGATGAAAATGTGTTGTCTTTCGCCCTCGCCATGGGCAAAAGCGTCAATGGCGAAAGCTGCGCAAAACACCAAAAGAATAAGTGATTGTCTCAAAGGCATGAGTCAAAAATATAATCTTTTAACCAACCTGCGAAGAAAAAAGTTGAAAACCCTTGAGGATTTAACAATTGGGGCGCCGAATTGAGATGAGGGAGTTCGAGAAGTTTAAAATGCGACTTACCGTGAGTCGAGAAATCCGTCTGTATAGTTTACCCCGAGTTGTGACTCGGGGTTTTTGTTGTACGTCCCGTTCAGGGTCGAAAATTTCGGGTGAGTGCAAATCTTTTGAGATGATTCGGTTTTTGTAGGTTTTCGGTTTTTGACACCGGCGGAGTCAAAGAGGAATAACCGCTCCCCAACGAGTTGGGGGGCGGTTGAGTAGAATAATCGCGTTTTTCCAACTCCGGAGGAGTTGAATTTTGAAATATCGCAACAACTTCGTTGATATAATAAAAGAACAAGGCACTGTAAGTGTTTGGGGTTCTGACCAAAAAAACGAATAGTGAAAGGTAGAAATTAATGCACTTTGCAACTCAACTGCCTGATGTTTACTATGTGGGCAACGATTAAGATCACAGCCGCCACAATGGCCATCGTGTCAAAAACGTCTTCATAATGCTTAAGTAAAATGGATGCGGCCAAAGCAAAAAATGAAACCCACAAAAAATAACGCATCCAAGGCTTGGCGGTGCTGCGCGCCGAAAAATAAACGGCAGCGAAACTCACCAGTAAAAATAAATACTCCAAAGCGTGCCAAAATTCGTGCAGCCACTCGCTCAGCGGAATGCGCAATAAAACCAACACGGGGAAAATAAGGCAATGTACCAAACAAACCACTGAGGCTATGATGCCTACGCGGTCGCTTATGTATGGGAGTCGTTTAAACACGTTGCAAAAGTACAAAAATGAAACATTGTTGCGTTAATGAAAACGGATTATTTATACTTTCGCGTCGTGACAAAAATCACTCGACATATAGTATTGGCCTTGTTATTGTGCCTGATTTCGCCGGTGTTACAATCACATCCGTTTCATGTTTCTGTGGCGCAAGTGCGTTACAATCAACAAAATCAATCACTTGAAATAGCGCTGAAACTTTTCACTGATGATTTGGAAAACGCACTAACGGCATCATTCGGCAATCAAGGTTGGAATTTGGCTACCCCAAAACAACTTCCCGCTGCCGATCAATACGTGCGCAAATACTTAAAACCGCGTTTTGCCGTAACACAAAAAAGTCAATCGGTAAATTGGAATTGGGTTGGCGCCGAATACCAAATGGATGCCGTTTGGTGCTATTTGGAGTTGTACAACTTTGATAAAAATGCCGGGTTTGAATGGAAGAATACTGTCTTTTTAGAAATTTTTTCTGATCAAAAAAACATCGGTCATTTTGAAATCAATAATGAGAAAATCTCAGTTTATACCTCTCGGCATAAACGCGAGCAAAAAATAGGCATTCAATAATGGGCAGCGCATTTGGTTTGTACTTCGAGTTGGGCGTTACACATATTTTAGATTTACAGGGGATTGACCACATGGTGTTTATACTGGCCATCGCGAGTACTTACCGTTTTACCGATTGGAGGAAATTACTCATCATGGTTACGGCCTTTACCGTTGGGCACTCCGTGACTTTGGCGTTGGCGGCACTCGATGTTTTTAAAGTGAATGAAATGCTCGTGGAAACACTTATTCCTATAACCTTGATTATCACGGCTTTGGTGAATTTGGGTAAGACCTCACAAAAAGTGAATCGCACCGCTGTTTACGGCTTAATTTTGATTTTCGGACTCATACACGGTCTCGGTTTCTCTAACTTTTTTAACGCCTTAATGGATGATCGTCAAGAAGTGGTATCCTCTCTTTTTGCTTTTAACCTGGGCATTGAAGCAGCACAAATTGCCATTGTTTTGGCGCTGTTGGTGCTGAGTGAAATATTTGATTTTATAAAACCCAAAGCAAAAAAAATGCGCGTGATCTTTATCAACGGAGGTGTATTTTTCCTTGCTTTGCAAATACTACTGGATGTCGTGATCGATTAATTGTTTTTTGGTCAGAACCCCCCAATTCTATGAATATTATGAAGAAATTTTTTATCGCTGTTTTTGTTTTAAGCTCTATTGCGACCTCGGCGCAATACTCAACCTACAACAATAACAAATTTAAGCAACTCAACGAAAAATTACCCACGCCCAATATTTACCGAACGGCGTCAGGAGCTCCCGGTCATGCCTACTACCAGCAACAGGCAGATTATAAAATCAGCATTAAGCTCGATGATGAAAAGCAACGTATTTACGGTGAAGAAACCATTACCTACCACAACAATTCTCCTGATAAACTGACTTACTTGTGGGTG
>CAJXMT010000188.1 GCA_913056155.1 uncultured Cryomorphaceae bacterium
AACTGCAGTATTAACGATAAGCGATAAAGGTTCAAAGGGGAAAAGGAAAGATAAAAGTGGACCAGTAATTATAGATATGCTTTCTGAACTGAGAGCAGAGAAAGAATATTATAATATTATACCTGATGAAATTGTAGAAATTAAAAATAAAATGTGACCATCCAATTTTACGCTTGATAGAATTGCCTCCCAGTGTGCCTATTATAGCGGTAACGGTTGTACCCAAATCGGCGCCAATCATCAAGTAAACAGCATCATCAAGTGTGATAATCCCGGAAGATAAGGAGGTGAGAAATATCATTCCCGAAGCTGAACTGCTTTGTATGGCAGCAGCCAGGGCAAATCCAATCAGGAAATAAAGGAAAAAGTTTTTTCCCGTAAATAAGTCGGCATCAAACATGTCAGCAAAAACGACAAAACCGTCTTTCATGTAAGCTAACCCCAGAAACATAAGACTAAAACCCATGATGAGTTTGCTGATTTGAGAGAGTTTTTCATTTTTGAAGAAAATATTTCCGAGTCCGCCAACGGCTATAAAAGGCATGATTAAAGCGCCGATATCCAATTTAAAGCCAATGAGCGTTACCAGCCAACCCGTAAAGGTAGTCCCTAAATTCACACCCAATAATACGCTGATACCTTGATGTAACTGAAAGACTCCGGCGCCGGTAAACGACATGACCAATAGAATGACCATTGAGCTGCTTTGCAAAAGAGCCGTGATCAATGCTCCCGAAAAAACACCTCGAAATCGATTATCGGCTTGTTTGCGTAAAAATAATTTAAAGGACCTGCCGCCGGTTTTCTTGATGGCTTCTTCAAGCATGTGCATTCCAAACAGGAATAATCCCAAACCCGCGAGAACGGGCCAAATGTCAATAGCGTTTTCCATAGTGATTGATACTGCGAAAATAAATGTTTATGATAGATCGATGCATCACCGGGCAGCATAAAATGAATCGTCTTTTTGCCGATAATTTATATTATGTTAAATTGTTCTTTTCAAAAGCAGTATCTGTAATTAACCTACATACTATGCTCCACCTTTACTACTTCCTTAAATTCGAAAAGGTATTCGGTTCTGACCAAAAAAAAAGGATTGCCAAACTTGACAATCCTTCTTCTATTTCGATATCTTACTTTTATTTACCGCGCAAAGTACTGAGTTTTTCGCTCATGGCTTTGTATTTTTCGCGCATTTCAAGTTGACCATAAATTTGTGCCAACGTTTGTACGGTCGTAATATCTTCCTCATTTAATTTATGAGCTTTTTCCAGCGGTTCCAGCGCTTTTTTGAACAATTCATTGCGCTCTTTTTTCAGTTTCTCATATTTATCTTGCTGCTTAAAGTCCAATTCATTCATTTTAGATTGAATATCAGAAGCTTGGTTGACAAATATAGCACCTAAATTGTAATAAGACTCATAATTATCGGGATCCACAGCCACGGCCTTTTTATATACCTTCATGGATTCTTCGGGTTTGCCCAATTCATCCAAAAGCGTACCTTTAGCAAATAACAGTTGCGCATTTACATCATCTGCTTTTAATGCCTCATTGATCATTTCTAAGGCTTCCTCAGACTTTCCCTCCTTTAAGTAAATGTTAATCAATGTAGCTATAATGTTTTGGTCTGTAGGATATAGCCTTCGACCTTCAGCCAATACTGTCATTGCTTCTTCATCTTTACCTTGTTGCAGGAGCAATTGAGCCATATTTCCGTACAATTCACCTTCGAGGTAACCCCATTCGGCTACTTTTTTATAAAAAGTCAAGGCTCTTGCTGTATCACCGCCGTATTCCGCTGCTAAACCGGCATTAAAATAAGCCGAGGTATCGATGATTTCAAAATACTCTTTTATTTCGGCGCTGCGTTCAAAGTTGGTAGATGCTTGCGGGAATTCACTCGCGTTGTAATGGTCTAATGCCGATTTGAACATTTCAATTCCGGCTACTTGGTAAAGTTGTTTTACTTCACGCTCATCAACCCGCCTATCTCCTATTTCTATTGCCTTTTTAAAAGACTTTGAAGCTTCAAAGAGTGGATCTTCAACAAGCATTTGATAATTCTCTTCTTCAGATTTCGCAATGCTCATCATGATTTGACCGCGATACAGCCAAGTTTTGCCTTTATCGGAAGTTTTCTCATGTTCTTTGGCCATCTCGATTTTTTCCAGAGCCTTTTCCAATTCCCCGTTTTTCAAGTAATTATTGGCACTAATAACGTTATTTGACTGAGCTGCCGCCCCAAAACTTATCAGGCCTGCAACCACTGTGGCCATCCCATACTTTTTCATAATTATTTTCTTTTTATTACTCTTGATTTTCGTTACTATCTTCATTTTTCGTGCCGGACTCTGAATCTTCTCCGTTTGGGATGTCACCCTCAACTTCCGGATTTTCTTCTTCCTCGGTATGTGGAACTTTGGCCACTGCGGCAATGTGATCATCGTTTTTGAGATTGATCAGTCTTACACCTTGGGTAGCTCTTCCCATCACACGAATGGTGGAAACTTCAAGCCGAATCACCACCCCTTTGCGGTTGATGATCATCAGGTCATTATCATCGGTTACGGCTTTCAATGCTGAAAGTTGGCCCGTTTTTTCCGTGATATTCATCGTTTTTACACCTTTACCGCCTCTGTTGGTTACGCGGTAGTCTTCAAGTGCAGTTCGTTTGCCGTATCCCAGTTCTGATACAACCAAAATAGTTGTTTCATCATCTTCAACGCAAACCATACCCACTACTTCATCATGGTCATCAGACATTCTAATGCCGCGAACACCGCTAGCTCCCCTACCCATGGTTCTTACATGTTTTTCATTAAACCTGATGGCTCTGCCGCTTTTAATAGCCAAAAGTATTTCACTTTCGCCGCCGGTGAGTTTAGCTTCTAAAAGTTCATCTCCTTCTTTAATGTTAATGGCAATGATACCGTTTGCACGAGGTCGGCTGTACGCTTCCAGTGATGTTTTTTTGACAGTTCCTTTTTTTGTACACATTACTATATTGTGCTTGTCGGTAAATTCTGTATCCGTTAAGTCCGGTACATTTATGTAGGCCAATACTCTGTCATCAGGCTCAATATTAATCATGTTTTGAATGGCTCTACCTTTGGAGTTTTTACCGCCTTCGGGTATTTCAAACACGCGCATCCAAAAGCACTTGCCTTTTTCGGTAAAAATCAAAAGGTAATTATGTGTTGAGGCTGAAAACAAGTCTTCCAAAAAGTCTTCGTCACGCGTTTTAGAACCGGTAGAACCCCTGCCCCCTCTTCGTTGCGTGCGGTATTCTGAGAGTGGTGTTCTTTTCATGTAACCCAAGTGGGAAATAGTAACAACCACCTCTTCATTCGGAATCATATCTTCAATACGGAAATCTGCCGATGCGTGAATAATTTCAGTTCTGCGCTCATCGCCGTATTTTTCTTTGATTTCTTGAAGCTCGTCTTTAATAATACCCATTCTCAGTGATTCATCGCCCAATACGCTTTCGTAGTATTCGATTTTCTTCATGAGTTCATTAAACTCGTCCTGAATTTTTTCGCGTTCCATTCCGGTCAAACGTTGCAAGCGCATTTCCAGAATTGCTTTCGCTTGAATTTCAGTGAGTTTAAAATTACTCATCAAACCGTCTTTGGCTTCTTCAGTTGTTTGAGAAGCACGAATGAGTTTGATTACTTCGTCAATATTGTCGAGAGCTATTAAATAGCCTTCTAAAATGTGCGCTCGTTCTTTGGCTTTTTTCAGTTCATATTGCGTACGACGCGTCACTACCTCATGCCTGTGATCGACATAATGAGTAATGATTTCTTTCAAGTTGAGTGTTTGAGGTCTCCCTTTAACTAAAGCGACATTATTGACTGAAAAAGAAGTTTGTAAAGCAGTATGTTTGTACAGGTTATTCAGAACTACATTGGTGATGGCGTCCTTTTTCAGTTCGTACACGATGCGCATGCCGTTACGGTCTGATTCGTCACGGATGTCAGATATACCTTCTATTTTTTTGTCGTTTACCAAGCCGGCTGTTTTTTCAATCATTTCGGCTTTATTCACTTGGTAGGGAATTTCAGTAACGATAATTCGCTCACGACCCGACTCTAAAATTTCGGTTTCAGCTTTGGCACGCATAACTACCCGGCCTTTACCGGTTTCAAAAGCCTGCCGAACGCCGTCAACGCCGTAAATTTGACCGCCTGTGGGGAAATCAGGCGCTTTTATATGCTCCATCAACTCGGGAATGGTGATTTCCCTGTTATCGATATATGCAGTTGTAGCATCCACAACTTCAGTTAAATTGTGAGGCGGCATATTGGTAGCCATACCTACAGCTATCCCGCTTGCCCCATTAACCAAGAGGTTGGGCAGTTTAGCGGGTAAAACGGTGGGCTCTTCGATGGAATCATCAAAGTTTAAAGCAAAATCTACCGTTTCTTTATCGTAATCAGCGAGAATTTCTTCGGCAATCTTGCGAAGTTTTGCCTCTGTATAACGCATGGCTGCCGGACTGTCACCATCTACTGATCCAAAGTTTCCCTGTCCGTTAACCAGTGGATAACGCAAACTCCACGTTTGTGCCATACGCACCATCGTGTCATAAACGGAACTGTCACCGTGCGGGTGGTATTTACCCAGCACCTCACCCACAATACGAGCCGATTTTTTGTGCGACTTATTGGCCGTTAAACCTAAGTCTTGCATTCCATATAAAACCCGGCGATGAACC
>CAJXMT010000189.1 GCA_913056155.1 uncultured Cryomorphaceae bacterium
AGATATAAAAGAATTTTCTGTTTCCGAATCATCAGCTCTACCGGCAATATTTTCAGAAGTTGACTCATTCGATTTAAAAACATTGTTTTTTGAGTTGTTATTTCTTTTATGATTTATATTTGATTCATTTACCCATTTTTTTTTATCTTCCTTAGATTCAACGTTTTTAGTTATGGAATAATCCTCTCTGTTTAACTTATGAGAAAAACCTGTCTTTTTTGCTTTTTGCATCATCCTCTTGTGCCATCAGCGGCATGACACCTAAAATAAAGATGCCTGCTATGAATGCTTTGTATTTTATCATTGTTGTTTGGTTTTGTGTTTACTAAGTCTAACTTGACACTGCCTGTCACTTTATGCAAATATTCAAACCAAACTTTCCAAAATGAAACCGATTTCAATAAAAAAGGTCAAGCAAAAACTCGCCCTCCGGATTTAAATTTTGCATTGAACTACTTCACCACAACGCGATGCAGCGAAGTGCTTTCACGCTGTTGCACTTTTAAAAGGTACATACCCGATGCTAAGCTTTCATTTATTTGGTGTACGAAGCCGTTGCCCGGGTTATCCACTTCTCGGGACTGAATGAGTTTACCGTTAAGATCGTACAATTCCAACTTCACCACCCCGGAATTATTTCCGTCAAAGCTCACGTTGAACAAGCCGTTATTGGGATTGGGATAAACATTCACCTCAGCGGCATTCTTCGTTTTATCCTCTGCATTTGTGTAGGCAACATAATGACAGCCGGAGGTATCGGTACAACCTTCATAAGTTAGGATTACAGCATAATTACCGGGATTTGCAGGTGTGAAATCTTGAAACGTTTCCCCTGATAATAAAATATCATTGTCGCAATCGTACCATTGGTAAGTGGTAGCGTCGTCAAAATCTGCAAAAAATGTGGGTCGCTCAAAAGTCACGCTCAAATCTACATCGGGAACTTTTACTATAGTAATATCCTCACAACCGCCGGCATCGGCAATCGTCACCTCGTAGGTGCCGCCGGCAAGTCCCGTTTGTGTTCTGCCGCTCAATCCGCCGGGCCAGTTATAGCTGTAGGGCTTTAATCCGCCGTTTGCCGTTAAATAAGCGCTGCCGGCATTTTGAGAACAGTTAGCCGGCGTAACAGAATCCAATTGACTGCGCAATATAGGGACTGTTACAATATCTACATTTTGTGTGGAGGTGCACCCCAAATCATCCGTAACCGTAACCGCATATTGACCGGGAGGAACGTTATTGATGTTTTGGCGCTTCATTCCGTTACTCCAATTAAAATTATAAGGTTTTTGACCGCCCTTTACACTGATATGGGCAAATCCATTATTGGAGCCTTTACAGGTAATTCCGCCTTTTTCCAAGTCAACTAACATCGAGTCGGGAGCATTAATGGTCACATCAATAGAGTCGCGACAACCAATGCCGTCAATAAGCAACACTTGATGCGTTCCTTCAGGTAATGTATTTACTGTTGATCCGGTGTCACCGGTACTCCAAAAATATTCGAAGGGTGGTGTACCGCCGAGTGAGGTTACAATAGCTTGCCCGTTAGCTTCATCGGCACAAAGCATGTCTGAGGCCTGTACAACTTGAATTACGGCAAAATTGATATCTACAGTTGCCGTTGCGGTGTCATTAAAATTGTTGGTATCGGCCACTCCGTTGGGCTGGGTTGTCCACGCTTTGATATCAGCATCAGCGGGATTTTGGAAATTGTAGGTTCCCAAAAACACATTGGCCGTAGTAGTTCCCGTACCTTGCCAAGACGCCAAGTTTGGAGTAACCGTTACGGGCGTTTGCAAATTACCGCCCACTTCCCAATTCACGGTTACGGAATTCAACGGATCAGTACCGAAATTTTCAATAGTTGCCACAACGTTTTGCGGCCCCGCACATGAACTGCCCGAAGGCTCAGCAAGGCCGATAACTCCGGCGTCATCGGGTGACATACCTTGTATATCAACGGTGTAATCTTCTGTCTCACCCCAAGTAAAAGTTCCGCAAGAGTTTACATTGTTGATAAGACTTGTTTCAACCGTTACCACTCGCATTCGGGTTGAACCCTGAGCCGCGGTTACCGGAATCGTTACATTGCCGGTTACCGGTCCGTACTGATGCCCGCCCTGAGAGATAACCTCTTCCCCGGGATCGGTGAAGCTGCCGTTTTGATTAAAGTCTATCCAAACTTTAGTGGAGTGCGTCCATGAACCGCCGCTGCAACCTTGAACATTTATTGTGATGGGATAAGACATTCCCGGGTTTACCGTTGTACTTTGTGAGGTGTTATCGGTGTATTGTTGCCCGCACGCAGTGGAACTACTTTGGCTTATTGTATTGAAATCAACTTGCTGAATATAACCGTATGTTGTGGATGTTGCAGATGAAGAACAATACGTTTGCCCTAAAACATTTTGACCCGCAAATACGAAAACAAACAGGGAAATTAGAGTGTAAATTTTTTTCATAGAAAATAAGATTTAAAAGTCAAGATGCGAAGTTAATATATTTTCTTTTACGCTATCACTCATTTACTTCGCAATCTAATAAATACGGTTTCAACTTACAAATGAATACACCGGTTTTTAAAAACAAATTTCGCTGTATTTTCGCATAGAATGATGTGATAAGGAACCTGAGATTTAGGCTCTGATCAAAAAAACACCCATGGAAATCCCCTCCAAATACATTCGAAAAATGATTCATATTGATATGGATGCCTTTTACGCCTCTGTTGAGGAATTGGACAATCCGCAATTGCGAGGCAAACCGCTGGCTGTTGGCGGCGACGGTCATCGCGGTGTTGTGGCCGCAGCCAATTACTCGGCACGTGAATACGGTGTGAAATCGGCTATGCCTGCCGGTGAGGCTTACCGGAAATGCCCTAACCTGAACTTTGTAAAGCCGCGCTTTAAGAGGTACAGGGAAATTTCATCGCAAATTCGTCAAATCTTTCACCGTTACACAGATTTTGTAGAGCCTCTGTCACTTGATGAAGCTTATTTAGATGTAACTGAGAATAAAAAATCACTTCCCTCGGCAAGTTTAATTGCAGAAGAAATACGAGAATCAATCTTTAATGAAACGGGGCTGCGAGCTTCAGCGGGAATCAGCATCAATAAATTCTTGGCTAAAATCGGTTCTGACCAAAATAAGCCCAACGGGCAAATGACCATTCCCCCCGAGCAGGCACTTGAATTTATGGAAAAACTGCCGGTTGAAAGGTTTTTTGGTGTAGGTGCTAAAACTGCCGAACGCATGAAAAGAAGCGGCATTTTAACCGGTGCACACCTCAAACAAAAAAGCTTAAAATCACTGATTGAAACATACGGCAAAAGCGGTGAGCACTTTTACAACATTGTGCGCGGCATTCAAAAAAGTGCAGTAAAAACCCATCGCGAACGCAAATCTTTTGGTGCCGAAAACACCTTTGGCAAAGATTTAACCACGCTCGAAGAGGCTCGAGATGAGCTGGGCGTATTGGCAAAAAAAGTAGCCGGACGCTTGGCAGAGTCGCAATCAAAAGGGCACACCATTACATTGAAAATAAAATTTAATGATTTTTCGGTCAGAACCCTCTCATGGACAAGTTCAGTACCCACAAATGACGCCGGTGAAATTTTGCAAACCGCATTGAGCTTATATTCCAAAGTTGAAGGTGACCGCCCTGTTAGGTTACTGGGCATTACACTGAGCAAAACCATTGGCGGCTCCACCGGAAAAGGACACCAGCTTACTTTGCGGTTTTAACTGTACAATTTTTTTTAGGAATATGAGTTATTGGGATACATTTGCGCGACTTCTTATGCTCAAACAACAAATTAAGTACTTTTTTTTCGTTCAAGCCGTGTTGGTTTCGTGTTTTGCCTATTCACAAAGCGCACCAAAATACAGTAATGAGTTTTTATCTATTGGTGTGGGCGCTCGCGCATTGGGTATGGCCAACTCGGTGGTGGCTTCAGGCGATGATGTAACGGCCGGTTATTGGAATCCGGCGGCACTCACTCAAATTGACCACAAAGTACAAGGCGGTTTAATGCACGCCGCCTACTTTGCCGGCATGGCCAATTACGATTACGGCGCCGTTGCCATACCCGTTGAAAAAGGTGTTTTGGGAGTTTCACTCATCAGGTTTGGCGTAGATGACATCATGAATACTGTAGACCTCATTGATCCCTCAACCGGTCAACCCAATTACAACCGCATCACCAAATTTTCAGCTGCGGATTATGCTGCACTCATTTCATTTGCTCGCGAGCTGCCGGTAGAAGGCTTATCGGCAGGCGGTAATTTAAAAGTAATTTATCGGCAAATAGGCAACTTTGCCGAGGCTTGGGGATTTGGAGTTGATGCCGGCATTCATTATAAACGCAACGGCTGGATGTTGGGCGGTATTTTGCGAGACGGCACCTCAACCTTTAACGCTTGGTCCTTCAGCTTAGACGACCGCACACAAGAGGTGTTTTTAGAAACCGGAAATGAATTGCCCCAAAACGAGCTTGAACTTACTCTGCCCCGCATTATTTTGGGAGTAGGCAAAAAATTTTATTTAGGTAAAGAGCGCTTTAGTATTTTGCCCGAAATCAATGTGGAAACCACCTTTGACGGGCGCCGTAATGTGCTTTTCACAAGTGAAACAGTATCTTGGAATCCGTATATGGGAATTGAAGCCGGTTTTATGGATTTTATTT
>CAJXMT010000190.1 GCA_913056155.1 uncultured Cryomorphaceae bacterium
CTCATTGTGGGATTTACGAGTGATCCGTATTTTAAGTGCCTCAACATTCCCGATGAGCGCGCCGCGGCATTTACCGCACTGGGCATGTCCAAAGCCTGCGGCGAGGCGGTGGTGCTGATATGCACCTCCGGATCGGCTTTGCTCAATTATTACCCCGCAATTGCCGAGGCGTTTTACCAAAATATTCCGCTTATTGCGCTCTCTGTCAGTTATTTATAATTTAAAATGAGGGAAAGTGAAACTCAAATCATTTAAAAATATATAACTTTTATTATAACGAAGATCATATCTATAAGCAGGCCGCTTGCCATCAACCAACCATACCTGGTTAACCCTTCTTGCCCAAGTAATTTTTCGATTTTGTCTTTAGAAACTGAGAAGAATACAATGCCCGCTACAGTTAATGATTGAGCTGCTGTTATTAATAAAGGTTTTAAAGTAAGATCATAGACATCAATAGTACTAAACATAGTCATGAAAAGCCATACTCCCAAAAGTCGTTGAGGTATAAAGGTCAAGAAAATAAATATTTTTATCATGATAAAGTTATTTTAGTAAACATTATGTGCCGAATAAATTCGACACATAATGTTTTTGAGTGAAATTAAGAATTGTTGGAAACTATTGACCACCCTGTACCCAAAGCAGCACTAGCCAAAGCACCCCACGGGCCTACAGCACCTAATGAAACAACAACTGATGATAACGCTGCTGCTGCATCATCAGCGGCATATTCAGACCAATGTTTGGCAGCAGGAACAGGGATATCCCAATCATCATGATCTTCAAATTTTATATCCATATTATACCATTTACTTGAAGAGTCAGTAAAATTGTTAGGCCAATAGTCACAGCTATACCTGGCTACAGCCATCATATAAAAGGCCATATCTATTGCATATCTACCATTGGCTTCTAAATCATCAATTACATTATCTTCTTTATTTTTTATGAACGTAATTGCGTCGTTAAGTTCGCTTGATGTTTCAATATCCAAATTTTGAACATCTTCGAAAAAATCGGTAAAATATGCTTTCGCATCAGTCGGTAAACCGCTTAAATTCATCACTTCGTTAAATCCTTCATGAATGTAAAGAGAGTTAGCGTTAACCGAAGTACCTAAAGCAGCACTCTCAACACGAAGTCGCAAACAGCGATTAGATATTGGGAGTAAGTCGGGCGATAAATATTCTACAGTTTTCTCCGCTATAAAATTTTGCAACCATTCGTTAAAAACCATAGGATTTTTAAACGTAACAACATTTATAACATCCGCTATATCATCGAGGATTTGGTTGTGATAAAATCCCACATATATCCATAGGATTGTTTTCGTTTTTCAGAGACATAATACAATTTATTTTAATTAAACATTTAATTTATGTCATCATCAACCGGCCTGGTTTGAATTTTGACATTGCAAACTAAAAAAAAAACGAATCCACAAAATTTCAAAGTGACTTTTATTTTTGAGAAATAGGCTTTATAAGTGCAAATAGTAGATGCCACGCGGGATTGAGGCTGAAATCAAATAATGTTAAAGTTTTGATTAGCGATTGTATGACATGAATAATTGGTTAAATGAGCCATGTTTTATTTAGCTGTATTGAATATAAATCCGGGTGAAAACTTATGTTGTTGATTAAAATACTCGGCTAAACATAATACACCTGCTCAAGGCAAAATCCGTACTTTCGCTTTCTTTACCAAGAGCGCGGTAAACCGCGCGGTGTATAACGTGTTTAAAGGGTCCTGTAATAACAAAAACGGTTTAAACAGCGATCATTTCCCCTTCGAAAAACCAACCAAGTTCAAACTGATTTCCTTACCGTTGGGATAAAACAATTTAATCATGACAAAGCCGTAATCCTCATGGTAGTGAGTGACGGTGCTGTATTTTCCGTACTTGTCCTGTAATGATACATTGTGGCCTTCCCTAACTTTGCACTCTAGTTCTTTACCCAAATAACTGCATTGAGCAGAATCTTTTACAGTTGAAGTTTGCTCTATGGTCTTGCCGCCGAGTTTTCCGTAGCTCAATGCTAAGCGATGAGTAATTGTAGATGTCGAATTTACATTTAAATCCGCATCATACTTAGGATATGGAGCAATTACCGCAAATTCATTTTCCATGTAGGGTACGTTTAAAGGAGTTTGTAACTCTACCGATCGCTCCCTTAAATTAATTCCTCTTTTTTCAGAATAATTCGGATTAGTCTTGGAACTCCATTGAACAAAATTCAAACCCAATAAGGCACCAATAAATTTTTTACCCTTGATTTCCATGATTAAAGTATCCTTTATAATCTGTTGCCCGCCGGAATCCACAACGGCTTCATAATAAAAGGTCGTCCCTTTTTGATAGGGAATCTCATACCTTTGGGATACTGAGCAGGAAGATAACGAAAAGCAAAAAACAGTCAAGAATAAAGTCTTGACTGTTTTTTTAAGTTTTGAGACATCTACATTAGCCGTCATACTCTTCATTTTTAATTGTCACATCATCAATATTACAAAACGATAATTGATAACTATGCGGATCATGAACATATTTCACATCCTTACCTTTCGGATACTCAAATGAGGATGATATGTAAAGGTGGTCAGCCTCAAATTCGTTACCATCTCTATCATTAAAGACAATACTTCCACCACCGCTTCCGCCATTTCCCACACTAACTGTTGTAGTCTCTTTTGTTACTTTGCCATCTTCTTTCACTGTTTCCTTTTCGTAATCAGTAAAAACAAGAATTACAACTGCTATTGTTAATGCCGTCAAAATCCAATTTTCATTAGGATCCTTTTCAGAGTCACAACATTGGAAATCTGGGTTGATATATTGACCACTGAATACAGTTTCACCATCTTTTGTAGCTTTCAATCGAATGTATCTCCCCATAAGTTTAGAGTTTACGGCAATACCCGTTTTGTCACCATCTTTATAGATAGCTGCTTGAGCAAGTGTTTCCAGCCTATTGAAGCCATCTTTTCCTGTTAAAGTTGAAGTAATGGCAACATCTTCACTAATTTCAATGCCATTCTCGAATTCAGCTTCAAAATTTTTGATGCCGGGGGTTCTTATCAATACACCATCACCACATGTATCCAAATCTTCAATTTTAAGATTCTCTTCTTACAATAGTTAAGTTAGCATTACCAATTGGATAATGCTTTAATCCTTTAAATTCTACAAATTCACTCATGATAATAAATATTTAATTGTTAGTAATTAGATAAAATTTGCCATTTCAATCCTGCAGGAATTAATTTGACACTACAAACAAAAAAAAAAACGAATCCACAAAATTCAAAAGTGAATTTTATTTTTGAGTATTAGGCTTTATAAGTACAAACAGTAGAAACTATGCGGGATTGAGAGCTAAATTAAATAATGTTAAAGTTTTGATTCGCTATTGTATGGCATTAATAATTGATTAAATGGGCCATGTTTTATTTAGCTGTATTGAATATAAATCCGGGTAAAAACTTATGTTGTTGATTAAAATACTCGGCTAACCAAAATACACCTCCTCACGGCAAATTCCCTACTTTTGCTTTCTTTACAAAGAGCGCGGTAAACCGCGCGGTGTATAACGTGTTTAAAGAGTATGGTAGCAACAAAATCGGCGGCGAGGCAGCTCGTTGCGCTGTGTAAAGCAAAAAACATCAAGGAAGTGGTGATCTCGCCCGGATCGCGCAATGCACCGCTCATTGTGGGATTTACGAGTGATCCGTATTTTAAGTGCCTCAACATTCCCGATGAGCGCGCCGCGGCATTTACCGCGCTGGGCATGTCCAAGGCTACCGGCGAGGCGGTGGTGCTGATATGCACCTCCGGATCGGCCGTACTCAACTACTACCCGGCCGTGGCCGAGGCTTTTTACCAAAACATCCCGCTCATAGTGCTCTCGGCAGATCGCCCGCCCGAGTGGATTGACCAAGCCGACGGCCAAACCATACGCCAAGACGGCGCACTGCGCCAACACACGGTTTTTGATGTTTCTCTTCGGTCGGAACCGGAAGACCCCGACACCGTTCAACACAACAATTTCCTCATCAACAAAGCCCTGGAAACGGCGCTCAACCTCAATCGCGGCCCCGTTCACCTCAACGTTCCCTTTCGGGAACCGCTGTACGGTACGCAAGAAAACGATCAAGAAAACGAAGTACGGAACATCTCCTACACGGTTCCCCAAAAGTCGCTCAGCCCGGAAACACTCGAAGAGTTGCAGCAGATTTGGGACGCATCGGAAAAAATCATGGTACCGGCGGGAATGCAGGATACGGACGCGGTTCTGACCGAACAATTAAATGAACTTGGCAAAAGCCGCGCATTGGTGTTTACCGAAACGCTTTCCAACATCCCCGGCGAGGCGCTTTTCCCGTGTATTGACCGACTCATCAACACCACGCACGAAGAGGAACTGCAACACCTGCAACCCGATTTGCTCATTACCACGGGTAAGGCCGTTGTTTCCAAAATGGTAAAAAAGATGCTGCCATTGGTTGGCACTCTTCCTTTTTTCTTAATCTCACTGGGCTTTATCCGAACCAAAGCATCTTCGGGAAATGATGAAAAGGAGTTGAATGCCTGATTTGCCAATATGTTTCTGTCTGCT
>CAJXMT010000191.1 GCA_913056155.1 uncultured Cryomorphaceae bacterium
CGCTACTTGCGCCAAAGTGACCAGGACATTAATATAGTTGAAAAACAGCGATCCCTCTGCTTGCCAAACGGTGTTGGTATTCACCTTTTTGTACCGCAAGCTGCCGGCAAAATTATACGAGGTTTCCGGCGTTAAATCGGCATTACCGCGAATATTGTGGTTGATATCCACAAAAAAGAAGAACAACTCTTTCAGTGTGGGTGCTCGAAAGCCGCGTGCATAGGAGGTTCTGACCGAAAACCGCTTTGAAGGTTTCCAAAGCAAATTAAAACTGGGCAGCGGAACGGGCGTGAATAAAGTATTGTACGCGTAGCGGATTCCCGGCCGCAGGGTGAGTTTTTTGCCGGGGCTGTATTCTGCAGTGGCAAAAGCGGCGTAATCTCCAATTTGTGAGGTGCCGTCTTCAATACGCGGACCCTCAGCGGTTTCAATATTGACATCGGTACCGCCTTCCACATGAAGCTGATCGGTCAAAGGCACGGAATACACACCGCGGATGTTGAATAAATCAAACCGATCTGTATTTTGACCGCCTTCGGTATCTGCCTTTACGCGACTCATATTGGTTAAATCGGTAAAGTACGTTTCTCTGTCGCGCCTGAAATAGTTGTACGCCGCTATAAAATTAAATCTCCCGCCTTTTTTAAATGTTTGGTCATAATCCAGGGCATTATCCATGCGGGTGGTTTTAAAATACTCATCAAATGCCGTTTCAAAATAGGGTGATCGCGGAGCTCCCCTGTTCATAATGGATTCATTAAAATAACGGGAGGAGTAGCGCAAACGCGAGCTGTCGGTTTTATAAGCGTAGGATGCATCGGCAAAATACTGCGTTCGCGGATTCCACTCCGAGGTGCGCGATGCATCGGCTGCGGGTTTTTCAAAATCGGGCCAAAACGGATCCTCGGCACTCCAACCCGAGAAAAAATTCCGGCCGCCGCTCGCTTGTACAATATGGTTGTTATTGTGATAATGATACTCCCCAAAAACATTGGCCTTGCCTGCATTTTCGAGGTAACTGCCCAATTGCAAACCGTTATTTTGTCGGTTCCCGCTTTTGGTAATCAAGTTGATGGTTCCCGCCAAGGCATTGGTACCGTAGTTTACCGAGAGCGGCCCGCGCACAATTTCAATGCGCTCGATGTTTTGAAGGTTAATTTGCGAGAGGTCGATATTTCCGTCTAAACGCCCGATGATCGGAACCCCGTCCATCAGCAATTTTACATTCTCTCCGGAAATACCTTGCATGGTCATGAACGTACCTAGCGCGGCATCTTGATTTAATCTGATGTTCAACTCGTTTTGAAGCACATCATCCAAAGTAACAGCAGCCATGTTATCTATTTTATCACGAGAAATCACCCTGATGTTCTGTACCGCATCCTCTACTCCCGCCTTGCCGTATTGCCCCGTAACAACCGCTTCATTTAATTGATTGGTTTTGGGCTTGAGCAAAACAAACACTTCATTTTTTCGGTCAGAACCGAACACCGTCAGCTCCTCACTGTCAAAACCCAAATAGGTCACGGAAATCACACAAGAATCCTCAACAATGTTTTTGGGAATTTGGGTCTCGCCTTGCCGATTGGTCACAAAAGTTTTAACGGTTTTTCCGTTGCGCTGAACGTGAATATGACTTCCGGGCAATGCCACTCCGGTTACTTCATTGCTCACCGTCACATAAACTTGTGAATAGCCTGCTAATGCAATAAGCAACATCCAACACAGCAGAAAAAATAATTTGAGATTCATGAACCGTACATTTTCATGTAAAAAACAGCCGGAGGTGTTACACCCCCGGCTCAACATTAATTTTGAACAGTAATTTTACGCGTAATACGCTCTTTCCCGGTTTCAACCACAACTATATACATCCCGGAAGGAACGGCACTCACGTTTAAAACCTCTCGAGAAAACCCGGCCGATAAACCGGTTTTACGTTCGGTAATCATTTGACCGGAGAGGCTGTACAGTTGCAGGTGTATTTCCCCTTGATCTTCACTTTCAATCTCTACATTTACATTGCCGCCGTTTACAGGATTTGGAAACAGGTTCACGTTCATACTTTCTTGAATGCGGTCGGGAGCCGATGAAGTAACCTCTTCAGATTTAGAAAAATAGTAATTCCCGTTTGAGCTGCCGCCAAATCCGGTAAAATACAATTTCCAAATGGTGCCCTCTTGATCTTTTACAAAATAAGTACGTGCCGAGTCAATCTCCCACTGAAAAGTTTGCATGTTGATGGACTTCCAATCGTTACCTATTGTATTGATTTCCTCATAAAAAAATGCCTGCGAGTAATCCGCTTCATCATGCGGTGTGTTGTCAATTTGCGCCGCTTCCACACCCAAATTATGCCTTACCCCCGAAACACTGTAAGGCATTGGAACAAATTCAATATACTGCGAAAACGTCAAGTCCCAACTTTCGGCTGAGGGTTCTCTATCCAATTCCTCATCATGATCAATAGAAAAATAAGCAAAATTTTTCCCTGAATAATCGTTTTTGTCTATTTCCTGAGTTACTTCATTGCTTCCGTCAAGATTGGCATACGTAAACTCATAAACCCCGCCCGAGAGTCGGTCAATCTTTAGTTTTTTCCAACTCTGTCCCGTAAACAGCACATAAACACTATCGCCTTCAACAACATGTGTTACCTGATTATAAGTTCCCCATCCGAAATCAAATTCATCAACGGGTGCGTGATTCAAGGCTCCTTCAGTCCACGATGCGGTGGAGTTATGTAATTCAATCCAATTATCGCTCATTCCGGCTGTATCTACTTGGCCCCAATCGTTTACTTCATACGGACTTTGATACACCACAAAATCGGCTTTTGAGGAATTGACCAAAATGGAGGACTCAAATCCCGGAACTTGGAAGGCAAGGTCCCAATTATTGATCGGCTCCGATTTTACCTTACCGTTTTCCATACTGTACCAAACTTGTTGGGCATATCCGGCTCCTATACTTACCGAATCGGTTTGACTTTTTAACTGTGTGCCGGTTCCCATTAAAAAAACCAACACTAAAAACGTACTCGTAATTCTATACTTTTTCATGATAACTATTTTTATTTAGACTAATTCTGAATTGCAAAAGTGAACCGATGAAACAACATTGCAAATACCTACTTTTCGGTATTTAATCTGCTCTCCGTTATGATACGCTTTCAATAAACTGTTTTTCATTACTTTAAAACCACAAGCAGATACATTCACAGTTTGGCCACCTCAAAAAATACCTACAATTTGGTATTGTAAACCGGTTTGTAAGGCAGTTCATTTGCAGCATTATTTTAAATCAGTCTAAATAAAAACATGATGACAACAAACAAAGCAACACTACTCGTATTTTTATTTCAAGGGTTCTTTATTGCGAGCTTTGGTCAGAACACCAAAAGCAAAGACACTGAAACCATTAAAAAAATGTGCGGATGCTATCGTGTAGATTTTGCCTACTCGGAAACGTTCCCCGCAGACACGGCTTACAAGTTAAAAGACAATTATTACGCTTCCGCTCCCGCAGAATGGGTTTTTGTAGCAGAGGAAAACGAAGACCTCATCGTATTACAACATATTTTGGTCATGAACGACACCACCATCATCAAGCACTGGAGACAAGACTGGCTTTATGAAAATACGGAGTTATTCGAATTTGAAAAAGACAAAACATGGAATCGCCGAGCGTTAGACGAAAAGTCAGTAGACAAAACGTGGACACAAAAAGTATATCAGGTAGATGATAGCCCCCGCTACGAGGGTAACGGCCGATGGATTCATACCAACAAACCATACTGGGAAAGCACCTCAGATGCTCCACTGCCCCGGCGCGAATTTACCAAACGCGATGATTACAATGTAATGCAGCGTCGAAATCGCCAATTCATTTCAGGCTCTGACTGGGTACACGAGCAAGACAACGTAAAAATCAACAGAACCGCTGACGGTGATGAAATACTCGTGGAAGAAAAAGGACGAAACACCTACACACAAATTGACGACAAACACTGCGAACCCGGCAAAAAATGGTGGGAGAAAAACGCAACTTACTGGAAAATTGTAAGAGAAGAATGGAACCGTATTTTTGCGGAAAACGATAAAATCGAACTTCATTCTAAAGTAGATGACAAATTACTCTACCAACATCTGTTTGCCCTAAATGCAGGGATGGCAGTGGTTGCCGAGAAAAAACCCAAAAAAGTAAGGAAAGAAGTACGAGCTATTATAAAAGCATTTTTGAAGTAACCTGTAATTGTGCTAATCAACAAAGCGCAGCGATAAAAAAAGCCCCTTTTGTTTTTACATCCAAAAGGGGCTTTCTTCCTATTTTAAAGTATATTTCGATTTTTATAATTAACCAAACCTATCAAGTACTGAGCGTATAACAACCATTCAAACCCCAAAACTCAACTTATAATAATGATTTCCTAAGCCAACCCCATTGCAAATTGCCCATTGCAAATTGCCTATTACCCATTGCCTGTTGCCTATTGCCCATTGCCCATTGCCAGTTGTTGCCTATTGCCCATTGCCTATTGCCTATTGCCCATTGCCCATTACCCATTGCAAATTGCCCATTGCCTATTGCCCATTGCCCATTGCCCATTGCCCATT
>CAJXMT010000192.1 GCA_913056155.1 uncultured Cryomorphaceae bacterium
TTGTGTTGGTTTTGTGATGCCGCCAAACCTGAGCCTAACGCAATGGTGGAGAGCGAGAGGGGTAGTGTGCGCAATCGAAATGCTGAAATCCAGTTTTTAGCGGTGCTCATAAGGTCTGTTTGTAAGCTTCAATATTGATTTTACGCCGGCACAGTTGTAATTCGTTAGATTGGTGGTTGGTGCAAATAATGGTAAGGCGGTTGGTGTTGTGTTGCAAAATAAGATCACTCATCATTTTTTGGTTGGCTTCATCCATGTTGGAAAAAGGCTCATCGAGCAGCAGTAGAGGAGTTGCTGATAATACGGCCAATCCCAATTTTACGCGTTGCTTCATTCCCGATGAGTATTTTTCTATATTTTTATCGGCATGTGCTTGCAGGTTCAAGAGTTCGGGAATGGCTGCTTTGGATAGATTTTTAACGGTAGATTTAAATTTAAAGTGGAATGCAACAAGTTCATTAAGTGTGAGTTGTTCATATATTCCCAAATAAGGTGCGCACATGCTCACATGCGGGTAAAGTGCTTCATGAGCTATTTTTTTTCCCCGGGTTTCGTAAGTGATTTGACCGGAGGCCGGCATACTTTTCCCGGAGAGTATTTTGAGAAAAGTTGATTTTCCGGAGCCGTTTCCGCCCAAAACCGCTATGGTATCAGGTGCTTTTAAATCGAGGGTTACGTTTTTAAATATGACTTCTCGATTAAAAGTTTGCGCTATGTCTTTGGTTTGGATGCGCATTGCATTATTACGGCGCCTTTACGATGCCGTTCTCAGAGTTTTTGATGAAATTGAGAATATGATCGCGATGTTGACTCGGCTTAAATTCTTTTTCAATTTCAGTGAGTGCTTTGCCGATATTTTTGTTGCGAATGTAAAGGACGCGGTAAATTTGGTCAATTTCATTGATCACTTCGTCGGCAAACCCGCGCCGCTGTAAACCTATTCTGTTGATGCCGGTATAAGTTAAGGGCTCCCGCGCACATTTTATGTAGGGCGGTACATTTTTACGAATGAGGCTTCCTGCTGCTATAAAACAATGGCCACCAATTTTTATGAATTGCTGTGCACCGCTGATTCCTTCAATAATGGCAAAATCTTCAATATCCATGTGGCCGGCGAGTGCCACATCAACTGCCACAATAACGTTGTTCCCGATGAAAGTATCGTGTGCGACGTGAACGTAGCTCATCAGCAAACAATTGTCCCCTATTTTAGTGGCCATGCGATCTTTCGTTCCCTTGTTAACGGTGACACACTCGCGAATAATGGTGTTATGCCCTATAATGGTTTTTGAATCTTCTCCTTCAAATTTTAAATCTTGGGGGTCGCCTGAAATTACGGCGCCGGAATGAATTTGAACATTGTTGCCGAGTCGTGCACCGTTCATTATAACGGCATTGGGGGCAATCCAACAGTTTTCGCCAATTTCCACATCAGCTTGAACGGTGGCAAAGGGTTCTATGACAGTTCCCTCACCAATTTTGGCCAAGGCATGAACGTTGGCGTTTGGGAATCTTTCCATCGGGTTATTTCTTTTTAGCGATTTGAGCAAGTAATTCGCCTTGGGCTACTATATTATCACCTACATAGGCGGTTCCCTGCATGTGAGCAATTCCACGGCGAATTGGGGTGATCAGTTCCAGTTTCAGCACCAGTGTATCTCCCGGGATTACTTTTTGCTTGAATTTCACGTTATCTATTTTCATAAAATACGTAGCGTAATCGGAGGGGTTATCGACATGCGCAAGCACCAGGAAGCCGCCGGTTTGAGCCATTGCTTCAATAATCAATACACCGGGCATTACCGGTTCATCGGGAAAGTGACCGTTAAACATTTCTTCGTTGCGGGTCACATTTTTCATTCCGATGACGTAGTCATCTTTTTGAAGCTCAATAATTTTATCAACCAACAGGAAGGGATAACGGTGGGGTAAAACCTCCGTAATTTGATTGATGTTAAAAAGCGGCTTTTTGTTTGTCGTAATGACAGGAGCGCGATTTTTTTGTTTTTTGATTTGACTTTTCAGGGTTTTGGCAAACATACAATTTCCGGCATGACCCGGGCGAGCAGCTAAAATATGTCCTTTGATAAATTTTCCGGTCAGAGCCAAGTCCCCTACGATATCCAAAAGTTTGTGGCGGGCGGGCTCGTTTTCAAAGTGTAATTTCAGGTTGTTCAATATCCCGACACCGGTTTCTTTGAGCATAGAAACGGGTTTATCAAAGGTGTCTGCCAACTTTTGTTTTTCTTCGGCACTCAATGAGGTGTCAATCATGACAATGGCGTTGTTCACATCACCGCCCTTAATAAGCCCGGCATTCACAAGTTGCATAAGCTCGCGCAAGAAAACAAACGTACGACACGATGATATTTCATTTTCAAATTCACGCATGTTGTACATCATGGCGTGCTGAGTGCCCAAAAGCGGTGAACCGTAATCGACCATAACCGTAACCCGATACTCGGGGTCGGGAACGGCTAAAAATTCGGTTTGTTTTTCAGTATCTTCAAACTTGATATTCTCATCGAGTTCAAAATAATTACGCAAAGCATCCTGCTCGATAATACCCGCTTTTTTTAAGGCTTCCACAAAATATTTTGCGCTGCCGTCTAAAATGGGAATTTCAGGACCGTCTATTTCAATAAGCGCATTATCAACGCGCAAACCGTAAAGTGCGGCTAAAATATGTTCGGTTGTATGAACTTCGGCACCGTTGTGCTTGAGACTGGTGCCGCGCATGGTAGTATGCAAATAATCCACGTCAGCTTTGATTACGGGATTTCCTTCCAGATCTGTACGCTTAAACTTGTACCAGTGATTTTCAGGTGCCGGTTTAATGGTAACGGTTGTTTTTTGGCCGGTGTGCAAACCGATGCCCTGTAAGCTGACTTCTTTTTCTAATGTTCTTTGTTTGTCCGCCATAGCGAAAATTTAGGTATTTCCCTGAGTGGATTAATTATTAAATGATTTCTTGAGTTTGTCCAGTTGGTTTTTCATATCGGGCAGTTTTCTAAACATGACGTATGAACGTTTGTATTCCCCAATTTCAAAAGCCGGTGAACCTTGCAAAATGGTTTCTTTTTCAACATCGCCTTGAATTCCGCTTTGTGCGGCAATTTTTACTCCGTCGCCTATTTTTTGATGACCGGCAAAACCCACTTGACCGCCAATCATGCAATCACGACCTATTTTAACGGAGCCGGCAATACCGCTTTGTGCGGCAATAACGGTGTTTTCACCTATTTCCACGTTGTGTCCCACTTGAATGAGGTTGTCCAGCTTAACACCCTGTTTGATGCGTGTAGAACCAAAAGTGGCACGGTCGATGGTGGTGTTGGCGCCAATTTCAACGTGATTTTCAATAATCACATTGCCCACATGAATAATTTTTTCGTACCGGTTGGTGCTGTCGGGTTGAAAGCCGAATCCATCGCTGCCGATTACTGCGCCGGATTGGAAAATGCAGTCTTCACCAATTATGCATTCATCATTTATTCGAACTCCACTGCTGAAAATGGAGCGGTCACCGATTTTTACATCCTCGCCGATAAAAGCATGGCCGTAAATTTTGACGTCGTTTCCAATTTGTGCGTTTTCCCCTACAAAACAGTAAGGACCCAAATACACGTTTTCACCAATTTGTGCTGTTTCTGAAATTACGGCTGTGGGGTGAATGCCGTTTTTTTGGGCTGTTTTATACTCTTTGTAAACCTTGAGTACCTGACCAAAAGCCATGCGCGCATCAGCTACTTTTATGAGTGTGGGGTTGTTGGAGAATGATTTATCGGGCGTAAAGGAGTCGTTTATGATTATAATGCCCGCATCAGTAGTATATAATTCGTGAATATAGTCGAGATTGTAGAAGAAAGTCAATGCATTTTTTCCCGCGTTGTCAATACCTGCGAGGGAAGAGACAGCAGCGTCTTTATTTCCTTCTACGGTGCCTTGTAACAGTTCGGCTAATTGTTCAGCGGTAAATTCCATTGGGTATTGAAAATAATTTTATGCTCAAAAATCGGGGTGTGCGTATTCCGATTCTCTATTATTAAATCGCGCCAAAATTAAACGTTTTTGGGATAACAGATGAAGTATTTCTTCACCGATGCTGAAAGCGCATCCGTTTTTAAAAGGTCAGCTTCTTCAGAAACATCAACTACGGTTCCGTTTTTTCGTAATATATTGATTTTGTGTGTGTTGGGTATGTAAGCGCGGTTTTCCACTTTATCGCTGTAAACAAAATATTTGGCCTCATCAGCGGTAAAACCGGTCTTTTTTATGAGTAATTGGGTTTTTTCATCACATTCTGCCTGCTCAACCTTATTCCTGCGCAATTCTACACGCGGCAGTCTTCGGTTAATCAGCATTTTCGACAATGTGCTTAAAATTTTATCGGGGTGTTGTTGCCAATTTTTGACAGCCGTAAAAACATCAAAATCATCGAGTTGAGTAAATGTGTTGAGGAGTTGGGGTTCTGAATAAAACAACTCTCGAGTAACTTCATTGTGCAGGAAAAAGTGGAGCGGGGCTGAGGCGTTCACTTTTTTACCCGATTGTGCCAAGAATTTAGCTCTTTCCAAAATGCGGTTCAATAAGTTTTCC
>CAJXMT010000193.1 GCA_913056155.1 uncultured Cryomorphaceae bacterium
TGATACATTTTACGGTTTAAATTATACCGTTGAATACGATTCCGTTTCAAATGAATTAGTGAGTCGTATTTTAGCGGATCAATCTGAATTCACAGAAATGATAGAATCATAAGCTTTCTATAAAACCCTATGAATATGGTTGCTTTGAATTGAGAAATCCCCCTCCACAATCTCCTCATTAGCCGTTAATCCCACAGAATCACCGCCCGTCAAAAAAGCTGCACCACTCTTTTTTTAAAACGCTACTTTTGTGTGCATGAATGCATTGGGGTTAATCAAATTGCTTTTTAAACACGCTTATAAAAGTACCGTAAGAAAAGGCTTTGTTCGCGGCGGATGGCCGGCCAAACTGTTAGTGGGATTTTTTGTCGTTTACTTTCTTGCCGGATTTGCCCTTTTGGGATATTTCTTACCGCAAATTGCAATCAAAAACACCGCAGAGAACGAAACCGTCATTCAAGTTGCATCACAATTCTTGCTATACATCCTCCTCTCTGATCTTATTATGCGGTTCTTTTTTCAATCGAGTGCGGGCATCAACATCAAGCATTACATTTTACAGCCCGTTTATTACAAAAAGCTCATTCACCTTCTACTCATTCGTTCGGTATTTAACTTTTTCAATGCATTGCTACTCCTCTTTATTATTCCATTCTCGGTCAGAGCCGCATTACCTGAGCAAGGTTTAGCCGCCGGCGTATTTTTTACCGCCGGTATGGTATTTCTCATGCTGTTTAACTCGCTCATCGCCGATTACCTGCGCCGTGTTTTCGCCGGTAACTTCAAAGCCGCCTTGTTGATGGTTGTTATTTTGGCCGGGATTTTCGCTACCGAAATGCTCGAAAATATCGCCCTTACCCATGTGTCTCAATTTATTTTTGGCGACCTTTTGGCAAGTCCCGCAGCCTTGCTGTTGGCCGTAATGCCCGTTTTGGCTTACCGCCTCAATCAGCGCCACCTCGCTGAAAACCGCTACGGTGAAATGTGGAAAGTAAGTGCCAAAAAATCCGGTTTTTTAAGCAGGCTGGAATGGAGCGGTAAAGACCCGATTTCCCAACTCACCGCCATGGAATGGAAACTCATATTGCGCAATAAACGCACGCGCAGCGTCATGTTACTCTCCGTATTTTTTACGGCTTACGGTTTAATTTTTTACAAACCCGGAACGGAGGTAGCAGAATACAACACACCCATGCTCGCTTTTATAGGCACCTTTATTACCGCTTTTGCGGCCATGAACTACGGTCAGTTTTTAAGCGCCTGGGAGGCCAAATTTTTTGACGGTATCTTTTCCCGAAATATCCAAATTGAAGATTACTACCGCGCCAAATTCCGCTTGTTGAGTCTGTTAGTGGGCATCAGTTTTGCACTTTCACTGTTTTACGGCTTTTTGGATGCTGAACTCATGATCAGTCACACGGTTTTTGCCGTTTACAATGTAGGAGTCAACCTCTACATTTTACTTTTTTTCTCCACCTACCAGCGCAAAAAAATAGACCTCGACGCCGGCAGTGTATTCAACTACCAAGGCACCTCAGCCGTCCAGTTTTTAATTATGATTCCACTTTTAGTGGTTCCCGTATTTATATTTTTTGCCGTGAGTTTCTTTTTTGAGCGCTACGCGGGTTACGCGGTAATTGCAGCTATCGGCATTTTGAGCTTGGCGATGCATAAATTTTGGATCAGCGGTATTGCCGATAACTTCAGGGAGAAAAAACACGCTATGGCGATGGGATTCAGGCGAAAAGATTAATACTGCAATAATTTTGGTCAGAGCCCTGCCACTTTCGCAAAAAGCCGCAGGTACAGATCAAAAAACAGATTTAGGAATTACCGGCCGGTGAAATAAGCCGGAAACGTTATTCGGCTCTGACCGATAAAAAAGAAAACAAATGAAAAATACGCACCACATTAGTATTGAAAATGCCCGTAAAACATACGGAGATCACACAGCACTGGACGTTGAAAAATTAGAAGTAAAACCGGGCGAGTGCTTGGGTTTGGTTGGGAATAACGGCGCGGGAAAAACCACACTTTTCAGATCGTTGCTGGATTTAATACCGCTTGACGCCGGCGAGGTGAAATTGGGCGGACTCACCGTAAATAAAAGCGAAGATTGGAAAAAGTTCACCGGCGCATATTTAGACGACGGCTTTTTGATAGACTTTTTAAAACCCGATGAATACTTCGAATTTGCAGCCTCTGCACACGGTGTGAGTCGAGATGATTTAAACGCGCAACTGAGTAGGTTTGAGCCTATGTTCAACAATGAAATCACGGGCAAAAAGGCCTTTATTCGAGACTTATCGATGGGGAATCGCAAAAAAACGGGCATTGCGGCAGCGTTTATCGGGAATCCTAAAATTGTAATTTTAGATGAACCTTTTGCCAATTTAGATCCCTCGGGACAATTCAAATTACGTGAAGTCATCGCTCAAATTATTGCCGAGCAAAACATTACCGTAATGATTTCCAGCCATGATTTATCACACGTGGCCGAAATTTGCTCGCGCATCATCATTTTGCACGAGGGTAAAATTTTAAAAGATATTGCCGAAACCAACACGCAAACCCTCAACGAATTGGAAACCTTTTTCAGAGGTGTAAAATAAAGGTTGGCAGCTCCCTGCCAACCCTCATTTTTTTTTTAAGCACTTTGCAGTGATTTTACGTAATACCTGATTTCATCGAGCACGGCCGATGTGTTTTGCGGAGGTATGATTTCTAATTGTTGCAGCGTATCCACTACTTCCAACAGCGCCTCATCATTCTCGCGGTTGTTCACGTTCCACTCCACTTGACTCAACCACTCTGCAGTGCGCCGGGGATTTAACCGAAACTTTTCCGCGATAAAAGGCACGGCATAATCGGGATTACTTTTGAGTTGGAGCGCTTTCATAAAAACGTGATCCAAAATTTCACTCAACTCCGCCTCGTTATTGTGAATGACCTCATTCCGCACAGCCACCACAAAACTCGGCCACGGTGTAGGGCATTCACCAATGCGTTCAAACTCGCCGCTCTCCACATAGGGTTCTGTAGTAAAGCGCTCCCACAGGAATAAACCGGCAGATTCGTTTTTCAGCGCACGTCGTGCACTCTCAATATTTCCCACAATTTCAAAATCATCGGGAGAGATTTCCAAACCGTGTTTTTTCGCATTGACGAAACTCATCAAGTGCGAGCCGCTGTTCAATCGCGAAACGGCGTATTTTTTGCCTTGCATACCGGCGGGAAATAGAATTCCCGCTCCATTTTTTGTGTGGATGCCCCATCGCAAAGGGGAATTGACGTAAAAACGCACAATTTTTGCCGGAATACCGCTTGTAATGCCTTTTACGGCACCTTCGGTTAAAAGTACGGCAACATCCAATTCACCGGTATCCAACGCGTGAAGCAAATCACCGGTTCCGCCGGGGTAATCAGTCCATTGCAATTCATATCGGTTAAAAATGTCGGGGTTTTTCTCGGTGGCTAAATTCCATGGAGTGTTGAAATGCTCAGGCACTCCTCCTGCCTTAAAAGTAAACATGTTATTGAAAGTTTTTCTCGCCGTTTGAGCGAGCTGCTATCGACTCGGCATTCCCGAAGTCGGTATTTTTTCTTTGGCCAATCGCCGTGATTCGGGTGCAAAAGTACCGTTTTTCCGTCAAAAATGTTTCAATTGAATCTGCAATCCATTCTCGGCAAAACAAGCCATCGCCCTCTGCCAAAAACCAAAATTCCTCAATGCTTCTTAAAGTGAGAAATGGACGAAAATCAAAAAATTATTGACAACTCATCAATACCCTCATATTCTCAGGGGTCATAAAACATTGTAAGGCTATACATTAGGTAATCCAACTCGCTTGAGAATTTTATTTGCTCTCTTGAGTTTTTCAGGGAATAGAACCTTTCCTCGATGCTTTTCGAGTTCTTTATCGATTTTTACAATCGGAGTTTTCTTTTTATTCAAGTCTTTTGGCTCCATGACACAAAAGTAATTATTTTCTTTTGACTAAAAATGCTTTATAATCTTCACCAATAAAAAAGTCTTCCCATTGGTCTTCTTTCAAACCATAAACATGAAAGTCTTCGGAAATCTCTGCTAAATTATTAGTTAAACCCATTCTATACAACCTTGTACGTACGGAAGTACTTCCGGTTGCAAAAACCCATGCTTCCGGTCGTTTTGAAGTGAACGCATACACCGATGAAGCAACTGTGGACAACACCTTTAGGCTGTCCCCATTATTAGTAACAACTCTATCACTGATTTTTCCCGTTATTTCATCATAATCTCCAAAAGCAAGATTGTAAACATCTTCAACGTTAGTTTCTGAAAACTCGATCACTTTTTTTATATGGCCTTTTGGACCAACGCTATAAAACTCGTAATACATGAGTTCATTTTCTGCTGAGTATTTATACCTTTGGTACTTCATAAAATGAATATTCCAAGAAACTACTATTGAATACCGTATTCACACTATAATCTTTTTTGAGCAGTCGGTATTTTTTCTTTGGCCAATCGCCGTGATTCGGGTGCAAAAGTACCGTTTTTCCGTCAAAAATGTTTCAATT